>CAYNYQ010000308.1:0-6186 GCA_964401305.1 uncultured Acetobacteraceae bacterium | reverse complement strand
TCGCCGGCGCCGCCTGGGGCCGGATCGACCTGATGTTCAACAATGCCGGGCGCGGCGGCGTGCCCGATCCCATCGCGTCCATGCCGATGGAGGGCTGGGACTGGACCATGGACCTGCTGGTCCGCTCGGTGATGCTCGGGATCAAGCATGCCGCGGCGCCGATGCGGGCGCAGGGCGGCGGCGCGATCGTGAACACGGCGAGCATCGCCGGGCTGATCCCGGGCTCCACCGCGGCGGCCTATTCGGTGGCCAAGGCGGCGGTGATCCACCTGACGAAATGCGCCGCCCTCGAACTCGCCGAGCATCGCATCCGGGTGAACTGCGTCTGCCCCGGCGCCATCGCCACGCCGATCTTCGGCCGCGGGCTGAACCTGCCGCGCCAGCTCGACGCCGCGGTGGCCGAGCGCGCGGCGGCGCATCTCGACGATTTCCAGCCGCTGCCGCGCGGCGGCCGGCCGGACGACATCGCCGAGGGCGTGCTGTACCTGGCCGACGATCGCGCCGGCTTCGTCACCGGCCATGCGCTGACCATCGATGGCGGGCTCGCGGCGGGCATGCGGCCGGCCGACAACCAGCGGCTCTGGGCGCCGCTGCGGGGCGCGGTGGCGGGGCTGGCCGAGGGGTAGGGAAGGCGTTCCGGGAGACAGGGCGGCACGCCCTCCGGGTCGATCTGCCGGGCAAGGGCGGCATGCCCGGATCGGGACTCCCGAGGACAGGGCGGAACGACCGGCGCGGCGCGGCGAACGGCACACGGGGCGACCGGCGCGGCGCGGCGAAGGGCACACGGGGACGACCGGCGCGGCGCGGCGAAGGGCACACGGGGACGACCGGCGCGGCGCGGCGATCCCGCATGCTCCCCCGCGCGCGCCCGGCCCATCTGTGCCACTCTGGCGCACCCGACCCGCCCGAGGTCCCCGACGCATGCGCCTGGTCCCTGCGAAGACGCGCCCCGCCCTGGCGCTTGCCCTCCTGCTGCTCGCGCTGCTGCTCGCCGCGCCCCTCGCGGCCCGGGCCCAGGGCAGCTTCGACCTGCCCGGCCTCGCCCGCGACGCCGAGGTGCTCGAGCGCGACCTGACCCGCCGCTTCCCCGCGGGCGCCACCCCCGCCCAGCGCGCCGCCGCCGAACAGCGCGCCCAGGCCGCCGAGCGCCGCGGCGACTGGGCCGCCGCCGCCCAGGGCTGGGAGGACCGCCTCGCCGGCGGCGAGGCGCGGCCCGAACACTGGCTTGCCTATGGCCGAGCCCTGCTGCAGCGCACCCCGCCCGATCCCGGCCGGGCGCTCGCCGCCGGCCAGCGCGGCTTCGACATGGTCCCGGCCGGCGCCCCCGAGATCCCCGCCCTGCTGCTGATGGCCGAGGCGCTCGGCCGCCTCGAGCGCCACGCCCAGGCGCAGCAGGCGCTGGCCGCCGTGATCGAGCGCGCCCCGGGCGAGCCGCGCTACCGCCAGATGCTGGCCGATGCCCGCCGCGCCGCCGGCCTGCTGGTCGCCCGCATCAACACCGAGCCCGAGGCCGAGCCGGCCCGCGCCTGCCTCGCCTTCACCGTGCCCCCGGCGCGGCGCACGGACTGGCAGCCGCAGGACTGGATCCGCGCCGAGCCGCCGGTCCCCGGCCTCGCCATCCTGCGCGAGGGCGACCAGCTCTGCGCCGCCGGCCTGCCGCATGGCGAGGCAACGCGCCTCGTGCTGCGCGCCGGCCTGCCCGGCGAGGACGGGCTACGCCTCAACCGCGAGACCACGCTGCGCGTCGCCATGCCGAACCGCCGGCCGCGCATCATCCTCGACAGCCGCTTCTTCATCCTGCCGCGCGGCCAGGCGCCGCGCATCGGCCTCGCCACGGTGAACCTCTCGGCGCTCACCCTCCGGCTCGTCCGGGTGACGGAGCGCAACCTCGTCCCCTTCGGCCGCGACTGGACCCCGGGCGAGGCGCTGGACTCCTGGGCGGCGGAGAACGTGCCGGAAACCTGGGGCCGCACCGTCTGGGAAGGCCGGGCGGCGCTGCCGGTGCTGCGGCCGAACCAGGTTCAGCGCCAGGTGATCCCGCTGCCCGAGGCGGCGCGGGTGCTGGCCGAGCCCGGCCTCTACGTGCTGGTGATCGGCCCGGGCGACGGCCAGCGCGCCGGCATGGCGGCGCTGCCGGTGATGGTGACCGATCTCGGCCTGACCGCCTGGCGCAGCGGCGGCGGGGAGGGCGCGGCAGGGGCGGGCGGCGGGGGGCTCGCGGTGCAGGCGCGCAGCCTCGGCAGCGGCCGGCCGGCGCCGGGGGTCCGCGTGCGGCTGCTCTCCAGCGCGAACGACATCCTGGCCGAGGAGACGGCCGGCGCCGACGGCCTCGTCCGCTTCGCCGCGCCGCTGCTGCGCGGCCGCGGGCCGGTGGCGCCGCGCGCGCTGCACGCCTTCGCCGGCCCGGCCGAGGCTCCGACCGACATGGTCGCGCTCGACCTCGAGCAGGCCGCCTTCGACCTCTCCGACCGCGGCGCCGCCGGGCTCGCGCCGCCCGGTCCGCTCGATGCCTTCCTCTGGCTCGACCGCGGCATCTACCGCCCCGGCGAGACGGTGCAGGCCGCGGCGCTGCTGCGCGACAATGGCGGCCGGCCGGTGGACATCCCGGCCCGGCTGCGCGTGCGCCGCCCGAACGGCAGCGTCTTCGCCGAGGCCGTGCCGGCGCGGGAGCCGGGGGCGGCCGTGCTCTGGCCCATCGCCCTGCCGCGCGCCGTGCCCGCCGGCGTCTGGACGCTGGAGGTGCTGGCCGACCCCGATGCACCGCCGATCGGCCGCGCCGAATTCCGCGTCGACGCCTTCGTGCCAGAGCGGCTCGAGGTGACGGCCGGGCCGCCTGCCGCCGCCCAGCCCCTGGGGCCCCTGGTGCCGGGCACGCCGCTGGCGGTGCCGGTGACGGCGCGCTTCCTCTACGGCGCGCCGGGGGCGGGGCTGACGGGCCAGGCGGAGCTCCGCCTGCAGGCGCTGCGCAGCCCGGGCTTCGCGGGCCTGCCCGACTACCTCTTCGGCCTGGTGGACGAGAATTTCGCCCCCGACCTGATGAGCTTCGACATCGAGTCGCTGGACGACCAGGGCCGCGGCACGCTGGTCCTCTCGCTGCCGCAGGTGCCCGACACCACGCGGCCGCTGCGCGCCGAGGTGGCGGTCTCGATCGACGAGCCGGGCGGCCGCGCCTCGCGCACCGCGCTGACCATCCCGGTGCGCGCCGCCCAGCCGCTGATCGGGGTGAAGCCGCTCTTCGCCGACCTCGCGGTGGACGCCAATGCCGAGGCCGGGTTCGAGATCGTGGCGCTGGACGGCGACGCCCGGCCCATCGCCCGCCCCGGCCTCCGGGTGCGGCTGGTGCGCGAGCGCCCGGACTGGCGCGTCGTCACCCGCGGCGCGGTGGCGCGCTACGAGACGGTCTGGCGCGACGAGGCGGTCGACAGCGCGACGCTGGATGTCGCCGCCGGCACCCCGGCGCGCTTCGCCCGGCGCCTCGGCTTCGGCCGCTACCGGCTGGAGGTGAGCGACCCTGCCTCGCTCGCCGTCACCTCGGTGCGCTTCCGCGCCGGCTGGGCCGGGGGCGAGACGGCCGAGGTGCCGGACAAGGTCGACGTCGCCGCCGACGGCCGCGCCTACGCGCCCGGCGCCGTGGCGCGGCTGCGCATCACCCCGCCCTTCGCCGGCCCGGCCGCCATCGCCGTGCTGACCGACCGCCTGCTCGCCCTGCGCGAGGTCGAGGTGGCCGAGGGCGGGACGGAGGTGGAGATCCCGGTCGATGCCGCCTGGGGCCCCGGCGCCTATGTGGCGGTCAGCGTGCATCGCCCGGGCGAGGCGCGGCAGGGCCAGCCCGCCCGCGCCTTGGGTCTCGCCTGGCTGCAGGTGGACCCAGCCTCGCGGCGTATCGAGGTCTCGGTCGGCGGGCCCGAGCGCATCACGCCGCGCCAGCGCCTCGAGCTGCCGATCCGCCTCGCCAATGCCGGCGCCAGCCCGATGGTGACCCTCGCCGCCGTGGACGAGGGCATCCTGCGCCTGACGCGCTTCGCCACGCCCGACCCGGTCGCGCACTTCATGGGCAAGCGCCGCCTCGGCGTCGACATCCGCGACGACTACGGCCGGCTGATCCCCCCCGCCGAGGGCGAGCTCGCGGTGCTGCGCCAGGGCGGCGACGAGTTCTCGGTCGGCGTCGTCGACATCCCGCAGCGCACCGTGGCGCTGTTCTCGGGCCCGGTGCGCGTCGGCGCCGATGGCACGGCGACGGTCACGCTGGAGATCCCGGACTTCGCCGGGGAGCTGCGGCTGATGGCGGTGGCCTGGGACGCCGAGGGCCGCACCGGCGCCTCCTCCCGCCCGCTGACGGTGCGCGACCCGGTGGTGGCCGAGGCGCTGCTGCCGCGCTTCCTCGCCCCGGGCGACGAGGCGCGCGTGCCGGTCCTGCTGCACAACCTCGACCTGCCGGCGGGCGAGATCGCCGCGACGTTGACCGCCGAGGGGGCGATCGCGCTCGCCGGCCCGCCGCGCCTCGCCGCGACGCTGGCGCCGAATGCGCGGGCGCTGCCGACCACGACGCTGCGCGCCACGGCGGCGGGCGAGGGGGTGCTGCGCCTCGCCCTCGCCGGGCCGGGTGGCTTCACCGCGACCCGGGAGAGCCGGATCACCATCCGCTCCTCCCGCCCCGCCACCACCGAGGCCATGGCGCAGGAGATCCCGCCCGGCGCCGAGCGCCCGCTGGCCTTCGCGCCGGACCGCTGGACCGCCGGCACCTGGGCCGCCTCGGCCAGCTTCGGCGGGCCGGTGCGCTTCGACGCCACCGGCATGCTGCGCATGCTGGACCGCTACGGCTTCGCCTGCCTCGAGCAGTCGGCCTCGCAGCTGCTTGCCTTCGCCGCCGCCGCGCTGCCGGACGATGCCGATGGCGACCGCGCCGCGCGGCTGCAGCAGGCGGTGGAGCGGGTGCTGAACAAGCAGCGCTTCGACGGCAGCTTCGGCCTGTGGTCGGCGGGCGGCGAGCCGCAATACTGGACCGGGGCCTTCGCGCTGGAGGCGCTGCTGCGCGCCCGGGCCGCCGGCGCGGCCGTGCCCGAGGCCGCCATCGAGGACGCGCTGCGCGCCATCCTCGAGCAGGTGGAGGAGGGCACGCCCTCGACGCCGGAGGAGCGCGCCGCCCAGGCCTATCGGCTGCACGTGCTCTCCCTGGCCGGGCGGCCGCGCCTCGGTGCCGCGCGGCGGCTGATGGAGCAGCTCGAGGACCTGCCGACGCCGCTCGCCAGGGCGCAGCTGGCCAGCGCCTTCGCCCGCGCCGGCGACCGCCCGCGCGCCGAGGCCGCCTTCGCCGCCGCCCTGGCCGCCCCGGCGCGCCGCTGGTGGGCCTATGACTACGGCAATGCCGCGCGCGACGCGCTGGCGACCGCGACGCTGCTGAAGGAGAGCGGCCTGCTGCCCGACCGCCTGGCGGCGCTGCAGGCACGGCTGCCCGGGCCGGAATTCACCCCCCAGGGCACCAACACCCAGGAGCAGGGCTGGGCGGTGCTGACGGCCGCCGTGCTCGGCCGCGACGGCAGGCCCGTGCGCGTCGCGGTGGACGGCCAGCCGCAGCCGCCGGCGCCGCGCCTCGTCCTCGCGCTGGCCGCGCCGGGCGTGGCGCGCAACCTGGCCTCGGACGCGCCGGTCTTCGCCGCCGTCTCGGTCACCGGCATCCCGGCCCAGGCCGCGCCCGCCGGCCGGGCGGGGATGCAGATCCGCCGGCGCTTCCTCGACCTCGCGGGCCAGCCGCTGAACCTCGATACGCTGCGGCAGAACACCGTCTTCGTGCTGCAGATCGAGGGCCGGGCCGAGACGCGGGAGGCGCACCAGGCCGTGGTGCAGCAGGGCCTGCCGGCGGGCTGGGAGATCGTCGGCCGGCTCGGCGCCGGGGAGGTGGCGGGCATGCCCTGGCTCGGCACGCTGAGCGAGACGGTGGCGACGCCCGCGCTGGACGACCGCCTCGCCGCCATCCTCGACCTGACGCCGGAGGCGCCGGAATTCCGCCTCGCCGTGCGGCTGCGCGCGGTGTCGGCGGGTCGCTTCGAACTGCCCGGCGCGCAGGTCGAGGACATGTACCGCCCGCAGGTCTACGCCCGGCAGAACACGGGGCGGATCACCGTGCTCGGCCCCGACGACCCGGCGCCGCCCGCCCCGGCGCCGGCCCCACCCCCGGCGCAGGCGCCC
>CAYNYQ010000307.1:0-6195 GCA_964401305.1 uncultured Acetobacteraceae bacterium | reverse complement strand
CCGCGTCGGGGGAACCCCCCTCGGACTCTTCCGTCAGGGTTTATCCACTAGGACGGAACTCGAGAACCGAGGTAAAAGGCCGGTTTCAGCGCGTCCGGCACTTGCCCTGGTTCGAACCCTGTCAATCGGCTCGGAAACGGGAGCCCGGATCGGCGTCGAATAGGGACCCCTGTCTGGTGTGCTGATGCGCGCTGCGGTCGTCCGGCCCGGAGCCGTAGGCGGAGGGGCGGACGACCGCAGCGCGGCGGCGCCTGTCGGGCCGGCTCAGGCGCGGTTCTTGAACCGCCAGCTCTCGTCGCCGGTCTCGACGATGCCGCAGTGGTGCGTGAGACGGTCGAGCAGGGCCGTGGTCATCTTGGCGTCGCCGAATACGCTCGGACGGCAGCTGGCTCGGCCGCTACATCCCGGCCTTCGTCCGCCGCTACCCCTTCGTCTTCAGCGAGGACGAGGCCGGCACCACCTTCACCCTGCACATCGACGAGACCTTCCCCGGCTGCAACCAGGCCGGGCGGGGCGAGCGGCTGTTCGACGCCGACGGCACGCGGACGCACTACCTTGGCACGGTGCTGGGCTTCCTCCAGGAATACCAGGACAGCTTCCGCCACACCCAGGCCTATTGCGCACGGCTGATGTAGCTCGGGCTCCTCCAGCCAATGCAGGCCCGCTTCACCCTCGGCAGCGGCGAGCATCGCTAGCTCTCGGGCTTCATGGTGATCGACCGGGCGCGGCTGAAGGCGTTGCCGTCCGATGTCGTCGCCGACATGCTGGCCAGGGACGAGCTCGAACGCAGCTTCCTCCACCTCGCCTCGCTGCGGCATTTCGAGGGCATCGCCGAGCGCGCACGTCCCGCCGCGGCGATGCGGGCCGAGGCCCCCGGGCCGGAGCCCGCCACGGCCGGCGCGGCGGCGCCCTGACGCCCCGGTTCGGGGCGGCGCCGGTCCGCGGCGACCGGCGCGCGCTGTGCGCTGGATGACAGCGCGTCGCCGCAGGTCCCTGTAGCCAGGCCTCCCGCATCGTCGGCGCAGGCAGGCGGGTTGGCACCGAAGGGCTGCTCGGGCAGACGCATGATTGGAACGCTACGCGACATTCTGCTGATTCTCGGGATGCTGCTCGGCGCCGTTGCCGTGATGGTCTGACGCTGCCGCAGGCCGCGCCGCGCCGCGCCGCTTAACCCCTGGTCAAGCCCGGGCCGCTAGGCTGCCACCGGACCTGGGCGGACAGGACGTTGGCACCAGAACTGACAGCGCTGCGGTGCCTCTTCCTGCTCGCCATGCATCACGGCGTGCAGCTGGCGCCTGAGGACCTGCCGGCGGTCAAGGGCCCGGACATGCTGCCGGGCCTGCTCGCCACGCTCGGGCGGGCGGGCATGCGGACGCGCGTGCTCACCCGCTGCGACTGGGCGAAGGCGGGCAGCCTCGGCAGCGCCTATCCGGCCCTGGCACAGCGGCGCGACGGCGGCTGGATGGTCCTGGTCCATGTCGTGCCCGGGCCGGACGGCACGCGCCTCGCCGCCGTGCTCGACCCGTCGCGGGAGCGGGAGGGCGTGCAGCTCGTCCCGCGCACGGAGTTCGAGGCGCTCTGGTCCGGCACGCTGCTGCTCTGCCGCCGCCCCGCCGCGCCCGGCGAGGCGGAGGACGAGCCCTTCGGCCTGCGCTGGTTCCTGCCGGAGATCCTGCGCAACCGGCGCTTCTTCCTGGGCGTCGCGGTCGCCGCCGTGCTGTCGAACCTGATCGGCTTCGCCATCCCGCTGCTGTTCCAGGTGCTGATCGACAAGGTCGTCGCGCACCACGCCTACCAGACCCTGGCGGTGGTGGTCGGGGTCTTCGTGCTGCTCACGCTGTTCGACGGCTTCTTCGCCTATGCCCGGCAGCGCCTGATGCTGCTGGCCAGCAACCGCGTCGACGCAAGGCTCGGCAGCCGGGCCTTCGAGCACCTGCTCAGCCTGCCGCTCGGCTTCTTCGAGGGGAATTCGGCCGGCGTGCTGGTGCGCCACCTGCAGCAGACGGAGAAGCTGCGGCACTTCCTGACCGGGCGGCTGTTCCAGACCCTGCTGGACGCGCTGCTGCTGCCGGTGTTGCTGGTGCTGCTCGCGCTCTACAGCGGGCTGCTGACGCTCGTGGTGCTCGGCTTCTCGCTGGCGATCGCCGTGGTGATCGGCGCCATGGTGCCGGCCTTCCGCCGCCGCCTGAACCGGCTCTACGCGGCCGAGGGGGCGCGCCAGGCCTACCTGGTCGAGACGCTGCACAACATGCGCGCCGTGAAGTCCCTGGTGCTGGAGCCGGCCCGACAGCGTGCCTGGGACGGCCAGGTCGCCGCCGCGGTGCGCGGCCATGCGGAGGTCGGGCGGATCTCGGCGGCCGGCAGCGTCGCCACCTCCGTGCTGGAGCGGCTGATGCAGATCGCGGTGCTCGGCATCGGCGCGATGGAGGTCTTCGACGGCCGCCTCACGATCGGCGCGCTGGTCGCCTTCACCATGCTCTCGGGGCGGGTGACGGGGCCGCTGGTGCAGATCGTGGCGCTGATCAACGAGTACCAGGAGGCGGCGCTCTCCGTCCGCATGCTCGGTACCGTGATGAACGCCCGGCCGGAGCGCGCGCCGCACCGGCGCCTGGCCCGGCCGCCGCTGACCGGCGCGCTGCGCTTCGAGGGCGTCACCTTCAGCTATCCCGGCGCCGCGGTCCCCGCGCTCGACCGCGTCACCTTCGCGGTCGGGGAGGGTCAGGTGATCGGCGTGGTCGGCCGCTCCGGCTCCGGCAAGACCACCGTGACGCGGCTGATCCAGGGCATCCACCTGCCGCAGCAGGGGCTGATCCAGCTCGACGGCACCGATATCCGCCACATGGACCTCGAGCACCTGCGCCGCAGCGTCGGCGTGGTGCTGCAGGACAACCTGCTGTTCCGCGGCACGCTGCGCGACAACATCGCCGCCGCCCGGCCTGAGGCGCCGCTGGCCGAGGTGCTGGAGGCCGCGCGCCTCGCCGGCGCGGAGGAGTTCATCGGGCGCCTGCCGCAGGGCTACGAGACGATGGTGGAGGAGGGCGCGTCGAATTTCTCCGGCGGGCAGCGCCAGCGCATCGCCATCGCCCGCGCCCTGCTGACCAACCCGCGCCTGCTCATATTAGATGAGGCGACGAGCGCCCTCGACCCGGACAGCGAGGCGATCGTGCAGGCGAACCTCGCCGAGATCGCGCGCGGGCGGACCATGGTGGTGGTCTCGCACCGCCTCTCCTCCCTGGTGCGGGCGGACGCGATCCTGGTGCTGGACCAGGGCCGGGCGGTCGACTTCGCCCCGCATGCACAGCTGCTGGAGCGCTGCGAGGTGTACCGCCACCTCTGGCACCAGCAGACGCAGCACCTGCGCTGACATGGCGACGGCGGAAGCAGCCACGGCGGCGGCGGCGCGCGACCTGCCGGAGGCGGAGGGGGGCCGCATCGGCCCCATCCGGCGCCTCGGGCAACGCCTTGCCCGCGCCATGCCGGGCTGGCCGCGGCTGCGCCGGCCGGGACGCCTCGCGCCGGAGGCGGCGCCCTTCCAGGACGAGCTCGAGGCACTGCTCGAGGAGCCGCCGCCACCGCTGCTGCGCGGGGTGCACTGGCTGGTCGCGGCGCTCTTCGCCGCCCTGCTGGCCGGCGCCGCGCTGGCGCGGGTGGAGGTGGTGGTCACCGGCCCGGGCCGCCTCGCCCCGGACGCCCCGCCCATCGTGCTGCAGCCGATGGAGCGCGCAGTGCTGCGCCAGCTCCTGGTTCGGCCGGGGGAGGCGGTGCGCCGCGGCCAGGTGCTGGCGCTTCTCGACCCGAGTTTCGCCGAGGCCGATCGCGCGGCGCTGGCCGCGCAGCACCGGGCCCTCGCCGCCCATCTCGCGCGGCTCGAGGCCGAGCATGCCGGCGCCCCCCCGCCACCGGTCGGCGCCGATCTCGACGCCCTGCTGCAGGCCGCGCTGCATGCTCGCCGGCATGCCTTCCTCGCCGCCCGCATGCGCGCGCTGGAGGAGGAGATCGCCGGGCAGGAGGCGGTGCTCCGCGCCCTGCGGGAGAGCGACGCCTCGCTGGCCGAGCAGGTGGCCGTCGCGCGCGACGTGGAGGCGATGCGCGCGCGGCTGGTCGAGGGTCAGCTCGGCTCCCGCCTCAACCTGCTGGCGGCACGGGCGCAGCGGCTGCAGGCCGAGCAGCAGCGCGAGCAGAACCGTGCCCGGGCGACGGAGCTGCGCCATGCGCTGGAGGCGCGGCGGGCGGAGCGCCAGGGCTTCCTCGAGGACTGGCGCCGCCAGTTGCTTGAGGAGACCGTGCGCGTCCGCGGCGAGCTCGCGCGGGTCGAGGAGGCGCTGGGCAAGGCGACGCGCCTCGCCGAGCTCACCGTGCTGGCTGCACCCGAGGATGGGACCGTGCTGGAGGTCGCCCGCCGCTCCGCCGGATCCGTGCTGCGGGAGGCCGAGCCGCTGGTCAGCCTGGTCCCCGCCGGCGCACCGCTGATCGCCGAGGTCGCGCTGCGCTCGGCCGATATCGGCCATGTCCGGTCGGGCGCGCCGGTGACGGTGAAGGTCGACGCCTTCCCCTTCCAGCGGCACGGCGCGCTGTCGGGCCGGCTGCGGGCGGTGGCGCAGGACAGCGGCGGCCCGGGCCTCGAGCGGGCGCCGGCGCCGGCCACCTCGGGCGGGGCAGTGCACCGAGCGCAGGTCGCGCTGGCGCCGCCGGCGCTCGCCGGCCTGCCGGAGGGTGCACGACCGATTCCCGGCATGACGGTGACGGCGGAGATCCTGGTGGGGACCCGCAGCGTCCTCTCCTACCTGCTGCTGCCGCTGCTGCGCGGCGTCGAGGAGAGCATGCGCGAACCCTGATCGCGCTTAAGGGTTGCGCAAGGGCCGCCATGCATCCTGGGCCGCGATCCGCGCCGACAGGACGTCCGAGCCGGAACCCCGATGTCGTCCCGCGGCCCGGCCGGCCGAGGCGGCGTCCCATGCGGTCGAAACACGCGACCTGGAGCTCTCAATGTCGGTCATTTCCTCCCTGACCACCACGCAGATCCAGGCTCTCACCACCACGACCATCGCCGGGCTGACCACCGCCGACATGCGGGCGCTGGCGGCGACGCAGATCGCCGCGCTGACCACGACGCAGCTCGGCGTGCTGAACACCACCCAGATCGGCGTACTGACGACGACGCAGGTGGCCGCGCTGGAGACGACCGACCTCGCGGTGCTGACCACGACCCAGCTGCGCGGGCTCACCGCGACGCAGATCGGCGCGCTGACGACGACCCAGGTGGGCGCGCTGACAACGACCCAGGTGGCCGGCCTGAGCGCGACCCAGGTCGGCGGGCTCGAGACCAGCGACATCGCGGCGCTCACCACGACGCAGGTCGGCGCGCTCGGCACCACCCAAGTCGCGGCGCTGAACACGACGCAGCTCCGCGCGCTGGAGACGACGGATCTCGCGGTACTCACCACCACGCAGGTTCGCGGCCTGACCGCGGCGCAGGTCGGCGCGCTGACCACGACCCAGGCCGCGGCGCTGACGACGACACAGGTGGCCGGGCTCGCCACCAACCAGGTCGTGGCGCTGAGCTCGACCCAGGTCTCGGCCCTGACCACGACGCAGCTCGGCGCGCTCACCTCAACCCAGGTCGGGGTGCTCTCGACCGCCCAGCTGCGCGGCTTCGACACCACCGACATCGCGGCGCTCACCACTACCCAGGCCGGCGCCCTGAGCAGCGCGCAGCTCGGTGCCCTGACCACGACCCAGGTGGCGGCGCTGGAGACGACGGACCTCGCCACCCTCGGCACCACGGCGCTGCGCGGCCTGACCGCGGCGCAGATGGCGGCGCTGACCACCACCCAGGTCGGCGCCCTGACGACGACCCAGCTCGGCGGCCTCGCCTCCAGCCAGGTGGCGGCGCTGACCACGACCCAGGTCGGCACGCTGACCACGACGCAGCTCGGCGGGCTCGGCACCACCCAGGTGCGCGGCCTGACCTCGGCGCAGGTGGCGGCGCTCACCTCGACCCAGGTCGGCGCTTTGACCACGACGCAGCTCTCCGCGCTGCTCGCCACCCAGGTCGCGGGTCTCGAGACCACGGACGTCGCGGCGCTGACCACGACCCAGGTCGCGGCGTTCAACACCACCCAGCTTGCGGCGCTCAGCACCACCCAGGTCCGCGCGCTGGAGACCACCGACCTCGCCGTGCTGACCACGACGCAG
>CAYNYQ010000306.1:0-6210 GCA_964401305.1 uncultured Acetobacteraceae bacterium | reverse complement strand
CGCCTTGCGGGCGAAGTCGCCGTCATTGCCGAAGGGCACCTCCCGCAGCAGGAAGTAGCGCAGCGGGTCCAGGCCGAACTCCTCGATCAGCGCCAGCGGGTCGATGGCGTTGCCGAGGGATTTCGACATCTTCTGCCCCTCGATCGTCCACCAGCCATGGGCGAAGACCCGGCGCGGCGGGGCGATGCCGGCAGCCATCAGGAAGGCCGGCCAGTAGATCGCATGGAAGCGCACGATGTCCTTGCCGACGAAATGCACGTCGGCCGGCCAGAACGTCCACCTCTCCGCGGTCTCATCGGGATAGCCGGCGGCGGTGATGTAGTTCGTCAGCGCATCCAGCCAGACATACATCACATGCGCCGGGTCGCCCGGCACCGGCACGCCCCAGCTGAAGCTGGTGCGGCTGATGGAGAGATCCTGCAGTCCCGCCTTCACGAAGGCCCGTACCTCGTTGCGGCGGCTCTCGGGCAGGATCTCGATGGCGTCCGGATGGCCGGCGGGCAGGTCGTAGCGCCGGAGCAATTCCTCCTGCCAGCGCGAGAGGCGGAAGAAGTAGCTCGGCTCCCGCACCCACTCCACCGGCGCGCCGGAGGGCGCGTATTTCACCCCGTCGCGCTCGGTCAGCTCGTCGGGCCCGTAGAAGGCCTCGTCGCGCACCGCGTACCAGCCCTCGTAGTGGCCGAGATAGATCTCGTCGCGCGCCGCCAGCGCCTGCCACAGCGCCTGGCAGGACCGGTAGTGCCGCGCCTCCGTGGTGCGGATGAAGTCGTCGTTGGAGAAGTTCATCCGCTCGGCCAGCACGCGGAAGGACTGGCTCACCTGGTCGGTGAAGGCGCGCGGCTCCATCCCGGCGTCGCGGGCCGCCTTCTCGACCTTCTGGCCGTGCTCGTCCGTGCCGGTCAGGAAGAAGACCTCGTGGCCCTGCAGCCGCTTCCACCGCGCGAGAACATCGGTCGCCAGCGAGGTGTAGGCATGGCCGATATGCGGCCTGTCGTTCACGTAGTAGATCGGCGTGGTAAGATAGACGGGCTTGCGCGACATGGCCGCTGCTTAGCACGCGGCGGGCCGCGCGGTCAGCCGGGCACGGCCCTCAGCCCCCGCCGGCCCGCAGCCAGGCCAGCCCCGTCGCCACCGCCTGCCGCCGGTCGAGGTTCAGCCGCTCGGTTTCGCCGGCAAGGCGCCCCAGCCTCTCCCAGGCCTCGGCCCAGTCGGCCAGCGGCCGCGCCGCCACCCAGGCCGGCGCCGGGGGTTGGCCGCCGCGCGCCGCCTGCCGCACCGCGGCCGCCAGCGCCCGGCGCAGCAGCGCCATGAAGGTGAGGAAGGCGTCGAGCTCCCGCCCGCGGCCGGCGACGGCCTCGGCGATCGCCTGCACGGCGCGCCCCTCCAGCGCCGGCAGCGCCGCCAGCGCGCGGTCCACCTCGGCCTGCATCGCCAGCCCCTCGCCCTCCGCCAGCGCCAGCGCCTGGCCGGGCGAGCCCTCGGCGATCGCCGCCAGCGCCGCCCGCTCGCCCTCCGGCATCTCCGGCAGGGCGCGGGCCAGCAAGCGGTCGAGCGCCGCGGTCTCCAGCGGAAAAAGGTCGAGGCGCCGGCAGCGGCTGCGGATCGTCGGCAGCAGCCGGTCCGGCTGGTGGGTCGCCAGCAGCAGCACGGTGCGGGCGGGGGGCTCCTCCAGCGTCTTGAGCAGGATGTTCTGCACCTCGGGCCGGTCGGCGCGCTCGGCCTGGTCGATCACCACCACCCGCCAGCCGCCCTCTGCCGCTGTATGGGCCAGGAAGCGGATGGCGTCGCGGGCGTCGTCCACGCGCAGCACCTCCTTCCTGCCCTTGTCGCCGGTATTCGGCTCGAGGGTGATCATGTCGGCATGCGCGGCGGCGGCGACGCGACGGAAGGCGGGGTGGCCGGGCGGCAGGTGCAGCGGCGCCTGGCCCGGCTCGGGCGGCGGCAGGCCGGCCAGCAGCCAGCGGGCGAAGCGATAGGCCAGGGTCGCCTTGCCGATGCCGGGCGGCCCTGCGAGCAGCCAGGCATGGGGCAGCCGCCCCGAGCGCGCCGCGGCCTCGAGCGTCGCGGCGGCGGCCTCGTGTCCGACGAGCTCGGGGTTGGCGCGGGGCTCCGGCAGGCTCATCGGTTGCCGGTGGCGCCGGGGCCGAGCCGCGCCGCGACCGCCGCGGCCATCGCGGCTGCCACGGCCTCGGCGTCGCGCGCCGCGTCGAGCACCACGCAGCGCCCCGGCTCGGCGGCGGCGATGCCGAGGAAGGCGGCGCGGATCCGCGCATGGACGCCGAGGCCGAGCGCCTCGTAGCGGTTGGTCTCGCCCCGCGCCGCGGCCCGGGCCAGGCCCGTCTCCGGCGCGATGTCGAGGATGAAGGTCAGGTCCGGCCGCAGCCCGCCGAGGGTGATCCCGGCCAGTTGCTCCCACACCGCCCGGTCCACCCCCTGCCCGGCCACCTGGTAGGCGAGGGTCGAGTCGGCGAAGCGGTCGCAGACCACCCAGATGCCCGCCGCCAGCGCGGGGCGGATGGTCCGCGCCAGGTGCTCCCGCCTTGCGGCGAAGTGCAGCATCGTCTCGGCCACGCCGTCCCAGGGTCCGGCCCAAGGTCCGGCCCCGGGTCCGGCCCCGGGGCCTGAGCCGAGCAGCAGGCCGCGGATCGCCTCGGCGCCCGGGGCGCCGCCCGGCTCGCGGGTGCGCAGCACGGGCAGGCCGCGGGCGGCGAGCGCCTCGGCCAGGCGGCGCGCCTGGGTGGATTTCCCCGCCCCCTCCCCGCCCTCCAGCGTGATGAAGCGGCCCGCGTCGAGCGTCATGCGCCGGTGTTCCGGCAGGCGCGGGCCGGGGTCAATGGGCCGCTGCCTGGGTGCCGCGCCGGTGGGAAGCGCCAGGTGATGCCGAGCACAAAACATTCCATGCGTGCGCCGACAGTCCTTAGGAATTCTATCCCGCACGATTTCATTGCGAAAAAGGTCCGTTGCGTCATCGGTCCATTCGCGCGACGCCCCTGCCCGGCCGCCAGCGGCAGCCGCACCCCGCTGCCCGCCGATCAGCGCGGCGGCAGCACCCGGCAGGCCTCGGCCGCCGCCCGCGCCAGGCGCAGCATCCGGCGCGCCGCCACGGCCCCGGCGGCCGCCTCCCCCGCCACGTGCTGCATCAGCCGGTTGCTAAGCAGCGCCCGCGCCGCGGCATCCACCGCCACATCCGTCGCCGCCACCGTCGCCGCATCCATCAGCGTCCGGCGCAGCAGGGCCATGGTCGCGGCAAGGCCGGGCCGAATGCCGTGCGCCGCCGCCACCTGCCGCACCAGCCGCACGCCGCGCCAGGCGAAGACCAGCGCATCCAGCCCCGGCGAGGGGCTGATCGCCGTCACCGAGAAGGCCTGCAGCGCCGCCGACCGGCCGAGCGCGGCCGAGCGCGCCTCGAGCGCCGCCAGCGGCCCGGTGCGGAGCAGCGCGGCCAGCTCCTCGACGCTGCCGGCATTGCGGATGGCCGGCTGCAGCGCCGCCGCCTCCTCCACCCCGGCGGCCCAGCGCAGCGTCTCGGCGCGGGCGGCGGCGAGGTCGCCGCGGGCGAAGGCGGCGCGGGCGCGGTCGACGCTGCGCAGCGCCAGCAGGCCCCGCAGCTCCGTCCAGCCCGCCGAGGCGATCAGCCCGAAGCCGGCCACCACCACGCCGAGCGTCACCCAGCCGAGGCCGGCGCCGCGCTCGAACTGCGCGGCGACGAAGTTCACCGCATCGAGCGCCGCCAGGCCGAGCCCCAGCACCGCCGCACCGGCCGCCAGCCGGCCGAGGCCGGACCAGCGGCGCGGCGCCGGGGTCGCGGGGGCGATCGGCACCACCGCCTGCTCCCAGCCGAAATCGAGCCGCGGCGCCGGGCCGCGCGCCGTCTCCTCCAGGATCACCTGCGGGCCGAAGGGGGCATCCCCGGCCGGGGGCGCCGCGCCACGCGGTTCCTCGGCCGGCGGCGGGCGCGGCGCGGGCGGCGCCTCATCCGGGATGATGCGTGGCCCGTTCGGGGGCGGAGCCTGGCGGTCGCTCATCGGCCCGGCCCCGGGGCTGCGGGAGGTCTCACAACAGGTCTCCGATCAGCCAGGCGAGCATCGCGTCGAGGCCGAGATGCGGCACCCCGGTGCGCCCGGCGGCATCCAGCCGCGGCGGGCGGAAGGCCGGCATCTCGAAATAGGCGTGCCGCCAGTAGCCGGGCTCGGGCGGCCGCAGCGGCACCTCCCCCGGAAACACCTTGGCGCTGCGCCCGTTCGCCAGTAGCACGCCGCGCACGGCGGCAACCGGCCGGCCCTCCAGCGTGGCGACGTCGTCCTCCGTGCAGCGGATCGCCGCCAGCGCGTGCACGCCGGTTGCCGCCCCCGCCGCCGCGGCCCCCGATTGCGGCGCCTCGACGAGATGCCCGAGCAGCGAGACCAGCGCCTCCCGCTGCCGCCCCGGCACGTGGTCGGCCTTGGTGGCGACGAAGGCGATGCGGGTGGCGCCGAGGCCGAAGAGCCGCGCCAGCAGGCCGTCCTGGTCGCGCAGCACGGCGGCGATGGCGGCCAGCGCCTCCTCGGTATCGGCGAAGGCGGCGGGGCCGGCATGCAGGGCACCGAGCACGTCCACCAGCACGGCCTGGCGCTGGAAGCGGCGGAAGAAGGGGGCGAAGAAGCGCTCCCGCTGCTCCTCCACATAGGCGCCGTGGCGGCGGCGCAGCAGCGCGCCGAGGCCGCTGCCGCGCTGCGCCTCGGCCAGCGGGAAGAACCAGAGGATCGGCGCATCGCCCCGCGGCCCCGGGTTCAGCACCCGGCCCGGCTGGAGGAAGCGGAAGCCGAGCCGGTCGCGGCAGGCGCGCAGCGCATCGCGGTAGAGGCCGTGGCCGCGCCGGGCCAGCGCCTCGTCGCCCGGCGCCGAGTCCGGCAGGGCATCGAGGAAGGCGAGGAATTCGGCGGTGGCCGGCAGCCGCTCCGGCGCGCGCAGCCGGGCCAGCGTCGCGTCCGACCAGGCGGCGAAGCCCTGGTCGAGCATCGGCAGGTCGAGCAGCCACTCGCCCGGATAGTCCAGCAGCTCAAGCGTGACCGTCCGCGGCCCGAGCAGCCCGCCGAACAGCGCGCCGCGCTCGAGTTCCAGCACGAGCTCGAGGGTGGAGAGGTCGTCGGTGCGGTCCGGCCAGGCCGGCGGCTCCTGCGCCAGGGCGCCGAGATGCCCGTGCACGTCGAAGCGCGGCATGCTCTCCGCCCCGGCCGGCACCAGGCGCACGCCGAGCAGCCGGCCACCCGCGGCCTCCTGCAGCGCCGGCAGGGTGCGCTGCCCCCGCCCCGCCGCCAGCAGGTTGGCGACGAGGGAGGTGAGGAACACGGTCTTGCCGGCGCGCGTCAGCCCGGTGACGGCGAGGCGGATCCGCTCCTGCCCGATCGCGGCGCGGCCGAGCTGCTCAGCGCCGGCGAGGACGTCGCGGAACAGCCCGCCGATGGGGTCCAGCACCAGCCCTCGCCTGCCCCCGCTACCGCTGGATCAGCTCGATCTTGTAGCCGTCCGGGTCCTCGACGAAGGCGATGATGGTGGTACCGAACTTCACCGGCCCGGCCTCCCGCGTCACGCGGCCACCCCCGTGGCGGACCTTCTCGCAGGCCGCCGCCACGTCCGGCACGCCGACGGCGAGATGGCCGAAGGCGGTGCCCTGCTCGTATTTCTCGACGCCATAGTTGTAGGTGAGCTCGATCTCGCCCTGGCCCTCGGCATTGCCCTCGCCATAGCCGAGGAAGGCCAGGGTGTACTTGCCGTCCGGTACGTCGCGCCGGCGCAGCTCCCGCATGCCGAGGAGCTCGGTGTAGAACTTCACGCTGCGGTCGAGATTGCCGACGCGGATCATGGTGTGCAGGAAGCGGCCGGTTGGGGTCTGGCTCATGGCGGTGTCTCCTCGTCCGGATCGAAGCTGTCGGGGCGGAGGGCGAGCAGGAAGAGCCCCGCCTCCCGCGCCGCGGCGAACGTTGCCGGCCTGTCCACCAGGATGGTGGCGCCGGCCTCGACGGCAATGCCGCGCAAGCCCGCCGCCGCCGCGCCGGCGACGGTCGAGGGGCCGATGCCCGGCAGGTCGAGGCGGCGATCCTGGCCCGGCTTGGCGAGCTTGACCAGCACGCCGCCCGGCCCCTCCCGCCTCAGCCCGGCGCAACGCGCGAGCAGCGCATCCGTCCCCTCGATCGCCTCGACGCCGAGCACGAGGCCCTGCTGCACCACCAC
>CAYNYQ010000305.1:0-6255 GCA_964401305.1 uncultured Acetobacteraceae bacterium | reverse complement strand
CTGTGCACGCGGGCGTTGCCGGCATGCGGGCGCAGCTCCGCCACCGGACGCAGCACAATCTTCGCCGCCATCCAGGGGAGCGTCATGATGCCATCCGGTTTGCAGGAGGTTTGCAGGGCCGCGGCGCGGCGTTGGTTTGCAGCTAACGATCTGAAGCGGCGCGGAAAGGCTGCAAACTGCAAACCATATTTCCGGTCTGGCGCTAGCGATGTTGCGCGCTTCCGCCCCCCGCATACAGCGGGGCCAGGAAGGAACCATCGGCTCGCGAGCCACAGTGGCTGATCAGCGGACGAGTGGCTCGGGAGCCACTGGCCGCAGCCGCAATTCAACGACTGTCGAGAGATTACCCGATGTGAGTTTCAGGCATCAACGCGACATTCTTTCGCTGGCTTACCTTCTTCTTCGCTTTCAGATCAGAGGGCGTCAGCTCGCCGATCCAAGGCGGAGCAGAGCATGCTCCAGGCGATGGCACGTTGGGCACAGCAGCTTGAAGTCCGCGAGCGTCGTTACGCGGCGTCCTTCCTCCAAGGGATGAAGGTGATGCACATCCAGCAGGCTTCGCGGTTTGATGACGGTGCCATTGGCCCGGATGACGGGATCAAACGAACAATCGTCGCAGCGCAGCGTCTTGGCTTTCTGCCGATCCTGAATGAACTTTTGAGCCAACCACGCCGCTCGGCGGCGGACCTTAACCCATTGCTCTTTGGTCATCCCTTCGATTGCGTTGTCGCCGAGCTCACTGTCGATGTGCCGACTGATTCGTGTCTCGATTTCGCTCCGCTCGGCCGCTGCAATATCTGCCTGGATCCCGATCCACGCATTTGCGGTCGGGCGAAGCAGGATTGGTACCGAAGAAATGGCACGTCGTTCTTCGTCATTGAGTGGGCGCAGCGTGGCTGACGGATGCGCGAAAACGCGCTGCATCGCGTCGGGCCCCAGCACGTCACGAGCAAGCGGCTTCGTCGGAATTTCGTAGCTCTCGACGATCGGGAACGCGACTGACCACCGTCGACGCCTACCATCCTCATCCCACATGTCCTGCATGCGCTCGTAGTCAGCATCCCCAAGGATACTCTTGAGGGAAAGTGAGGATGATCTGAGCCGGTGGACAGCGACAAGTCGCCCCGCAACAGCGGCGTGTTCAGCGCGCTCGGCCAGATAGCGCGGGTCTGCGAGATATGCCGGCTTAGGTGTACCGAAATTCAACGTGATGTATTCAATGACGTACCCATTGCCTGCCTGGGACGAAATTGTCGCTTGGCATCGTCCAGGCGCATCTGGGCCGTCTCCGGCTGGCGTGAAACCAATCCAGTGAGACGCGACCAACCAGTCCGCCTTCGCTGCGGTGACTGGGGCAGGCAGATCGGCGATCGAGTTCGCGGGCATCTCGTCCAATGGCGGTTTGCTACGGAAACGTAGCGGCGTGAGAGGCTGCGGGGAAGTTCGGCTCCATCACGCGGCGCGTCCCCGCGACACCAAGCCGTAGTGCGCCGCCAGCACGCTGAGGGCCGCGACCAGCATCCCCTGCGCCTGCGTCGCCGGCACCGTCCGGCCACCCCAGCCCTGCCGCATCGCCCATTCCCTGACTGAGCATTCCAAGCCGACAACGTGCCAGACGCAGCTCCCGGCGGCGCTGTCCGAGCCGCCGAGCACATCCATGGCGGATGCCACCCTGTCTCTAGCTGCGATCTGCTGTTCCGTGATGCAGTCGCCTCCGCCGCCTACGATCCGGATCAGTGGCACGGCACGCAGGCCGTCCAGCATCGCTGACCGGAACTGCCGCCGGAAGATCCCGCCCGCCTCGAACATCTCGGCGGTAATGGTGCCGTTGGCCTGCATGGCGCCCAGCGTGTCCACGGCACGGCGATGCTGCACGGGACTGCCCGTCTCGGGATCCGCGTCGCGGACCGGGTCCGAGAAGCCGCCATGCTGGAGCCGCCACTTCGAGGGGCCCATCGATTCCTTCTGCTTCGTGGTCTTCGCCTTCCGCTTACCGGCCATGAGTCTTCTCCTGCTGCCGTGGGCCCCAACGGCGCACGGCTTCGTTCTGGATTGCCTGGCGCAGCCAGGGATCGGTGATGTCCTCGAGGTGCAGCGAGACGACGCCCTGCTGCTGCCAGACGCGGCGGCGCAGCATCTCCATCTCGGGCACGGTGGTTGCGCTGCGGCTTCCGCGGTCGAGGGACGAGCGGGGCGGCAAGGGCGCGCCAGGCATGCTCATGCCTGCCTCTCCTGACCGAGCCCTTGAAGAGTGCTGAAGAGTCGAGGGGGTAGGAGAGGTCTAACTATTTGATCAATATAATTATTCAATTGTTCAAACTCTTCAATGAGTCTCTCTCCCCCGCACCCCCGCCCGGATGTCTGCATACGCCCGCGTGAAAAGTTGAATTGTTGAAGAGTCCCGTTTTCTGCGGGTTTGCGCGCGTCATGCAGCATCACTCTTCAAGCCCTCCTGCGGTTCGGTGGCGATGATCCAGCTGGTGCCCGGGCCCGACGCGTTCTGCGTGACCTCGATCGCGATCTGCTTGCTGTCGAGCAGCGTGGCGATGGCGTCCTCCCGCTCGGCCTTCGAGAGGAACTGCGTCTTCCGGACGAAGGCGCTGCGGCTGATCCGGCCGGCCTTGCGGATCACCTCCAGGACCTTCTTGATGCGGGAATGCGCGGGCGTGTCGGCGACGAGACGCTCTGCTTCGCGCAGCAACGTGCCGATGCAGTGCTCGACCAGCGCCGAGGCCCAGGTTACGTCGCGGGCCTCGGTGATGGGCCGGGCGGGATCACGACTGACCGCGGCGATCATCGCCAGCTTCGCCGCGTTCTCGGCGTATCGACCGAACAGGGCGGTGGCGTAGGTGCCACGGTGCGACCGCAGGAGATCGGTGGCTTCGCGCCGCACGCGAGCCATGGCCGCCTCGGCGTCCGCGGTCAGGGGCACGGTATAGGCGTGGATCGGCGCCGAGGATTCCATGGCGTCGGCGATGTTCCCGCCATGGCTGTGGCCGGGCACGCCGCGGGCGATCCCCTGCAGCGCCGACACCAGCGCCGGCGGCGGATCCATCGGCGCCGGAGTCTCATTGCGCTCCGGGTAGTCGTCGTCGGTCAGGAAGACCAGGAAGCGCGCGATGGAGCCGTCCGCCAGCGCGCCACCTTCGAGCGCCGTCCACAGCGGGCCCGGGACGGTGACGCCCCAGATGCAGGCGCAGGGCTGCTCGATGGTGACGCGCGGCCGCGCCTTCTGGTCGGCGTATTCGGCGCCGATGTAGGGCTCGGCCGCCGAGGTGTAGAGCTTGGTGAGTTCCGACCAGATGGCCGCCTTATGGGCCGGCGCGCGCGCATTCAGGACGAGCTTCAGGAATTGGCCGAATTCGTCCACCTGGAACAGGCGGGCCGGATGGCGCTGCAGCGACGTGAGCAGGCCCGCCGAGGAGGCGAGATCCTCACCACCGAGGTAGCGGTCCAGGCCTGCCGCATAGATCGCCCGCTTGGCGCAACGCCGGGCATGGTCCTTGCCGCCGCCACTGTCGGCGATGCCGATGGCGTAGACGTTGCTGCGCAGATCGGTGGGCGTGCGATACCGGCGACCGGCGATGGCGCCGACCAGGCAGATGGCGGCACCGAGCGAGAGAAACGGCTGCGGGCTGACGGCGCTGGCCGTGGCATAGTCCACGAACATGCGCAGCGTGCCATCGACCTGCAGCAGCTCGGGCGGCACGCGATACGGCTTCGGCGGCGGCGCGATCGGCAGCGGCGCGACCGCGACCTTCGCCAGCAGGCCCGCCGCAGGATGCGGCTGTGCCGCCTGCTCGGCGGCAGTTCCGTTCAGCGTCAGCGCGGGATCCGGTACCCAGCCGCGCTGCTCGGCCAGCCAGTAGATTTTCCCTGCGCCGACGCTGTGCGGCCGCAGCGAGGCCCAGCGCCGCTCAGGGGTGTCTGATCGGCCCGACTGCCCCGATTTCCCGGACCGCCGTGACCAGTCGAGCCAGAGGTCGCGGCCCTCCTCACCGATCGCGGCCTTGATGGCGGCGCCGACGGTGATCCACTCGTTGCCCGGCAGGTCGTCATTCGGCAGCCAGGACAGCGCCGCGGCGATCGCGTCCCGCGTGCCCTTCGGGTCGCTGGGGCCGCGCCAGCTGCTGGTGGGCGCGTCCGCCAGGATCGAGTTGACCCGGACCTCGTCGGGCACGAGCGCCCAGGCAGCGTCCAGGAAGGCCGTGCAGCCGGCGTC
The DNA here is from genome assembly GCA_964401305.1 of uncultured Acetobacteraceae bacterium. Lineage (GTDB taxonomy): Bacteria > Pseudomonadota > Alphaproteobacteria > Acetobacterales > Acetobacteraceae > JAIEOP01. The sequence goes on along the minus strand of CAYNYQ010000305.1, from coordinate 2,033 downwards.
GTCCACCACCGGCAGCCGGGACAGCGGCAGCTCTACCAGGCTGTCCTCCGGCCATTCATAGGGGCGGCCGGTATCGGGGTGCACGGCATAGGCGACGAATTGCTGGCCGCGCGCCAGCAGCTCGAGGGGATGGCGCTTCCGGCCCGCGAATGGCGTGGCTGCGCGATAGACCAGCAGCCGCTTCGGGGCGCGGCCGATGCGCAGGCAGGGGGTGTCGCCGAGCATCGCCGTGGCGAGCTCGGCGATCTGGATGGCCAGAGCGCCATCCAGGATGTCGATGTCGACGCCCACCACCGCGCCGGTGGCGATGCCCACGCCGCAGCCCGGCCAGCGGCGCCAGATGTCCACCTCGAAGGGCTTCGTCGGCCGATCGCAGTGACGCGCCCAGTCGGGATAGGGCAACCACTCCCCACCGGTGAAGCGCCCCGGCACCTTGGTGCCCGGCATGATGGGAATGACCGAGTAGCCGTTGTCGACCAGGCGCTCGCCGTAATCGGCCATGAAGGAGGGAGCATCCGTCATTCGCTACCTCCTTCCTGCGCGGCAATGGCCGCGTCGCAGGCGCGCTCCAGGCGCAGGATTTCGGGATAGAGGGCGGCCATCTGGCGTGCGGCGCGTTCGAGCGCCTGGCGCGCCCGCTCCAGCTCGGCGTGGATTCCGCGCGCGGGGCCACGAATGTCCGATGCGAGGTCGCCAAGGTGGTGCGCAGCCCTCGCCCAGGGCGGCTGCTTCGCGCGTGGACCATACGGTTTGCGCGGCGCAGGGGTGGCCTTGGTCGCGAGGCCGGCCTGGACCTTCTCGATGTCCCACGCGCCATTCGGCTCACGCGCGATCCGTCCAGCGCGTTCAGCCTTCTGCATCGCGGTGTGCGAGATGCCGAGCCGGCGCGCGACCTCTCGGGCGGAGGTGACGCCGCTCATGGCCGGCCACCAGCAGCGAGCGGTGGCGCCGGGTGCCGCCCCTGATCCAGCAGGCGAGCAAGCTCATCCTGGTAGGCGGTGATGATCACCTCCAGCAGCGTCAGCCATTCCGCCTCGGTCAGCACGGCGAGATCGGTCTTGCCGATGCTCTCCAGGTACTCGCCCGCCATGGGGCTGGCCGCCGCGATGGCGGCAATCTCGTGCTCGTCGGGATCAACCACGCCCCACCTCCGGCAGAGCGCGTTCATGCAGCGCATGGAGCAGGCCGGCAGCGGTTCGCTGGTTCGCACCCGCGGATCGAACCAGCCGAAGCCGCGGGCGGTGCGGAGGCGACATGCGGCGCATCTCACACGAACCTCGCGGCGGCGATTTCGGTGTACTGGCCGGCCGGCCGCACCTGGATCGCGATGGGACGACGCAGCTGGTCCAGCTGGCGCAGCGCCTCATCAACCGTCGTGGGGGGCGGCAGATTGCCGGCACGCCGTCGCCACCAGCCCACCGCCTTGTCGCGCGGGAAGCCGGTGTGCTCGAAGCACACCCATTCGCTGTGACGCGCGAGGCCGCATTCGTAGGTGACGCGCAGCGACGCCGGCTTCCCGGGCTTGTCGTGGCGCGCATAGGTGATGCCGGTCACGTCGCACCAGGCCGCCTGGATCTGCGTCGAGAGCAGCGCGTTCGACGCCGCCTGCGGCGCCACCTTCACGACCGGCGGCGGGAACTCGTGATCACACTCGATGCAGTGCCGCGCGCTGGCGTGGTTGATGGTCTGGCACTCGGGACACACCTTGATCGGCGCCTCGCCATCGCCGGCAGGTTCCTTCTTCCGGCCATCCACCGTGTCGATCGGACCGTGCCGGGCGGTGTTGCCGGCAAAGTCCAGTACCAGGCAGTCATCCTTGCCTTCGGCGAGGCGCGTGCCGCGGCCGACCATCTGGACGTAGAGGCCGACGCTCTTGGTGGGGCGCAGGAGCGCGATAAGGTCGGTGCCCGGCGCGTCGAAGCCGGTGGTCAGGACATTGGCGTTGGTGACGCACCGCAGCCGCCCCGCCTTGAACGCGGCCAGGATGCCGTCGCGCTCCGGCCCCGGCGTGTCGCCGGTGACCGTCTCGGCGG
>CAYNYQ010000304.1:0-6265 GCA_964401305.1 uncultured Acetobacteraceae bacterium | reverse complement strand
TCGCTGATGCGGTTGTTCAGCACGCCCTTGCCGGTGATGGTGCCCTTCTTCTGGGCGTTGAAGGCGGTGGCATCGTCCTTGAAGTACTGCACGAGGGTGCCGGGCTCCGGGCCCTCGAACAGGATCTTGGCCTTGCCCTCGTAGAGCTGCCGGCGTCGCGCCATGGTGGTGACAATCCTTCTCATCGCCGGCGGAGAGGCAAGCGATCCGCGGGCCGGGCGTCGCGGGCGGGGCAGGGGGCGTGTCCCTCGAGCATGGGGCCGCCGCGCCGGTCACCCCGCCACGGGCCCGATGAGGGGCGTATAGCAACAGGGTCGTGGTGCCGCCATGCGCGCGGGGAGGGGTGGGGCACGGAGCGGACGGGGTGCCGCCGGTCTGGCGAAGCCCGTGCCCGCTATCCTGATCGTGATGCCGGGCGGTTTGATCCAGACCAAAGACATTCTGATGTAGAGACACCTAATGTTCAGGGCGGAACGTGTCGTCCCCCTGGCCGTTCCGGAGAGGAACGGCCGCATGCTGCCATCCGCCCTGTTGTCCGGCCTGCCCGCGCAGGGCCTGGCACCGCCCCGTGGCGTCGCCCCCGGCCTCGCCATGGGCACGGAGGGCTTCGTCGGCCCCGGCTCCCCGCTGCCCGAGGGGGCCGCGGTCCAGGTCCTCTCCCCGGTGGCCAGCGCCGAGCCCTTCCTCGCGGCGACCATCCGCTTCGTGCCGCTGTCCGGGGATCCGTTGATCGACGGTGCGCTCTTCGATGGGCGTGCCTGGTCCAGCATCCTGCTGACCTACGCCTTCCCCGACAGCCCCTACGACTACGAATACCCCTATGGCAACTACCTGGAGCCCTGGCAGGCCGGCTTCGGCCAGGTCTCGGCGCGGCAGATGCTCGCCATCCGGGGCATCCTCGAGGGCGGAAGCCTGGCGGTCGGGCTGAGCGGCTACAACGCCGTCGAGTCGCTGACCGATCTCGACTTCGTCTGGGTCGGCCAGGACGGCGGCGATCTGCGCTTCGCCGAGACCGGCGTCGCGGTGGCGCCGGCCTGGACCTACCTGCCCAGCGACACTCCCGTCGGCGGCGACACCTGGTTCATCGCCAACTACCCGGAATACGACTTCGGCGACCCGGTGCTCGGCGACTACTTCTACCTCGGCCACATGCACGAGATCCTGCACGGGCTCGGGCTGAAGGACGGATCCTTCGCGCATCCGGCCGCGACCGGAAGCCCGGCCACGCCGGCGCTGCCTGCCGACCGGGACAGCCTCGAATTCTCGATCGGCAGCTATCGCAGCTTCGTCGGCGCCCCCCTCGACGGCTACCGCAACGAGACCTACGGCTATCCGCAGAGCCCGATGATGATCGACATCGCGGCGCTGCAGTACCTGTACGGCGCCGACTTCTCGACCAACGCCACGGACAGCACCTACCGCTGGAACACGGCGACCGGCGAGATGACGATCAATGGCGTGGGCCAGGGCCTGCCGGGGACCAACCGCGTCTTCCTCACCATCTGGGATGGCGGCGGCACCGACACCTACGACCTGTCGAACTACGCCACGCCGCTGCGCATCGACCTCGCGCCGGGCGGCTGGTCGACGCTGTCCGCGCTGCAGCTCGCCGTGCTCAACGACTACGACGGCTACGCCGTGGCGCGCGCGAACGTCTTCAACGCCCTGCAGTACCAGGGTGACCCACGGTCGCTGATCGAGAACGCGATCGGCGGGACCGGCGACGACAGCCTGCTCGGCAATGCCGCGGCCAATCACCTGCTGGGCGGCGCCGGAGCCGACACTCTGGACGGCGGCGTCGGAGCCGACACCATCGACGGCGGCACCGGCATCGATCGGCTGGTGGGCGGCGCAGGGGATGACCGCTACGTCGTCGACATCGGCCAGGACCTGGTGATCGAGCAGGCGGGCGGCGGCTTCGACACGGTCCATGCCCTCTGCTCGGTGAACCTCTGGGCGGAGGTGGAGGCGCTGCAGCTCGGCGGCACGCTGGGCTACAGCGCCAACGGCAACGCGCTGGCCAACGCCATGAGCGGCAACGGCGCGGCGAACCGCCTGGCCGGTGGCGGCGGCAACGACACGCTGGCCGGGCTCGACGGCGACGATACGCTGGACGGCGGCGCCGGCTACGACAGCATGGAAGGCGGCGCCGGCAACGACACCTTCCACGTCAATGTGGGCCAGGACCAGGTCGTGGAACTGCCGGGCGGCGGCATCGACCTGGTCATCGCCTCGGCCTCGGTGAACCTGGCGGCGGAGGTGGAGAACCTCACCCTGCTGACCTCGCTGGCGCTGAACGCGAACGGCAATGCGCTCGGCAACCTGATCAACGCCAATCCCGGCGCCAACCGCATTGCCTCGGGCGGCGGCAACGACACGCTCTACGGGCTTGCCGGCGACGACACGCTGGACGGGGATGGCGGGCACGACGTGCTGATCGGCGGCACGGGCGCCGACAGCATGCCGGGCGGCACCGGCAACGACCGCTACGTCGTGGACCATGCCGGCGACCTCGTGGTGGAGGCGGCGGGTGGCGGTCTCGACCAGGTTCTGGCCTATGTGGACGTCACCTTGGCGGAGCAGGTCGAATCCCTCGCATTGCTCGGTGCGGCGGTTGCGGGCACGGGCAATGCGCTGGGCAACACGCTGGCCGGCAACACCCTGGCGAACCTGCTGCGCGGGCTCGGTGGCAACGACACGCTGGCGGGCGGCGACGGGGCCGACACGCTCGAGGGCGGGGCCGGCAACGACCTGCTGACCGGCGGCACCGGCGGGGACCGGTTCCGCCTGGGCGCGCCGGATGGCAGCTTCGACCGCGTCCAGGACTTCGTCCCGGGCAGCGACCTGATCGAGGTCCGGGCCGCCGACTATGGCGGGCTGCTGTCGGAGGGTCCGCTGGCGCCCGGGCAGTTCGCGGGGGCCGGCATCGCCGTGGGGGCCGGCGCGCAATTCGTCTACGTGCCGGCGACCGGTGCGCTGAGGTGGGATGCCGATGGCGCGGGTGGCGCGGCCTCCGTCACGGTGGCCATGCTGACCGGCGCACCGCTGCTCGCAGCCGCGGATATCCTCGTCGTCGCCTGACCCGGGCGGCTGTGCGGTGCGCCGGCCCGGCTGCCATCCCGCGCCGGTCGTCCCATTGCGGGCGCCGATCTCGGCACCGCGATGCAGGTCACGCCCCGGGCGCGGGCGCCGACAGCCATGACCGCGGCGGGGATCGCGTCGTGCGGGTCGGGGTCGACCTGGGCGATCCCCCGGCGGCGGGTGCCCGCTTCTCCCGAGCGTGTGGAGGAACGCCCGTCAGCGGCACCGGTGGCCACCACGACGGGCGTTCCTGCGCAGCCGCCGACGCCGCCGGCGGCCCGCCGCGCGCCCGCAGCGGCCCGCCGGTCACGCCGCGGCCGGCTCCAGCGCCACGGGCCGGAACGGCGCCTCGCCCGCCGGCCCGGCGGCGAAGCGCCAGCGCGCCTCGCCCTTCGCGCCGAGCGCCACCAGGCTCGCCGAGACCGTGCCGAAGCCGCCCACCGGCGGCACGCGCAGCGCCTCCGCAATCGTCTCGCCATGGCTGTGGTCCGCGAGCAGCGCTTCCCAGGCCGCCCAGTCCTCCCGCTCCGGCGCCGGCACCGGTGCCTCGCGGAACCGCGGCAGGTGCCGGCGCGTGCGCGGGCTCGACAGGTCGTTCGGGTCGTGCGCGGTCACCATGCTGACCCCTGCGGGCAGCGGCAGCGCCTCCGGCCGGCCGGCGCCGAGGCCGCGGAGGAAGACGCCGCCGCGGCGGTCGGCCAGCACCAGGTTGAAGGGCCGCCATTCGTCGGCGGGCAGCGCGGTGACGCGGCGCGCCGCCGCGGCGGCGCTCGGCGCCCCGGCCAGGGCCAGCAAGGGCAGCTCGCCGCGGGAGCGCTTGCCCGGGGCCGGGCCCAGGCTGCCCGGGCGGTTCAGCACGGCGGCCAGCACGCCGGCGCGGCTGACGGCCATCCAACTGCCGCCGGCGCTGCGGTCTCGCCCGCCGACGACATCCGGATGGTCGGGCCACCAGGCGCCGGGCGGGTCCCACTCGCGGTCGAGACGCTCGTCCCGGTTGGCGGCGACGAGGACCGGCCAGGCCTCTCCCGGCCGGCTGAGGAGGGCAACGGTGCACACGCCCCGAGGCTTGCCGCGCCGCGGCCGGGTGGGCAAGGGCGCCCGGCCGCCGCGGCGCGGGCCCCGCGCCTCAGCGGATCACGATGCCGAAGCCCACGCCCGGGGGCGGGCCGTAGTAGGCCGGCGGCGGGTAGTAGACCGGCGGCGGACGGTAGTAGACCGGCGGCGGCGGACGGTAGTAGGGGCGCGGGGCATAATAGACCGGCGGCGGCGGTGGCCTGTAGTAGTAGCCGCGCGGATAGTAGCCGCGGCGGTCATAGCCATGCGCCTCGGCCGTGCCCGCCGTCAGCGCCACGCCCGTCAGGGCAATGAGGCCGGCAAGCGCGGCGCCGAACAGCCGCGAAACGGACATCCTCTGTCCTCCTTCTGGGGCGGGCCGATGCCTGCGGCAGGGCGGGCGCCCGTTGACCTCCAGCAAAGCCGGCGGCTGCGGCGGAAAGGCGGCAGCCGGGCGGCATCGTCGGGGCGGGCCGGACACGGCCCCGTGCGCCGACCCGCAAGCGGCCACCGATCCGCCCCGCCCCTGACCGGGCCCCGCCGTGGAGCCTCGCCCGCGGCCTTGCGCCGCCGCTGGCGCGAAGCCTGCGCCCTGGCGGCGCGTCGCCGCAAGCGCCGGCCGCGGCCCGCGATCGGTCAGGCCGGGCCGAAGACGCGCGCGAAGATGGTCTCGACGTGGCGAAAATCCCGCGCCGGGTCCATGGCGGCGTCCAGCGCGGCGGCATCGAGGCGGGCGGCGACCCGGCCATCGGCCAGCAGGTTGTCGCGGAAGCTCCGCCCCCCGGGCGTGCCCAGCGCCTCCCAGGTCGCCATGGCGGCCGCCTGCACTGCGGCATAGGCGTCCTCGCGCGACAGCCCGGCCTGGGCGAGGGCCAGCAACACCTTCTGGCTGTGCACCACGCCGCCCAGCGACTCGAGGTTCGCCCGCATCCGCGCCGGATAGACCGTCAGCTTCTCCATCATCCCGGCCAGGCGCATCAGCGCGAAGTCGAGCGCGATGGTGGCGTCGGGGGCGATCACCCGCTCGACGCTGGAATGGCTGATGTCGCGCTCGTGCCAGAGCGCGACGTTCTCGAGGGCGGGGGTCGCATAGCCGCGCACCAGGCGGGCGAGGCCGGTGAGGTTCTCGCTCAGCACCGGGTTGCGCTTGTGCGGCATGGAGGAGGAGCCCTTCTGCCCGGGGTGGAAGAACTCCTCCGCCTCGCGCACCTCCGACCGCTGCAGGTGCCTGACCTCGGTGGCCAGCCGCTCGACCCCGCTGGCCACGACGGCCAGGGCGCAGAAGAAGGCGGCATGGCGGTCGCGCGGGATCACCTGCGTGCTGACCGGCTCGACGGCGAGGCCGAGGCGCTCGGCAACGAAGGCCTCGACCCGGGGGTCGACGCTGGCGAAGGTGCCGACCGGGCCGGAGATGGCGCAGGTGGCGACCTCGGCCCGCGCCGCCACCAGCCTGGCCCGGCCGCGGGCGAACTCGGCGTAGTGCCCGGCGAGCTTCAGGCCGAAGGTGGTCGGCTCGGCATGGATGCCGTGGCTGCGGCCGATGGTCGGCGTCAGCTTGTGCTCCATCGCGCGGGCCTTCAGCGCCGCCAGCAGGGCGTCGAGATCGGCGATCAGCAGGTCCGCGGCCTGCGTCATCTGCACGGCGAGGCAGGTGTCGAGCACGTCCGAGGAGGTGAGGCCGAGGTGCAGGAACCGCGCCTCCGGCCCGATCCCCTCGCCGAGCCAGGTGAGGAAGGCGATCACGTCGTGGCGGGTGACCCGCTCGATGGCGTCGATCGCCTCGACCGCGGCGGCGTCGATGGCGGCGGCGCGTGGCGCGCCCTTCTCGCGGATGACGCGGGCGGCCTCGGCCGGGATGGCGCCGGTCGCGGCCATGGCCTCGGCGGCCAGCGCCTCGATCTCGAACCAGATCCGGTAGCGCGCCTCGGGCGACCAGATCGCCGCCATCTCGGGGCGGGTGTAGCGCGGGACCATGGCGGGCGCCTTCATCGCAGCGGGCCGGGCCCTTGCCCGGTGGCGCGCCGGGTTTGGCGCGCGGCGCGGGCTCCTGGCAAGGGGCGGGGCGGGCGCCCGGGCGGTGGCGATCGGGCGGCCCGACGAGCTGCAGAAGCTGGTCGAGCGCGAGGTGCCG
>CAYNYQ010000303.1:0-6272 GCA_964401305.1 uncultured Acetobacteraceae bacterium | reverse complement strand
ATCGACCCGGGCGCCGGCCGCGACGGTGACGCGCCCGCCCGTGGCTTGCGCGTCGATCCGCCCGCCGCGCTGGCCCGGGGCCGCGCCGCGCGCCTCCACCGTGCCGCCGACCTCGACCGTGCCGCCGGTCGCGCGCAGCGCCACCCGGCCCTGCTGCGCGCCCTCGGTGTTGGCGCTGGTGCGGCCGGTGTGGCGGACCATGTCCTCGACGAGGCCCGAGGCGGCGTGCGCCGAGATCAGCACCGCGCCGCCCGGCGCCTCGATCACGCCGCTGTTGGTGACCAGCGCCGCATTGCCCGAGGGCGCGGCGCGCACGGCCTGGGTCACGTCGATCGCCAGCATGCCGTCGCCGGCAAGGTCGAGGGTGAAGGCCTCGGCGCCGCCGGTCAGCGCCACCTTGCCGAGGCGCGCCTGGATCAGGCCCGTGTTGGTCACCCGCGGGCCCACCAGGGCGGCCAGGCCGCGATCGGCGACGGTGATGGTGCCGTGGTTCTCCACGGTGGCGCCGGGGCGGGCCTGGCCGTCGAAGACCATGCGCCCGGCCATGAAGTTCTGGTTGGTGATGTTGGCGGCGCTGGCGATCAGCGCGCCGACATTCACCTGGCTGCCCTGGGCGAAGACCACGCCCGACTGGTTGACGATGGCGACGCCGCCATTGGCCTGGATGCGCCCGGCGATGACGGAGGGGTCGGGGCCGGTGACGCGGTTCAGCGTCCAGGCCTGGGCATTGGGCTGGTTGAACTGCACGCCGTGCTGGCTGCCGACGTTGAACTGCCGCCAGTCGATGGCGGCGCGCTGGGAGGACTGGTTGATCGTGGTCTGCGCCGCGGTCTGGCCGATGCTGGCGCTGCCGGCGACGACCTGGCCACCGGTGGGGCGGGCATTGGCGGGCAGGCCCTGCGCCAGGGCGGGCGCGGCGGCGGGCAGCAAGGCGGTGGTGCCGAAGAGCCAGGCCCGCACCAGGACCCGGCCGGTTGCGCCGGCCAGCGCCCCCGCCCACGGCGTGGTGCCGGGCGTGGCGAGGGGCGCGAGGCATGCGGGCGCCACCGCCCGCCGCCCGGCCTGCCGGCGCCGCGCGCCGGCCGCCGTTGCACCGCGGGTCACCTGACTACGCTCGGCCATCGGCCTCTCTCCCCGCGCCCGTGTGGAAGGGGCGCCACCACTTCAGTCCCGCCGGCGTCGCCGGCCGCAGATCCCGTCCCGCCATCCGGCGCGACCGACGGAGCGAACCCCGCCGCCGGCCGGGGCGGCAGGCGCCCGCCCCGCCGCCGCGCATCGGGACGGAGCGCGCCGCCCGTGCCCACCGGGTCCGGACGGAACGAACCGGCCCTGGCAGCAAAGCCCGCCCCAGGGTGCACCCGCAACCGCCATCCGGCGCCTGGCCACGGCCCGCCCGGCCGCCCGCCTCAGAACCGCACGAGGGTCCGGAAGAAGATGGCGCTTCCCTTCAGCGGGGTGGCGGCCAGGCCGTCCGGGTTGAGCACCACGCGGTGCACCCCCTCGAGGTCGAACTGGATGGTCTCGCTGATCACGGTGCGGACGCCGCCGCCCCAGGAGGAGAGGCGACGGTCCGGGTCGGTCGGCAGGTTCTCGACGCCGCGGGCGAAGTCGCGGAAGAAGTAGACCTGCGAGGTGAAGCGGTTGCTGCCCCAGGCGGGGTTGAACGGCACCTCGTAGGCGATGTCGAACTGCGCCTCGAGCGCGTAGCCCCAGCACTTGTCGGCGGTGACCTGCCCCGCATAGTAGCCGCGGCCGAGCCGCCCGCCGCCGAGGTAGCATTTCTCCGGCTGCGGCATGATGTCGTCCGTCCACTGGCCGAGGAAGAGGCCCTGGATGCTGAACAGCGTGTTCTCGGTCGGCGCGAAGATCGGCTGGGTGCGCTGGATCTCGCCGGTGACCTTGGTGAAGTTGAAGCTCTCGTTGCCGCTGCGGCTGGTGATCGGGTCGCCGCTGCGCGAGGCGCCGAGCCATTCGAGCCCGCGGTGGACGCGGACATTGCCGATGTTCGTCGCCGCCGGCAGGAAGGGCACGACCCGCGCCTCGAGCGCCTGCAGGTCGAGCCCGGCGCGCAGCGTGCGCACCTGGTCGAAGCTGGCGCGGCGCCGGTCGCCGGTGGTCCCGGTCTCGATCTCGCCGTCGAAGACGTCGAAGCTGCCGCTGGTCGAGAGGTTGAAGGCGCGGCTGCGGATGATGGGGTAGCTCAGGCCGAGGCCGCCAACGGCGGTGCGGCCGTAGTAGCCGATCGCCTGCAGCGTGCCGGTCGGGCGCGTCTCGCCGCCGCCGCCATAGACGCGCAGGCGCAGGCCGGAGCCGCCGAGGAAGGCCTCCACCGCGCCCTGCAGGAACCACTGCGAGCTGCCCTGCGCGCCGTAGTAGGAAAGCTCCGTGCGCTCGCCGAACTCGGTCAGGCTGTTGATCCCGGCAACGCCGATCCACTGCCAGGGACCGACCTCGCGGAAGCCGCGGTTGTCGGCGGTGAGGAAGCCGCTGACCAGCCGCCGCTCCACCTGCGCGACCAGCTGCAGCGCGCCGGGCTCGGTCTGCAGCGGGCGCAGCGTGCCGCGGACCGAGACGCCGGGCACGTCGGCCGCCAGCAGCAGCGCGCGCTCGATGTCGCGGGTGCTGGCGGGCTTCACGCCGACCAGGCGCTCGAGGAAGCGCAGCACCTGGGTGCCGGCCGGGCCGATGTCGCCCTCGAGCTTCACCTCGGCGATGTAGCCCTCGGTGACGCCGAAGATGACGTCCACAGAGCCGTCCGGGCGGCGGGTCAGGCCGGCATCGACGGCGGCGAAGGTGTAGCCCTCCTCGCGGTAGGCGCGCAGGATCGCCAGCCGCGCCTCCTCGATGCGGCTGAGCGGCAGGGTGACGCCGACCAGCCCCTCGAGCGCCGGGGCCAGCGCGGCGGTCGGGATCGCCTCGTTGCCGGAGACGGTGACCCGGTCCACCCGCACCTGCGCCGTGGCACCGGGGCCGGTCTGCGGCGTCAGCGGCGGCGGCCGCAGCTCGGGCGCGAGGCGCACGGGGGGCTGCGGCACCAGCAGGTCGAGGGGGTTGCGCTGGGCCGGTATCCCGCCGGGCAGGCCGCCGGGCGGCGGGGCTGCCGGCGCCTGCGCCAGCGCCGGACCCGCCAGCACAGCCCACAGCGCGGCCGGCAGGATCGCACCCGCCGGCCCGCCAACGGCACGCTTCCCGGACCACCCCTGCATCGCTGTCATCACGTTACGACCCTGCGCCATCTTCTTTCACATTTTCGCAAGGGTTGAAAGCGTCGCGCACAAACGAAACATGCGGGCGAGCGCCCCGGCCCCGGCCCTCACCGCTCGCCGATGCCGAGCGGGAAGCTGCGCAGGTCGCGCTGGGCGGTGCGGAACACGGCGTCCTGGCGGTGGCGCTTCTCGGCCGCCAGCACCGGCACGCGCCGCGTGACGTATTCGCCGAGGGCGAGCGCGCTCACCCGGCCATCGGCATCCATCGCGGCGCGGCCGCGCAGCCCCTCGCGCACCGCGAAGGCGAAGACCCCGTTGCGCTCGTCGTAGCTGTCGAGCGCCTCCTGCACGGAGGTGGAGGCTGCCAGCAGGAAGCGGCCGGTCTCGTTGCCGATGGCGGCCAGGCTGTCCACCGTGATCTGCCCGGCATGGCAGGTGTCGACGAAGAGGAAGCCGTCGCGGGCGCGGATCCGCGCGATGGCCGAGACCAGCGCGTCCTCCTCCAGCGCCTGGGCGCGCACGGCGCGCATCGAGGAGGTGTCGCGGAGATCGGCGGGCAGGAAGAGGAAGCGCCGGTCGGGCTCGGTGCGCAGCCCGTGGCCGGCGAGGTAGAGCACGAAGGTGTCCTCCGGCCGCGCCCGCTCGGCGATGGCGGCGAGGCCGCGCAGGATCCCGGCCCGCGTCGCCTCGGCGTCGGTCAGCAGCGTGACCGAGACCTCGCGGAACAGGGTCTGCCCGGCGCGGCGCAGCGTGTCGGCCACGGTGCGGGCATCGGCGACGGCGAAGCGCAGGTTCAGCTCGGGGTTGGCATAGCGGTCGACGCCGACGGCGAGCACCAGAAGCCGGCCCGAATCGGCGGGCGGGGCGCGCTCCCCCTCGCGGCGGAGCTCGAAGGCGGGCCCCTCGGCGAAGAGCGCGCGGTCCTCGGCATACAGGCGCGTCGCCACGCGGTTCGGCCCGGGGTCGAGCGGCACCTCGACGGCGATCTCCCCCGCCCCGCCCGGCGCGTCGAGCTTCGGCGCCGCGCCGCGCGTGGCGATGCGGTCGTTCACCAGCACGTCGACCGGGCCGAGGCCGAGGCCGCGATCCTCGGCGCGCAGGGCAAGACGCAGCCCGACGCTCTCCGGCGGCACGACGAGGGCCGGCGCCAGCGCCATCGGCCGGCAGCTGCCATCGGCCAGCACCGCGCAGGCCGAGCGCGCGGCGACCACCGGCAGCCGCCCGATCGCCTGGCGCATGTCGCCGATCGCGGCCAGCCGCGCCGCCGCCGGGGCGGCATCCCCGGTCAGCCGCGCCCGGACCTCGGTCGGCGCGTAGAGGGCGCGATAGGCCTGGCGGAAGCTCGCCCATTCCGGCGTCTGCGCGCGGCCGCGGTTGAGGTGCACGCCGACCAGCTCCTGCCCGCCCTCCGGCGCGTGGTCGAAGAGCCCCTCCGGCGTCCACATCACCCAGCGGCGGAGATCGGCATGGATGAAGATCGCGGCGCGCTCCTCGAGCGCCGAGGCGCGGCCCGGGCCGTAGAGCCGCAGCGTGCCGTCGCCGAGCGCGGCGACGATGGTGCCGCCCGGCGCCACCGCCAGACCCCAGGCCGCGCCCGGCAGGTCGACCGAGGCCAGCTCGCGCCCGGCGAGATCGAACAGCCTGAGATGCGTGTCGGTGCCGAGCAGGAAGGCCTCGTCGCCGGGCAGGATGGCGAGGCTGCGCGAGAACTCCCCGGGATCGAGCCGCAGGGCCGCGCGGCCGAGGCGCGGGCGGTTGGTGTCGCGCCAGTCCGCCATGGCGATGCGCGGCGCGGTGGTGCGGGGGCCGAGGAAGACCGCCTGATCCTCGGGCGCCGCCGCGGCGAGCCGGCCGATGGCGGCATCGAAGACCACCGTTGCGGCGCCGGCGGCGAAGCGCAGCCGGGTGCCGTCCGCCGAGATCGCCAGCGACTGCCCGAGGAGGCGCGCCGGCAGCGCGGCGGGCTGCGGCGCCCGGGCCAGGCCGCCATCCGGCGCGACGCGACCCCAGCCCGGATCGGCCGCGGCATAGACCAGGCCCCCGGCGGGCAGCGCCAGCAGCTCGGCGATCGCGTCGCGCGCTGCGGCGATGTCGGTGCTGGGGCCGAGGCCGAAATCGGCCCAGCGGCGGATGACGAAGCTGCGCGGCGCGACCTCCCCGGGCCGCGCGGCGCCGGAGCGCGCATAGCCCGCGGCATGCAGCTGCACGCCGCCCTGCCCGTCCGCTGCCCAGGCGACCGCGGGCAGCCCCTCTCCCGCGAGGCCGGCGGCATCGGGCGAATGGACGGTGCGGAGGTCGGCCGCGGCGAGCAGGTCCACGCGCAGCCGGTCCTCGTAGCCGACGGCGAGCAGCGTTCCCTCGGGCGAGAAGGCGATACCGTAGGGCCTGGCACCTGGCAGCGGCACCCGCTCGGCGAGGCGCCGCCCCTCGGCGTCGTAGACCCGCACGCGGCCATCGGCCGCGGTGACGGCGAGGCGGCCCTGGCGGCGGTCAAAGGCCAGCATGCGGGCGGCGCCGGTGTTGCTGCCGGCGGCCATGTCCTCCCACAGCATGCGCCCCGTGCGCGCGTCCCAGACCCGCACCCCGCCGCGGCCGCCGAAGCCGGCGGCAAGCCGCGACCCGTCGGCCGAGACGGCGAGGTCGATCACCGGCGCGGGCAGGCCCGGCAGCAGCGCGGCCAGGCGCCCCGTGGCGGTGTCGAAGACGTAGATCGCGAAGGCGCCGTCCCAGTGCCGCGCCGTGTAGCCGGCGGCGAAGGCGCGGCCGCCATCGGGGGTGAGGGCCACGGCATAGAGCTCGCCCTCGGCCTCGGGGCCGATCGGCGGGCGCAGCACGGCACGCGGCGCGCCATCGGGCAGCGACCAGAGGCGCAGCGTCTTGTCGTCCGAGACGGTGGCCAGCAGGTGCCCGGCGGCATCGGTCGCCAGCCGCCGCACCGGGGCGAGGTGCGTGCCGGCCTCGACGCGGAGGATGGGGGCCTGCGGCGGCTCGGCGGCCGCGGGCCGGGCCGGCGCGACGGGCGGCGCGGCAACGGGTGCCGGGGCCGTGGGCGCGGCGCCGGCCGGG
>CAYNYQ010000302.1:0-6278 GCA_964401305.1 uncultured Acetobacteraceae bacterium | reverse complement strand
CCGCCCCCGTTGCCGGGGGCGCGGTGCGCTCTTGCCGCACCCTTTCACCCTTGCCGGCGGGCCCGGGGGGATGCCCCTGGCGTGCCGGCGGTCTGCTCTCTGTGGCACTTTCCCTGGGCCTTGGGCTCGTCGCCCTCTGCCCGCCGGCCGTTGGCCGGCACCGTATTCCCGTGGAGCCCGGACTTTCCTCCAGCCGGGGATCGCTCCCCGGCCAGCGGCCGTCCGGCCACCTGGCGCGGCGGGGAGATCGGGCGGCGGCGGGGCGAAGTCAACGCGGAACCGCGGCCTGGCGGCCCGGGGGCGGGCCCGGATGGTACCGTCCCGCTAAGGCGGCGGGCAGCGGGCGGCCACGGCGGCGAGCCGGGCGAGCGTCGCCGCATCCGCGACGCCATCGCTGCGCGCCGGGTGCCAGTGCCGCTGGAAGGCGGCGAGCAGCACCGCGAGCGGAAGGTCCGTCCGGTACCCGATGCGGGCGAGCAGCGCCGGCGCCGCGGCCTCCGGCGGCGCGTGGCCCGGCGACGCGGCCAGGGGCGGGAAGAGCCCGACGCCGTTCGCCGCCAGCCCCTGCCAGTCGAAGAACTCGCCCGGATCCTGCTTGCGGTCCGGCGCGATGTCGCTGTGCGCGACCACGCCCCAGGGCGCGATCGCCGGATGCCGCGCCAGGATACCGAGGCAGAGGTCGCACACCGCCGCCATCTGCAGGGCGGGGAAGGGCCGGTAGCCCCAGTCGTGCCCCGGGTTCACGATCTCGATGCCGATGCTCGTGGCGTTCAGCCCGGCCCGCCCGCGCCAGTGCGAGATGCCGGCGTGGAAGGCGCGGCGGTGCTCCGGCACCAGGCACCAGGCCGTGCCGTCCTCCTCGACGACGTAGTGCGAGGAGACCTTCGCCTCAGGGTCGCAGAGCCGTTCGATGGCCTCGGCCGCGGAGCGCATGCCGGTGTAGTGCAGCACCAGCGTCTCGATCCGTGCGCCCTCGGGCCGCGCGTCGTGGTTCGGGCTCGGGCGGTCGCGGGCGGCGATGCTCAGGGCGCGCGCTCCCGCGTGGCGTGCGTCATGGTGCGTGCTCGCGCGTCGTGCAGCGATACCTGCGGTGGATGCTCGATGCGTCGTCACACGCGTGATGCGGTCGAGCCGCTGGCCTGGGACCAGGTGCGGCCCCCGTCACAGTCTGCGCTCGCGCTTGATGCGGTCCCCGCCGCGTCGCTTGCGGCATGGTCGAGCCGCTGGCCCGGGACCGGGTGCGGCCCTCGTCACAGCTTGCGCTCGCGCTTGATGCGGTCCCAGGCGGCGTTGATCTCGGCCACCTTGTCGGTCGCGCGCTTGACGAAATCGGCCGGCACGCCGCGCGCGGCCAGGCTGTCGGGATGGTTCTCGCGCATCAGCTTGCGCCAGGCGAGGCGCACCGCCTCGTCGCTCGCCTCGCGCGGCACGCCGAGCACGGCATAGGGGTCGGGCCCGGTCGGCGCCGGCGCGACGCCGGCGCTGCGCCCGTCGCGCGCGCGTTCCCAGGCGGTCGAATCGAGGCCGAAGCCGAGCTGCACCTGCTGCAGGAAGGCGACCTCGGCCTTGGTCAGCGGCCCGTCGGCCCGGGCGATGTGGAACAGCGCGGCGAGCACGTCCTCGAGCATCGCCTTGTTGTCGGCGAAGGCGATACCGAGGCGCTCGGCGAAGGCCTCGTGGCCCTCGGCGCTCTCGCGCGCGGAGTCGAAGAGCCGGCCGACCTCGCGCAGGTTCTCGGGCGGGATGCGGAACATGCGCTTGAAGGCATCGATCTCCTCGCGCTTCACCGGGCCGTCGCACTTGGCGAGCTTGGCCGAGAGCACGACGACGCCGATCGCGAAGAGCTGCTCCTTCGAGCCGAGCAGGGCGGCGAGCGAGGCGGCGCCTGGCGGCAGGCTGCCGCCGGGCCGTGCCGTGCCGCTGTCCGCGGCATGACCGAGCGCGGCGCCCACCACGGCGCCGAGCGGCCCGCCCGTGAAGAAGCCCGCGACCCCGCCGATGACCTTGCCCCAGACTCCCACCGCTCGCTTCCCCGGCCGATCCGCCGCCTTAGCACGCCGCACCGCCGCCACGGGAGGGGCGGGGTCGCGAGGCGCCTACCGCCTGCCACCGGGGACCCCGGCGCGCGCCGTGCGTTGTCCGGCTCGCCGCCCGCCCGGCCCGCGCTCCGTGGCCGGCGCCGACCCGCGGCGGGCCTGGGGGAGGCGAAGGGTGGCCCTGTTGACGCGCGAGGACCTCGGGCGGCAGTCCCGCGTCGCCTGGCTCTGCCTCGCGGCGCTGCCGGGCGTCGCGGCCTGGCTCTGGATGCTGGACCGCGGGCCGGCGGCGATCGGCACCCTCGCCGCGGCCCTCGGCTGCGCCGCCCTGCTGCTGCCGCCGCGGGAGCGCATGGACGTCCTGCCCGGGCGGCTGCGCCGGCTGCCCCGCCGCCTGGATGCCGCCGTGCCGCTCGCCGCGCTGTTCTCGACGCCTGGCTACGGTCTGGGCTGGTTCTACGGCGCCAACCCCTATGACGAGATCGTGCATCTCCTCAGCGGCCTGCTGGCCGGCGCCACCGTCGCCGCGCTGCTGCTGGCGGACGGGCGGCGGCGCGGCGCGGTGCGGGTCGGGGTCGCGGCCGCCGTGCCGGGCCTCGGCCTTGCCATCGCCTGGGAGGTCTTCGAATACGCCACCGGCCTGATCGGCGACTGGCGCGATACCTGGACCGACGTGGTGCTGACGGCCGCCGGCGCCGGGCTCGGCGGCGCCGCCTGGTGCGCCCTGGCGCCACGGGCGGAGGCCGGGCCGGACCCGATCCGGGCCTGCCGCGGCACCGCCGGCGCGCCACCACGCCCGGACGGCGGCTGAGCGGCGGCATGCGGGTCGCCACCTACAACGTCCATCGCGGCCTCGGTGCGGCGGCGACGGGCACCCGGTTCCGGCCCGGCCCCGTGCTGGAGGTGGTCGCCGAGATCGACCCGGACCTGATCGCGCTGCAGGAGGCGCAGCACTGGCTGCGGCCGGCCCGGCCGATGCTGGATCCCGGCATCGTCGCGGGTACGCTCGGCCTCAGGCCGCTTGCCGTGCTCGAGGCGCCGGGGCACCAGGGCTGGCGCGGCAACGTGGTGCTGGCGCGGCCGGCGGCGCGGGTGCTGGCGGGGCCCTTCGGCCTCCGCCTCGGCGGGCTCGAGCCGCGCGGGGCGGTGCTGGCGGTGCTCGACCTCGGCGCCGGGCCGTTCCGGCTGCTGGCCACGCATCTCAGCCTCGGCCGGTTCCGGCGGGCGCGCCAGGCGGCGGCGCTGCTGCGGGCGATGGAGGCGGGGCCCGGCCGCGCCCTGCCGACGCTGCTGCTCGGCGACCTGAACGAATGGGGCAGCGGCGGCGCGCTCGGCGTGCTCGCGCCGGTCTTCGGCGCGCCGCCGCCCGCGCCCACCTTCCCGAGCGGCCGGCCGCGCCTCTCCCTCGACCGCATCCTGGGCGACCCGCCGGGCCTGGTGCCGGCGGTCGCCGTGCACGACACGCCGCTGGCCCGCCGCGCCTCGGACCACCTGCCGCTGACGGCGCGGATGGATATCGCCGTGCTCGCCGCGGCGGCGGGGCGCGAGGCGGGCGCGGCGTTCCCGGCCGCCGCCGATCCGGCCTGGCGCGGGACGGGACCTGGGTCGTGAGCCGCGCCGCGCACGGGGCCGATTCCAGCGGCCTGCGATCTGCCCTAGGCTTGGCGCCACGTCCAAGCGAGGGAAACGCCATGGCCCTGCAGATCCGCCAGCTGCATCCGCTCTTCGCCGCCGAGGCGAGCGGCCTCGACATGACCCGCCCGCTCGCGCCGGCGCAGGTGGCGGAGGTCGTCGCGGCGATGGACCGCTACGCCGTGCTGGTGTTCCGCGACCAGGTCATGGAGCAGGAGCAGCAGGTGGCGATGGCCCGCCAGTTCGGCCCGCTCAACCCCGGCCTGAAGCAGATCGGCCGGCAGATGGAGCGGATGCGCGAGCGCGAGCTGATCGACATCTCCAACCTCGACGCCGAGGGCCGGCCGATGCCGGCCGACACCAAGAAGATGATCAGCCAGCTGGCCAACCAGCTCTGGCATTCGGACAGCAGCTTCCAGTCCCCCGCCGTCTCCTATTCCATGCTCAACGCGGTGCGCCTGCCGGCCTGGGGCGGGGAGACGGAGTTCGCCGACCTGCGCGCCGCCTGGGACACGCTGCCCGAGCGGCTGAAGGCGATGGTGCGGGGCAGGGAGGCCGAGCACTACGCGCTGCACTCGCGCATCACGCTGCTCGGCGACGACGGCTATTCCGAGGAGCAGCTGAAGGCGCTGCCGGCGGTGGTCTGGCCGCTGGTGCGGGTGCATCCGGGCAGCGGGCGGACGGCGCTGTTCTGCGGCATCCATGCGCGGCGGATCCTCGGCATGCCGCTGGCCGAGGCGCGCATGCTGCTGATGGACCTGCTGGAGCACGCGACGCGCCCGCATCTGGTCTACCGCCATGAATGGCGCGTCGGCGACCTGGTGTTCTGGGACAACCGCTGCACCCTGCACCGCGGCCGGCGCTACGACATGAACTCGCCGCGCGAGCTGCGCCGGACCACCTGCGACGAGGTGCCGGTGGGGGCGACGCCGGCGGGGACGGTGCTGGCGGCGGCGGCGGAGTAGCGCTGTCGCCCCGCCAGGGCCGGACCCGGGCCGCGGCGACACCCTGGATCGCCCGGGCGGGGCGGCACTACCCCCGCCACGCCGCCTGCGTCGCCAGGGCGCATTCCTCGATCACGGTCAGCGTGCGCTGCACGGCCTCCTGCCCGATGACGAAGGGATTGGCGCCGCCGCCGCGCAGGCGCTCGAGCTTGCGGTCGGCCTCGTCGAAGCCCGCGTGGTTCGACAGCATGACCGTGACGCCCTCGCGCGCCGCCACCTGCTTCGCGCGCCGCGTGCCCTCGATATAGGCGGCGATCCGCTGCATCCGGTCCGGCCGGCGGTTGAAGTTGAAGGAGGTCCCGCCCCAGAGCAGCGCGCGGTGCGTCCGCCCGCCCTCGCGCACGTCGAACATCAGCGAGATCGTGCCGGGGCTGTGGCCCGGGGTGGACAGCACGGTCACCGCGGCGTCGCCCTGGCCGATGCGGTCGCCATCCGCCACCACCGTCTCCCGCTGCGGCGGGCGGCCCCAGAGCGGATTGTCGAATTCCAGGGCGGTCTCCAGCATGGCCCAGTCGGTCGCGCTCATCGCCACCGGCGCGCCGCTGCGCTGCTTCACCCAGGCCCACCCCCCGTAGTGGTCGCCATGCCCATGGGTGACGACGATCTGCCGGACCTGCGCGATGTCGAGGCCGAGCTTCGGCAGTCCGCCGCCGATCAGCTGCGCGGCCTCCGCGTCGTTGTTCAGCGCGTCGAGCAGGATGATCCCGTCGCTGCCCGTCAGCGCCCAGGCGCTGACCCACTTGGCGCCGACGAAGGCGAGGTTGTCGAAGGCGCGGGCGGGCGCCGGCGCGGGCTGGTCCATCAGGGACTGCAGGGAGGGGCGCGGCGCGGTGCTCGGCGCCGCCGCCTGGCCGAGGGCGAGCCAGGGCTTCAGGTCCTCGCCCGCGGCGGCACGGGCAGCAGCGAGATGCGCCGCGACCTCCGGCGCCTGGGCCTGGGCCGGGCTGATCGCCCCGAGGCCGAGGCAGCAGGCGCAGCCCAGCGCGAGAAGGCCGCGGCGCGTGGGGGCAACGGCCTCGGCGCGCAGCGGCGCGCGGGCAGGGCGGCTGCGGATGAACATGGCGTCGTCTCTCCCCGTCGTCCGTCGAAGTCTGGGCGTGCCGGCCGCACCCTGTCCATCGGCGAGGCAAGCCCGGTCCGCCGCGAAGGACGTCCGCCGATGCCCGAGGGCCTCTCGGCTTCCGGCGGCGCGAGGTCCGGCGAGGGGTGGAGCCGCTCTCCGGGCGCCGCAGCCCCTTGCGCCGCCACGCCCCGCGAGCCATTCCCCGCGTGGCGCAAGGGATCGGGCGACAGGGCGTCCCAGCCGGCGCAAGAGGTTCGCGTCCATGGCCGGGTGGCAGTTCTGGATCGATCGCGGCGGCACCTTCACCGACATCGTCGCGCGCGATCCCGCCGGCCGGCTTTCCACCGCCAAGCTGCTTTCCGAGAATCCAGGCCGCTACCGCGACGCCGCCGTTGCCGGCATCCGCCAGTGCCTGGGGCTCGCGCCCGACGCGCCGATCCCGCCCGGCCTCGTCGACGCGGTGAAGATGGGCACCACCGTCGCCACCAATGCGCTGCTCGAGCGCAAGGGCGAGCGGGTGCTGCTGCTGGTCAACCGCGGCTT
>CAYNYQ010000301.1:0-6303 GCA_964401305.1 uncultured Acetobacteraceae bacterium | reverse complement strand
CATGCGGTCGCGCACGTCCACCACGATGTGGTCGATCAGCGGGTCCATGCGTGCCCTCCTCGCCGTGCCGCGCGGCCGATGCGCGGGGCGACAGTGAGACGCAGATCGCGGGGCAGCGTCAACGCCCGCCTGCGGCGGCGGCGCGCTATCCGCCCGGCGCGTGCAGCCCGGCGGCCTGCGCCGCCTGCACCGCCAGCGTGACCAGCAGCGCGAGGGTGGGCGCCGGCACCCCCGCCTCGCGCGCCAGGCGCAGGGGCGCGAGGAGCAGGCTGTCGATCTCCATCGGCCGCCCGGCCTCGAGGTCCTGGAGGATGGAGGGCTTGTGGGCGAGGCCGGCGGAGAGGTTGATCCGGTCCTCCGGCGCGCCAGGCACCGGCCGCCCATGGGCGGCAGCGATGGCGAGCCCCTCCTGCACCACGCGCAGCGCGGCCTCGCGCACCACGGGGTCGGCGAAGCTGTCCTTCATGTGCCGCCGCGTCAGCAGGCAGACCGGGCCGTTGGAGAGGTTGTTCAGCAGCTTGGCCCAGACCTCGGTGCGGATGTCGGGGGAGACGGAGCAGGGCATGCCGCCGGCCTTGAAGGCCGCGGCCAGCGCCACGGCGCGGTCGCTGCGCGTGCCGTCCGGCTCGCCGAGGATCAGCTTCGAGGTCGCGGAGGTCACCGCGACCACGCCGGGTTCGGCGAGGTTGCTGGCGGAGTAGATCACCCCGCCGAGACTGCGCTCGACGCCGACGGCCTGGCGCATGGCGTCGCCCGGGTCGGCCTCCGGCACGCGCTGGCCGTCCCGCGGGCCGCCGTGGCGGTCGAAATACCACCAGGGGATGCCGTTCAGCACGAAGCCGACATGCGTCTCCGGGCCGAGCAGCGGGCCGATGCCGGCCGCGACCGAGGGCAGCGCAGGCACCTTGGTGGTGACCAGCACGGCGTCCTGCGGGCCGAGCTCGGCCGCGTGCTCGGCGGCGCGCGGGCGGCAATGGATCTCGCCATCGGCGACGCGGACCAGAAGGCCCTTCTCGCGGATGGCAGCGAGCTGCGCGCCGCGCGCGACGACCGAGACCTCGGCGCCCCCCTTCGACAGGCGCGCCGCCAGATGCCCGCCGATGGCGCCGGGGCCGTAGACGCAGATCCGCATCGGTCGCCGCCCCGCCCCGCTCACCCCGCCGCCGGTCGCCAGCACCCCGCCGCCTGCGCCGCCTGCGAGGCCAGGGCCACCAGCAGCGCCAGGGTCGGCGCCGGCACGCCGGACGCCTCGGCCAGCGCCAGCGGCGCGCGCCAGAGGCTCTCCACCTCCATCGGCCGCCCGGCTTCCAGGTCCTGAAGGATGGAGGGCCGGTGCCTGAGCCCGGCCGAGCGCGCGGCCCGCGCCGCCACCGACCCGCCGAGGTCGAAGCCATGCGCCGCGGCGATCGCCACCACCTCTTCGCCGACGCGGACCGCCGCCTCGCGCACCACGGGGATGGAGAGCAGCGTGCCCATGTCCTGCCGCGCCAGCACGCACAGCGGCCCCGTCATCAGGTTGCCGAGCAGCTTCGACCAGACCGCCATGCGGATGTCGGGCACCGCTTGGCCGCCCATGCCGCCCGCCGCGATGGCATCGGCCAGGGCGAGGAGCCGCGGCGTGATGGCGCCGTCGAGCTCGCCCAGCACCACGCGCCCGTCCTCGGCCAGCGCCTCGATCACGCCGGGCTCGACCACGGTTGCGGCGGAATAGACCACGCCGCCCAGGGTGCGGGGGATGCCGACGGCGCGGCGGATCGCCTCGCCCGGGTCGAGCGCGGCCAGGCGCGCCCCGTTCCGCGCGGTGCGGTCGTGGTACCACCAGGGGATGCCGTTCATGACGAAGGCGACGGCGGTGTCCTCGCCCAGCAGCGGGGCGATGCCGGCCGCGACCTCGGCCAGCGAGGGCGCCTTCACGGTCACGATCACCGCATCCTGCCGGCCGAGCGTGGCGGGGTCGTCGGTGGCGGCAGGGCGGCAGTGCAGCACGCCGTCGCGGGCGCGCACGGTCAGCCCCTTCTCCCGCATCGCCGCGAGGTGCGCGCCGCGGGCGACGACCGAGACCTCGGCGCCGCTCTTCGCCGCGCCCGCGGCCAGGCGCGCCGCGACATGCCCGCCGATCGCCCCGGCGCCGTAGACGCAGACCTTCACGCGGCATCCCCCATCGCCGGGCGGCGGCGCCCGCGCCGCGGCGGCATTCCCCGCGGCCTCATCCGGAAAGCTCGCCGGCGGTCGGCGCGGCGGGCCGGTCGTGCTCGGCGAGCAGTGCCACCATGGCGGCGCCGGCCTCCACCAGCCGCGCCGTGATGCGCTCGCCATGGGCCGCGCTGCCGGGGCGGGAATCGGCGCAGGCGACGCCGCCGGGCCCGACCTCCTCGTGCTCGGTCGGCACGGCGAAGGCCACGCCGGCGACGCGGATGGTGCCGAAATCGGCGACCGGCTGGCCGAGGATCGGCGGCACCGGCTGGCGCGCCCGCGCCCGGTCCGGCCGGCAGAGATCGGGGCGGAGGTGCAGCGCCACCGACCAGACCGGATCCCCGCCATGGCCCATGCTCTCGGGGCTGCCGCCGAGCTCGGCATGCAGGGCGCCGGCGGCGCGCCAGAGATGCAGGGTCGGGATGCGCAGCCCGTGCCGCCGGCGCAGCGCGCGGCAGGCGGCATCGACGGGGGCGATGGAGCCGGCATGGCCGTTGACGACGAGGATCCGCCGCACGCCGGTGCGCACCAGGTTGCCGCAGACCTCCTCCACCACCGCCTGCAGCAGGCCCGGGGTGAGCACGACGCCGCCTGGGGTGAAGCCGAAGAAGTCCTCGCCGCCGAAGGGGATGGCGGGCAGCACCAGGGCATCGGCGCCGCGCAGCGTGCCGGCGGTGGCGGCGATGCGGTCGGCGATGGCCTCGGCCAGCAGGTAGTCGCCCATCGGCGCCTGCGGCCCGTGCGTCTCGAGGCTGCCCATGGGCAGGATCGCGCAAGCCCCGGCAGCGAGGCGGCCGGCGACCTCGGGCGCGGTCAGCTCGGCGATGCGGTGCGGGGAGGCGGGCATCAGCGCCCTGCCCCGCGGCATGAGCGGCGCGGCATCCCCGGCCCCCCGCGGCGGCGCGGCCGCATCAGCGCAGCAGGTCGAGCGTGGCGCGCGCCAGCGCCTGCACGCCGAGGCCGATGCAGCGCTCGTCCGGCTGGTAGCCGGCATTGTGCAGGGCATCGGCGCGGCCCGGCGCGCCGGAGCCGATGCGCAGCTGGAAGCTCGGCACGCGGTCGGCGAAGGCGGAGAAATCCTCCGATCCCATCGAGGGCTCGCCCTCCTCCACCACGTCGCCGAACTGCGCGCGCACGGCGGCGATGGTGGGGTCGAGCACGCGGTCGTCGTTGCGCAGCGGCGGGACCTTGCGCTGGTAGTCGACCTCGGCGGTGGCACGCATCGCCTGGCAGACGCCGTCGAGCAGCCGGCGGATGGCGGCCTCGGCCTTCTCCCGCGCCTCCGGGTGCAGGGTGCGCACGGTGCCCTTCAGGTGCACGCGCTCGGGGATGATGTTGTAGGTGGCGCCGCCCTGGAACATGCCGACGGTGACCACCGCCGGGTGCAGCGGCTTCATCTCGCGGCTGACCACGGTCTGCAGCTGGCCGACGAGCTGCGCCGCGGCGACGATGGGATCGACCGCGGCATAGGGGTGCGCGGCATGGCCGGAGCGGCCGCGCAGGATGATGTCGAAGCGGTCGGAGGCGGCGAGCGAGGCGCCGCGCACATAGCCGAAGCGGCCGACCGGCATGTCCGGGTGGTTGTGGAAGCCGAGGGCCATGTCGATGCCCTCCGCTGCCCCGTCCGCGATCATCGCCGCCGCGCCCTCCAGCACCTCCTCGGCCGGCTGGAAGACCAGCACGACCCGGCCGGCGATCTGCGGCGCGAGGTCCTTCAGCACCTCGGCGACGCCGAGCAGCGTGCTCGTGTGGATGTCGTGGCCGCAGGCGTGCATCTTGCCGGACTGCGTGCTGGCGTAGGCGAGGCCCGTCTCCTCGTGGATCGGCAGCGCGTCCATGTCGGCGCGGATGGCCAGCGTCGGGCCAGGCCGCCCGCCCTCGATCACGCCGAGCACGCCGGTTCGGCCCACGCCGGTGCTGTGCGCGATGCCGAGGCGGGACAACTCCTGCGCGACGATGCCGGCGGTGCGCACCTCCTCGAAGGCGAGTTCGGGATGGGCGTGGATGTCGCGGCGGATCTCGACGAGCCGGGGCTCGATCGCGGCGGCGGCCTCGCGCAGCCGCGTCTCGGGGTCGTTGGCGAGCGGCATGGTCACCTGTACCTGGGGCTGAGGCGGTCCGATCGCCGCGGCGCCGCTGGGTGCGCGGGGCTGGCTCGGCTCGCCCGGAATGCGAGGCGCGGAGGATCGCGGCTCGTGGCGGCGCTGGCAAGCGGGACGGTGCCGTCGCCAGACCAGCCGAAAGATTACGGGCACGTTAGCCAGCCTGGCGAGCTGGAGAAGGATCGTGCCTTGGGAAGCCGGGACGGATTGACCAGGACGGCCGGTTCGCGCTTTCTGCATTGTCACGCGCCGGCGGCGCGGTGACGCCACGCGCCGGCGGCACCGTTGCCGTGCCGGCGCCTTTCGCTTGACCGCGAGGTCACGGCGGGTTGAGGTGCGCGAAAACCGGCGGCGAAGGCCGCGGCGGACTGGGAGGCGAGAAGGGCCACTCCATGAAGGTGAACGCAAAGGACATCGCCGCGGGCGTGTTCCTGTTACTGGTTGCCGTGGTCGGCCTCTGGCTGAACCAGGACCACAATCTGGGCAGCGCCCGCCGCATGGGCCCTGGCTACATGCCGATGCTCGTCTTCTGGCTGCAGATCATCCTCGGGGGCGTCGTGCTCCTGCTGGCGATGTTCAACGGGCCGGATCCGCTGCAGCGCTGGACCGGGACGGAGAGCTGGAGCCTGGTCGCCGCCATCGGCGTCGGCACCGCCGTGATGCTGGCGGCGCTGTCCCTTGGCGGCGGATTCGCGCAGAACTACGCCTATGTCGGGCTCGGTGCGCTCGCCGGCTTCCTCGTGCTCTGCTACGCCGCGGGCTGGCGCCTGCTCGGCTTCATCTGCGCCGCCATGTGCGTCTTCTCCCTGATCCTCGAACGCGGCGGGCTGATGCTGGCGATCGTCGGCACGGTCGGCGTCTGCGCGCTGGCCGAGCCGCACCACCGGGCCAAGCCGATCGGCGTGCTCGGGATCATGATCTTCCTGCTCGCGCTCTGCTGGTGGGTGTTCATCAGCCAGCTCGACATCCGCGTGCCCGTCTGGCCGTGGTCCTTGTGAGCCGCCAGCGATAGGGACCGCCGCACGATGGAAACGCTCCTCACCAACCTGGCGCACGGCTTCGGCGTCGCGCTCACCTTCCAGAACCTGCTCTTCGCGCTGATCGGGTGCCTGATCGGCACCGCGATCGGCGTGCTTCCGGGCATCGGGCCGGTGGCGACGATCTCGCTGCTGCTGCCGATCACCTTCGGCCAGCCCGCCACCACCGCCATCATCATGCTCGCCGGCATCTACTACGGCGCGCAGTACGGCGGATCGACCACGGCGATCCTCCTGAACCTGCCGGGCGAGGTCTCGGCGGTCGTGACCACGCTCGAGGGCTACAAGATGGCCCGCAACGGGCGGGCCGGCGCGGCGTTGGCGATCGCGGCGCTGGGCTCCTTCTTCGCCGGCTCGGTCGCCACCATCCTCGTCGCCGCCTCGGGGCCGCTGCTCACCTCGGTCGCGCTCTCCTTCGGGCCGGCCGACTACTTCTCGCTGATGCTGCTGGGCCTGATCATCTCCGCCGTGCTCGCCCAGGGCTCGGTGCTGAAGTCGATCTCGATGGTGGTGATGGGCGTCGGCCTCGGCCTGGTCGGCACCGACGTGCAGACCGGCCAGCAGCGCTTCACCTTCGGCGTGCCCGAGCTCTCGGACGGCATCGGCTTCGTCGCGCTCGCCATGGGCATGTTCGGCATCGCCGAGATCATCCTCAACCTCGAGCGGCCGGAGGCGCGGTCGGTCCTCAAGACGCGCGTCGACAGCCTCTGGCTGACGAAGGAGGAATGGAAGCGCGCCACGCCCTCGGTGCTGCGCGGCACGCTGACGGGCTCCATGCTCGGCATCCTGCCGGGCGGCGGCGCCGCACTCTCCTCCTTCGCCTCCTACATGATGGAGCGGAAGATCTCGAAGGGGCGGCACCTCTTCGGCACCGGCGCGATCGAAGGCGTGGCGGGGCCCGAGGCGGCGAACAACGCGGCCTCCCAGACCTCCTTCATCCCGCTGCTGACCCTCGGCATCCCCTCCAACGC
>CAYNYQ010000300.1:0-6353 GCA_964401305.1 uncultured Acetobacteraceae bacterium | reverse complement strand
GCGCCGGGGACCGCCGCGCCTTCGTCAACGGCAAGCTGGACCGGCTTCCCTTCCGCCCGGTGGTCGAGGCGGCCATCACCTACGAGCCTGCCTCCGGCACCATCGAGGTGGTGGCGCAGGCGCGGGAGACCCGCGAGGACCTGGTGCGCCTGTTCGCCGAACACATGCTGGGCGCGCCGTTCGACGGCGACCGCATCCCCATCCGCCAGTACGCGCTGGACCACCTGCTGCAGCCGTTCGATTTCCCGCACGATGTCGAGGACAACATCGAATCCGTGAAGGTCACGCTGCTGCGGCTGATGCCCTACGAGACACAGGGCGAGCGCGTGACGCTGGAATGCATGCGCGGTGCCGAGCGCAGCATTTGGCAGATGGCGGAGGCACGCTTTGGCGAAAGTGATCCGCTGGCCGGCGGCTACAAGGTCACGCAGGTTCGCTTCACGATCAAATTCCATGCGACGCCGGGGGTGCGCGGCGGTCGCACGCTGCCGGTCACCATCTCCATGCCGAAGGGCTGCGATTTGAAGGACCGTACCGACCGCGAGCGCCTGGTCGGTGAGAAGTACCTGAAGCGCTGGCGGATGCTGCGGGATGTCTGACGAACAGCCCCGGCTCTCCGCCGAGGCTGTCGCGCTGCTCCTCGAGGTGCTGGACCTGGAGGAGCCCTTCCTGAACGGGGCCGTGGCGGAGATGTCGCCCGGCCCCGTTGGCATGTTGCGCGCCAGCGGGCTGCTGGTGCCCCACGGTCACGAGGCCGTCTCGGCATCGCTCGCGGATCACGACGACGCGCCGGTGACGCTGGTTCGATCCGAGAGAGCGAGCGGGCTCGCGTACTTCAGCCCATCCAGCGGTCTCATCGCGGTGCCGGCTGCGCGGCTCGCCCGGCACCGCGTCGAAATCAACAACACCCTCGCCGCGATCGGAGCTGATCTGGCGCTGCCCTCCGCGCGCACGCCGCGGCCATTGATCGAGGGGATGCTCTGGGAGATCGGCGACGCCCGCCTTGGCAAGCGCCCAGCGCGTGTCCAGACATGGTTCGCGCGCCGAATGTGGCACGCCGCTGTGCGGGCCCAGGTCTCGGCTGCATTGCAGGCACGGCCCTATCCGCGGGATGTCATCATCCTCTGCAGCAGTCGCGCCGCCCGTCTTCGGGGGGTGACATTGCCTGGCACGATCCTGGTGCCGATCCGCGACGTGCTGGCTGCTGACGATAGTCTGGCGGTGAGCGGCGAGATTCTCGATGCCCGGATGCGTGGTGTGGCAGTCGAAGCCACCCCGGGTCCCCTGGACCTCTCGCCCGATGGGACGCGGCTGCGCATCCGCGGTGGCGAACCGATCGTCTTCAAGTCGGCCAGCCACATCGACGCCATTTGCAAGTTGGTAGAAGCCTTCAAAGCCGGCAAGCGCGTGCCGATCAGCGAGCTCACCGACCATGGGACGCTGCATCGACACTTTGGTGGCGTGAAGTGGAAGCTCCTGAAACCCCACCTCTCCTCGGTGAAGGGCGCCTGGGGCTTCGACCTGTAGGCCGATTTCTCCCCTTTCTTCTCCCTAACCCCACCTCCTTCTTCTCCCTGTCCTGAAGCGATCTTCCCCGCGGTTGTTCGAGCCGATGCGAGGGAAATCCTGATGGCATTGAAGCATTTGACGCAGGCGGAGGTGGCGCGCCGCTGGTGCCTCAGCCCCCGCACGTTGGAGCGCTGGCGCTGGCTCGGCCAGGGGCCCGCCTTCCTGAAGCTGGGTGGCCGCGTGGCCTATCGCCTCGAGGACATCGAGGCCTTCGAGGCGGCACAGACCCGCGACGCCACCAGCGTGCCGCAGCCAGCGCAAGCGAAGATGCGCGGCCCGGTGCCCCACCGGCAGGCGGCGTGAGGCCGGCCATGGGCAAATCCTCCCGCGACAAGGGCCTGCGCCGCGAGCGCGCCATCGTCGACATCCACACGAAGTGCGGCCTGCGCGCCGAACGGGTCCCGCTCTCCGGTGCCGTCCGGTACCGCGGCAACGGTGCCGACGTCGATCTCTACGTCCGCGGTGCCGAGCCGGTGAAGGCCGAGGTCAAGGCGCGCGGCGAGGGCGACGGCTTCAAGACGCTGGAGCGCTGGCTCGGCGGCAATGACGCGCTGTTCCTTTGGCGCGATCGCGCCACGCCGATGGTGGTCCTGCCGCTTCACGTCTGGATCGAGATCGCGCGCCGCAGCGTGCGCTGCACGGAGCCCGATGCCGATCGCGAGCGCGCCTACCGCGCGCGCCAGGCCGAGGAAGGTCCGCTGCCGCCGGCCGATGCCATCGCCGGGGCGACGCCGTGAGCCCGCGCACCGCCCGCCGCGTGCACGCCATCGGCGAAGCGCTTCGAAACCTTGCCGGCGGCGCGCTGCTGGCCGGCGGCTTCATCGCGCTCCTTTGGCTGGCCGAGCTGGCGACCATCCCATGAGCGCCACCCCCATGCCGATGCCTGCGCCCGCCCGGCCGCCTGCATCGCCCATCCAGCCGGGCACCTCCTCGTTGAACGGGACCACCATGACCAACCGAACCACTCTGGCGCAGCTGCGCGAGATGGACGCCGCGCAGGCCGCACGCCTGCCCGTCGATCATCTGGCGCTGCTGCTGGAAGAGGTCGGGGCGCTGAAGGCCGATGCCAAGCACCTCGCCGACCTGCTGCATGACGCGCTGCATGTCCGCTACGGCGCCCCCGCCGCCGCGGCCCGTCGGGCCGAGGGCAAGGACACCGGCCGCGTCCGCATCGCGGATGATGCCTTCGAGGTCGTTGCCGATCTCCCGAAGAAGGCGGCGTGGGACCAGCCGAAGCTGGCCGCGGCGGTCGCCACCATCGTGGCGTGGGGCGAGGACCCCGCGGACTACGTCACCACCGAGATCCGCGTGCCGGAAAGCCGCTTCACGGCGTGGCCGCCGCGCATCCGTGCGGTGTTCGAGCCGTCGCGCACCGTCGCCACTGGCCGCCCCTCCTACACCCTCGAACAGAAGGACGCCGCGTGATGGCGCACGAACTCCGCATTCAGGTCGTCATCCCGCTGCAGGGCGATGCCGTCGCCCGCGCGAAGGACGTCGCCGCCTTCGAGCCGACGCTCGACAGCTTCACCGAAGTCGTCGCGCGCGCCGGCGGCGACATCAAGGTCGACGTCATCAAGGCCAAGCCGCGCGCGGCGAAGGGGGAGGCGCACTGATGGTGATCTCCCTCGCATCCCTGCGGCGCGGTGGCGACGCGCGCCCGCCGCGGCTGCTCACCTATGGCGTGGCCGGCGTCGGCAAGACGCTCTTCGCGACCTCGGCGCCGCGGCCGGTGGTGGTCCAGACCGAGGATGGGCTCGGCACGATCAGCGCTTCCACCTTCGGCGTGCTGCGCAGCTTCGACGCGGTGATGGAGGCGCTCGGCAGCCTCTACACCGAGGCGCACGACTTCGAGACGCTGGTGGTGGACAGCCTCGATTGGCTGGAACCGTTGGTCTGGCAGCACACGGCGCAGACGCACAACCAGCCGGACATCGAGTCCTTCGGCTACGGCAAGGGGTATCTCGCCGCGCTGGATACCTGGCGCAGCTTCCTCGACGGCGTGAACGCGCTGCGCGACGAGCGCGGCATGGGCGTGATCCTCATCGCCCACGCCGAGATCAAGCGCTTCGACAGCCCGGAGACCGAACCCTACGACCGGTACCAGCCGAAGCTGCATCGCAGCGCATCAGCGCTGGTGCAGGAGCATGTCGATGCCGTGCTCTTCGCGAACTATCGCGTCAGCACGCTGAAGTCGGATGTCGGCTTCAACAAGAAGGTGGTCCGCGGCGTGAGCGGCGGCGACCGCCTGCTGCACACCGCCGAGCGCCCGGCCTTCCTCGCGAAGAACCGCTTCGGGCTGGCCGAGACGCTGCCGCTGTCCTGGCCCGAGCTCGCCGCCGGCATCCCCTTCTACGCGACGCCGCCCAGCGCCGCCCCCGCCTCCACCACCGAAGCCCGGAGCTGACCCATGGCATCCCTCAATGGAACCTTTGACGCGACCGAGGTCGCCCCCGCCGTCCCGCTCGAGGTGCTGCCGCCCGGCAAGTACCTCGCGCATCTGATCGAGAGCGAGATGCTGCCGACCAAGGCGGGCGATGGGCAGCTGCTCAAGCTGGTGTTCGAGGTGTTGGAAGGCCCCTCGGCGCGCCGGAAGATCTTCGACCAGCTGAACCTGGTGAACCGCAACGAACAGACGGTGGAGATCGCGCAGCGCACGCTGTCGGCCATCTGCCACGCGGTGGGCCAGGTGCATGTCAGCGACAGCGAGCAGCTGCACTTCAAGCCGCTGATCGTGACGCTGAAGGTCGAGCCGGCCGGCAACGACAAGTACGGCGTCTACCGCGAGGCGCGGAACAAGGTGGCCGGGTACTCGGCGGCCAATGCCGGCGCGGCCACCGCCACCGCCCCGCGCCCTGCCACCCCGGGGCCCCGCCCGGCCGCCGCGGCACCTCCGCCCGCTGCGCGCACCGGCGCGGCAGCGACCCCGCCCTGGCGCCGCAATGCCTGATCACCAGCCGGCAGGCAGCCCGCCTGCCGGCCTCCCTCCCTCGAACCAGGATCAGGCTATGGCTGCCCTTCCTCCGCCCGCGTCCCCCACCGTCACCGCCATCTACGCAGCCTATGAGGCGGCAGCGGACAACGGCTATCGCGCACATCTCGGCGCCTCGCTGATCGGCACCGAATGCGAGCGGGCCATCTGGTATTCCTTCCGCTGGGCCACGCGTGCGCGCCACACCGGCCGGCTGCTGCGGCTGTTCGAGACCGGCAATCTGGCCGAGGCCCGCTTCGTCGCCGACCTGCGGCGCATCGGTGTGACCGTCCTGGATCTGGACCCCGCGACGGGGCGCCAGTGGAACCTGCGCGATGCCTCCGGCCACTTCGGCGGCAGCATGGACGCAGTGGCGATCGGCCTACCCGAGGCGCCGGCGACCTGGCACGTCTGCGAGTTCAAGACCCACAGCGCGAAGTCCTTCGCCAAGCTGAAGGCCGAGGGCGTCGCCGCCTCCAAGCCGCTGCACTGGGCGCAGATGCAGGCGTACATGCAGCTCGCCGGCCTCGATCGGGCCTTCTATCTGGCGGTCTGCAAGGACACGGACGAGCTCTACCAGGAGCGCATCCGCCACGATGCCGAGGCGGGACTGCGCATCCTGGCCAAGGCCGCGCGCATCATCGGCGCCGTCCGGCCGCCGGCCCGCATCAGCCAGGATCCCGCCTGGTGGCAGTGCCGCTTCTGCGACCACCACGCCGCCTGTCATGCCGGCGCGGCGCCGGAGCGGCATTGCCGATCCTGCCTGCATGCATCGCCGGTCCAGGGTGGCGACTGGCATTGCGCCCGGCACGCTGCCCCGCTCGGCCGGCGCGAGCAGGAGGCTGGTTGCGCGGCACATCTCTACCTGCCGGACTTCGTGGCCGCCGAGCAGATCGACGCGGGCGAGGACTGGGTCAGCTATCGGCTGCCGGACGGCACCGAATGGCGTGACGGCGTGCCCGCCGCGGCGCGGCCGGACATCGTCTCGCACCTGCCGTGCCGGATCTGTCGCGCCACGATCTATCGGGTCGGGCCCGGCAAGGGGCCGCACATCGCCGAGCTGATCTGCACCGGCTGCGAGACTGGCGGGCGCTGGCTCAGCAAGGTGGATGCTGCGGCGATGGGAGTGGCGGCATGACCCTCTCGCTCCGCCCCTATCAGCGCGCCGCCATTGAGGCGCTC
This sequence comes from uncultured Acetobacteraceae bacterium, assembly GCA_964401305.1. Lineage (GTDB taxonomy): Bacteria > Pseudomonadota > Alphaproteobacteria > Acetobacterales > Acetobacteraceae > JAIEOP01. The sequence goes on along the minus strand of CAYNYQ010000300.1, from coordinate 634 downwards.
TACGACTACTTCTCGGCCAGCAGCGGCAATCCGCTGGTCGTGATGCCGACCGGCACCGGCAAGAGCCTCTGCATCGCCGGCTTCACGCGCGAAGCGATCGCCGCCTATGGCGACACCCGCGTGCTGATCCTCACCCATGTGAAGGAGCTGATTCAGCAGAACTTCATGGCGCTGCTCCGCGCCTGGCCGGAGGCGCCGGCCGGCATCTACTCGGCGGGCCTGTCCCGCCGCGACATCCATGCGCAGATCCTGTTCGCCGGCATCCAGTCCATCCACCGCCACGCACGGCAGGTGCAGCGCTGCGACCTGGTGCTGATCGACGAGGCTCATCTCCTCGGCCGCGGCGATAGCGGCATGTACCGCTCCTTCCTGGCCCAGCTGAACGAGATCAACGCCGGCCTGCTGAAGGTCGTGGGCTTCACCGCCACGCCCTATCGGCTCGACAGCGGCATGCTGCACGAGGGCAAGGACCGGCTCTTCACCGACATCGCCTTCGAGGTGCCGGTGCTGGACATGATCCAGCAGGGCTATCTCTGCCCGGTTGTCCCCAAGCAGACCTCGACGCAGCTCGACGTCGGCGGCGTCGGCACCCGCGGCGGCGAGTTCATTGCCAAGGACCTCGAGGCGGCGGTCG
>CAYNYQ010000299.1:0-6367 GCA_964401305.1 uncultured Acetobacteraceae bacterium | reverse complement strand
CTCCTCGGCCGCCCAGAGGCAGCGGAAGGCGCGGCTGCGCGCGACGCCGTGGATGATGAGCATGGTCCGGTCCTCTCCGTCCTTGTCAGCGCGGCCCGCCGGCCGAAGGCGTCGCGCGGGGCGGCTCCGGCGTCGGGAGCTGCGCGGTCCGCACGATCCGCGTCGGGTGCATGCAGCGCACCGACCCGATCGTGCTCGGCCCGTACTGCACCTGGCGCCCGCCCGGCAGCGGCGGTGCCGGGATCGGGTTGTCGGCAAAGCAGGCCCTGCCGTCGCGTGGGTCGCGCCAGCGCTGCACCACGGTGTCCCGCAGCGGGTCGCGAAAGGCGCCTTCAAGCGGCATGGTCGGGGCGCTTTCCCGGCTTGTGCCGGTGTGCCGCCCCGGCGGTCGCTGAGCAGGCGCCTGCTGCCGCGCAAGGACCGCCCGCGCGCCCGCGGGGCGGAGCGCCAGGCCCGAACCTGCCAGCGCCATGTCGGACCTCCACGGCGAATCCCACGCCGCCAGCCTAGTCGTTGCAGGTTCCCGTGGCGACACCGCCCGTGAACATGAACGGGAGGCTGGTCGGCAGGCGATCGGCGCCGGGACGGCCACGCGTCGCGCCGGCGCCGATCGCGTTCCCCCCGGTCCCGGTGCCACGACCGGCCGCGGACTGCGCCTGCGCCGGTGCCCGGGGCGATCATCGCGGCCCCGGCAAGCCGCCGCGGACGCGTCCGCTGCGGTTTCCGCGCAAGGTCGTGAGGGCGTGTGGCGCCAGCCTGTCCACCTTGCGAATGGGCTGTCCGCGATGCGACTGTCTGTGCGGTCCATTGCGTCCCGGGTGCCCCAACACCACGACCGGCCGCCCGACGGAGGAGCCACCGCCACCATGCCGTTGCGTCGCATCCGGATCCTCGACACCCGTCGACGGCGACATCACGCATCTCGGGCGCTTCGCCACCGTCGAGCGGATGCGCTTCGGCGAATCCCCCCTCGGCGCGCCTGGCGCGGTCGCAGGCGTGGCTAGAATGCGCGCGCGGGACTCGTGCCGTGGCCAGCGCCTTCGCCCCGCGTATCGCGTGCGATGCGGCGCGGTCCCATTCCCGGGCAGCCAGACACCGCGAGAACCCCGCATGACCCGCACCGCCGCATCCCTGCTCCGCGCCGCGCTCCTCACCGCGCCGCTCGGCTTCGGCGCCTGCGTCGACGCCGCCCCGCCGCCGCCCGCCGCGTCGGTCGCCGTGACCGCGCCCACGGCGCCGGCCGCCGCGACTGCGCATGCCGCGCCAGCCTGGCAGGACCTGAATGGCGCGCGCGCCTCCTCCGGCGAGGGCGAGTTGCAGCGCCGCGGCTTCGAGGTGTCCCGTCGACAGGGCCTGACCGCCTTCTGGCACCACGCGCCGTCGCGGACCTGCCTGCGCGTCGTGACCAGCAACGGGCGCTACAGCGTCTCGCAGGTGCCCTTCACGCCGCAGACCTGCCCGGTCTGATCCCCACGCGCGCCCGGAGGAAAGGATGACAAGATTTCGCGTCTGGGCCTTCGCCCTGCTCGCGCTTCTCGCGTCCGCGTCGATCGGCCGCGCCGCGGATATCCGCACCGTGCAGGTGCATTTCGGCCGCGGCAGCAGCGGCGCGACGCTCTCGGACCATGTCGCCGGGCGCGAGGCGGTGCACTACCTCCTCCGCCTCGGCGCGGGGCAGATGCTCCGCGTGGCGCTGCACGGTGGCACCGCCGTGTCGTTCAACGTCTTCGAGCCCGGCCATGTGCCGGGCCGGGACGGCGCGCTCTACATCGCCGAGCAGGGCGGGCCGCAGATGGAGGTGCGCACGGCAGAGGGCGGGGACTACCTGATCCAGGTCTTCCTCAACCGCGCCGCGGCCCGGCGCGGGGAGCGGGCGAATTTCCGGCTCGAGGTTTCGGTCACCGGCAGCGCGGCAGCCGCGCCGGCGCGCCCGCACGATGCGATGGTGGCGGGCACCGCCTTCCATGCCACCGGCACCCTTCCCTGCGCCCGCCATGCCGGCCAGCCCATGGCGCAGTGCCGCTTCGGCGTGGAGCGCATGCGGGGCAGGGGCAATGGCCAGGTGACCGTGAGCTGGCCCGATGGCGGCGCGCGCGTGATCGTTTTCGAGGACGGCACGCCGGTGCGCCACGACGAGTCGCAGGCGGACGGGGATGCGCGGATGACGGTCGGGCGCCAGGGCGACACCTTCCACATCCGCATCGGGCCGCAGCGCTTCGAGATCCCCGAGGCCGTGATCACCGGCGGCTGAGCCGCGGGATCAATCCCCCGCCGGCCGGCCGCGCATCGCCTTCACCGTCGCGCGCCGCGTCTTGCCCTCGAGGCGCCGCTGCTTCGAGGCGAGGGTCGGGCGCGTCGCCTTGCGCGGCGGCGGGGGTGGCTCGGCGGCGGCGCGGATCAGCGCCAGCAGCCGCTCCAGCGCGTCCTCGCGGTTGCGCTCGCGGGTGCGGAAGCGCTGGGCGGTGATCACCACCACGCCGTCCTTCGTCGCGCGATGGCCGGCGAGCCGCAGCAGCCGCGCCCGCACGCCCTCGGGCAGGTTGGGCGAGGCGGCGGCGTCGAAGCGCAGCTGCACCGCCGTCTCCAGCTTGTTCACGTTCTGCCCGCCGGGGCCGGAGGCGCGGAGGAAGTCCTCCTGCAGCTCGGACTCCGCGAGGCGGATGGAGCGGGTGACTTCGATCATGGTGCGGGGAGCGCCGGGATCATGGTGCGGGGAGCGCCGGGATCATGGCGCGGGCAGCGCCGGGCCGGCCGGCCGCGTGTCCTTCAGCGCGACCCCCGTCGCGCCGATCCGCCCCGCCTCGCGCACCAGCCAGGCCAGCGTCTCCGCCGCCGCCTCGGGGGCGAGGCCACCGGCGCGGATGTTCGAGAGGCAGTTGCGCTCGGCATCCGTGCGCCCGGGCCGCGGATCCAGCGTGAGATAGACGCCGAGCGAGGCCGGCGCCGAGAGGCCTGGCCGCTCGCCGATCAGCACCGCGACCATGCCCGCGCCGAGCGCCGCGCCGATCGCATCGCCCAGCGCCACGCGGGCCTGCGCCGCGATCACCAGCGGCCCGAGCGGCACGCCGGCGCGCACGAGGCGCGGCACGGCGGCGGCGAGCAGCGCCGGCGCGGCCTCCTGCACCCCCGTGGCCGAAAGCCCGTCGGCGACGACGAAGACCAGCGGTGCGTCGTCGCGGCGCCGCGCGGCCAGCGCCGCCGCGTCCTCCCGCCGCAGCCGCCGGCCGAGATCGGGGCGCAGCAGGTAGCCGCGGCGATCGGGGGCCTCGCTCGCCGCGCGCAGGACAGGCAGGCCCAGCCCCGCCACCGCCGCTTCCAGCGCATCGGCATCGAGCGCCGACCACACCGCGTCGCGCGCCCGCGCATGCGCCTCGACGAAGTCGAGATGCGCGGCGGTGGGCAGCGCATTGCCCGCGCGCCCGAGTGCCACGCGCGCCGGGGTCATGGCGCGCAGGGCGGCCCAGCGCGGCGCGGGGGCGGTGGGCTCGCTCATGCCAGGCCGAGCAGTGCCGGCGCGAGCGCCGCCGGCACCTCGCGCGTCGCGGCGCCGATGCCCATGGCGTCCATCCAGGCCTCAAACTCGGGCGCCGGCCGCTTGCCCAGCGCCGCGCGCACCGCCAGCCCGTCGTGGAAGGAGGTGCTCTGGTAGGCCAGCATCACGTCGTCCGCGCCCGCGACGCCCATCACGTAGGTCACGCCGGCGACGCCGAGCAGCGTCAGCAGCGCGTCCATGTCGTCCTGGTCGGCCTCGGCGTGGTTGGTGTAGCAGACATCGACGCCCATCGGCAGGCCGAGCAGCTTGCCGCAGAAATGGTCCTCGAGGCCGGCGCGGGTGATCTGCTTGCCGTCGTAGAGGTATTCCGGCCCGATGAAGCCGACGACGCTGTTCACCAGCAGCGGCGCGAATTCGCGGGCCACGGCATAGGCGCGCGCCTCGATGGTCTGCTGGTCGCAGCCGTGATGCGCCTCGGCGCTGAGCGCGCTGCCCTGGCCGGTCTCGAAGTACATCACGTTGTCGCCGAGCGTGCCCCGCCCGAGCGACAGCGCCGCCTGCCGCGCCTCCTCCAGCAGGCCGAGGGTGACGCCGAAGCTGCGGTTCGCCGCCTCGGTGCCGCCGATGGACTGGAAGACGAGGTCGACCGGCGCGCCGCGCTCGATCGCCAGCAGGCTGGTGGTCACGTGCGCCAGCACGCAGGACTGCGTCGGGATGGCGCAGCGCTCCCGCACCGACTCCACCAGGTCGAGCAGGCGGCGCGTCGCCTCGAGGCTGTCGGTCGCGGGGTTGATGCCGATCACCGCATCCCCGGCGCCGAGCATCAGCCCGTCGACGATCTGCGCCGCGATGCCGCGCGGGTCGTCCGTGGGGTCATTGGGTTGCAGCCGGATGGAGAGCCGGCCCTCGAGCCCGATGGTGTTGCGGAAGCGCGTGACGACGCGGCACTTCGCCGCCACCGCGACCAGGTCGGAGAGCCGCATGATCTTCGCCACCGCCGCCGCCATCTCCGGCGTCAGCCCGGGCGCCAGCGCGGCCAGCGACGCGGTCGTCGCGGCCTCGGAGAGCAGCCAGTCGCGCAGGCCGCCCACGGTCAGGTGCGCCACGGGGGCGAAGGCCGCGGCATCGTGGCGGTCGAGGATCAGCCGCGTGACGGCATCGGCCTCGTAGGGGATCACCGCCTCGGCGAGGAAGTGCCGCAGCGGCAGCTCGGCCAGCGCGCGCTGCGCCGCGACCCGCTGCGCCGCGCTTTCGGCCGCCACCCCGGCCAGCGCGTCGCCCGACCGGAAGGGCGTGGCACGGGCCAGCAGCGTGCGGAGATCGGGGAAGACATGGCGGGTGCCGCCGATGCTGTGCGCGAAGCCCATGCCGCCCTTTTCCCGATCAGCCCTGGCCCGACCCGCCCTTGCGCGGGGGCGTTCCGCTCAGCCGCCCTCGCGGATCGGCTGCACCGCCGTGGTCAGGCGCGAGACGCAGGTCAGCGTGCCGTCGCCGCGGCGGAGCTCGATTTCCCAGACCTGCAGCGTCCGGCCGAGGCGGATCGGGCGGCAGAGCGCCGTGACCTGGTCCCCCTTGCGCACGGGCGCCAGGTGGTTGGCGTTCACCTCCACCCCGACCACGCGATGGCCCGGCGGCGCCGCCATGGCGCCGGCGAAGGATCCCATGGTCTCCGTCACCACCACGCTGCCGCCGCCATGCAGGATGCCATAGGGCTGCACGTGGCGCTCATCGACCGGCATCACGCCGCGCACGAAGTCGGGCCCGACCTCGACCAGCCGCAGGCCGAGCAGCCCGGGCAGCGTATTGGCGTGCGCCGCCTCGAAGCCCTCGATGGTGAAGTCGCGCGTCCAGATGCTCATGCGGCCCGATCCGATTCCGCCCCGGCGCCCGGGTGCGGCGGCCTCCTTACACGACCTGCGCCGGGGCCGGGAGGCGCCGGGAGGGAAACAGCCTCGCGAGAACGTGTACGGCGCTGCCGCAATGCAATCTCCCCGTGTGCTCAATTGCGCGCTGTGGTTGACCCGGACTCCACGCACAAGCTAGTGAACGACAAAGGGGGCGATAACGGCCGAGCCGCAGGAATGGCGCCCGCGGGCGACCCTCCGGCGCGCCGAACCGCCCCAGGTACAGACGAGCGGAAGGCCGGAACTCCGTGCACGTGATCCTGGACGTCTCCCGCCTTCTCCTCTCCGTCCGCTGCCCCGCGCCCTCCGGCATCGACCGCGTCGAGATGGCCTATCTTCGCCATTTCCTCGGCCGGCCCGCCGCCGAGGCGAGCTTCGTCGCGCAGAGTCCCTGGGGCTGGTACGGCCTGCTGCCGCGCGAGCGCGTCGGCGCCTTCGCCGAGGCGCTCGCCGCCTGCTGGCAGCAGGGGCGCTTCGCCGCCGCCGCGGCGCATGCGCGCGCCTGGCGGCTCACCGGGCGTATCCAGTTCGACCTCGCGGCGGGGGCTGGACTTCGCCTCGTCGCCCGCGAAGGCGCGGCGGAGCAGCTGATCGAGGGGCAGCTCGGTGGGCACGTCGACGAAGCGCCCGCCTGCGCGACGGCATGCATCGCGGCAGCCATCGACGTGCTTTCGGATCTCCTTGGCGTAGGCCTCGAGGAGCTTCTTGTTCATGCGCAGGCGCACCTTGTCGCCGGTCTCGGAGTCGGTGAGCTCGAGCTCGCCTTCGAAGGTGGGCGCCAGGTCTTCTTCGGAGCGCACGTGCACCACGCGCAGCTCGTGTCCGAAGGCGCCCAGGGTGCGAAAGCCCTCGGGGAACCCGTGGGGGTTCATGAGATCGGTGACCACCACCACCAAGCCGCGCTTGGGGAAGCGGGTCGCCAGATCCCGCACCGCTTCGGGGAGCGAGGTGAGCCCGCCCGCGATGCAGC
>CAYNYQ010000298.1:0-6378 GCA_964401305.1 uncultured Acetobacteraceae bacterium | reverse complement strand
TGCGCTTCGGCATCGGCATGAACACCGACCACACGCTCGAGGAGGTCGGGCAGCAGTTCAACGTGACGCGCGAGCGCATCCGCCAGATCGAGGCCAAGGCGCTGCGCAAGCTCAAGCATCCCTCGCGCAGCCGCAAGCTGCGCAGCTTCCTCGACAACTGAGACGGACGGCTTGGCGCGACGAGGGAGGGGCGGGATGGCGACCGCGTCACGGACCGGCACGGGCGGCGCGGCCGGCCCCGCGGCGGAAGACCGGCCATCGGTCGTCGCCGTCGGCGTGGACGTGACCTTCCTGCGCATGGACCGCCCGCCCAGCGCCCCGGGGCCAGTCCTGCCGCCGGATGCGCGGGTGGAACGCGCGCTGCGCTGCACGTCGATGTTCTACCGCTTCCTCTACTACATGGTCGGGCAGCACCATGTCTGGTGGCTGCGCCGGACCCTGCCCGATTCGGAGCTCATGGCGATCATCGGCCATCCGGGCGTTTCCATCCATGTCCTCTACCAGGACGGCGAGCCGGCCGGCTTCTACGAGCTCGATCGCCGTGCCGGCGGCGGGGTGATCAACCTCTCCTATTTCGGGCTGCTGCCGCACGCGATCGGCCGCGGCCTGGGGATGGCCTTCCTCCGCCACGCCCTGGACACCGCCTGGGCGGAGGGCGCGAGCGCGGTCACGGTCAACACCTGCACCGCCGACCACCCGCGCGCCCTGCCGAACTACCTGGCCGCGGGCTTCGAGAAGCTGCGCACCGTGCGCGAGGTCTGGCGCGTGCCGACGCGCCTCGGGCTGCACATCCCCGAGCACCTCCGGCTGGGCTGAGCACGCCCCTCGCGACACCGGGAGGGCGCCGCCGCACCGCCCGGCGCCATTGTGCGGACCACCGCGCGGCGCCATATCTCGGCGCCAGGGGGTCGGCGCGGTGGCCGGGCGCGGGCGGTATCGCCCGGCGCGGCCAGGATGCGCTCGGGGCGGCCGGGCTGGCGGACCTCGCGGCGCCCTCGATCAGCGACAACGAGAGAACGAGCGGACCATGGCGCGCAGACCGAACTATGGCCTCCAGCGGGCCGAAGTGAACCGCTCCAAGCAGGCAAAGAACGAGGCGAAGCAGCGGGAGCGCGAGGAAGCCGTGGCGCGCCGCAAGGCCGCGCGCGAGGGCCAGGGCGAGCCGGGCGAGGCCGATGCCGGGGAGCCCGCGGAGACCGAGCGCCGGCAGGACTGACCGGCCCGGCCGATGGCGCGGCCTCGGCCCTGGACGTGATCGATACGCAACAGACGAGGCGCCCTGGCGGCGCCGCAGGAGGATCTCATGGCCGGCAAGCGGCGCATGGAAACGGGCAAGTTCGTGCCCTTCGACGTCATCTACGCGGATGGAACCCGCAGCTCCAATCGCCGCATCCCGGCCGAGATCCTGGGCGGGCTGGACGGCGACGAGCCGGCCCGCACCCTGATCGAGGACCAGGAGCGCAAGATCGCCGAGGCCTCGGGCAAGGCGCCGCGCTCGATCGCCAGCATCGTCCGCTCGGGCGCCAAGTCGAAGTAGCGCGACGGCGCCGCGCGGTTCAGCCCGGCGCGCCGCCGACCTGCCGGATCCAGTCGCGCAGGTTGTACCAGGTGCTCACCCGCGCGATCAGGCCCGCGCGGATCTCGAAGAAGGCGCCGGCGGGCAGGCGGTAGGACTGGCCACGCGCCGGCGGCAGGCCGGAATCGGTGGCGACATATACGCCCTCCACCACGAACTCCGCAGCGGCGCGGCTGCCGGTCGGGTCGACCATCACGACGAGCTCGCGGATGCCCTCGCGGTAGCAGCGGTCCATCTGGCCGAGGAAGGCGCGGAAGGCCGCCCTGCCCTGCTCCCGCGGGCCCTGGTTGACGTCGTGCACCACGTCCTCGGTCAGCAGGGCGAGCATGGCCTCGCGGTCGCCGGCATCGAAGGCGGCGTACCAGGCGCGGACCAGGCGCTCGGCGTCGGCGGTGGCGGCCATGGGGGCGTCTCCGGGCTGCGGGGTCGGTTCCTTGCCGGAACCGGCGGCCTCGCCTAATGCAGCGCGCCACCTCGCCGGCCAAGCCCGCCCATGCCCGACGCCGCCGCAGCCCGCCCGCCCTCCTTCCAGGAGCTGATCCTGCGGCTGCATGCCTACTGGTCGGCGCAGGGCTGCCTGATCCTGCAGCCCTACGACATGGAGGTCGGCGCCGGCACCTTCCACCCCGCGACCACGCTGCGCGCGCTCGGCCCGAAGCCCTGGAAGGCGGCCTATGTGCAGCCCTCCCGCCGCCCGGCCGATGGCCGCTACGGCGAGAACCCCAACCGGCTGCAGCACTACTACCAGTACCAGGTCATCATGAAGCCCTCGCCGGCCGACCCGCAGAGCATGCTGATCGGCAGCTACAAGGCGATCGGCCTCGACCCCCGGGTGCACGACGTCCGCTTCGTCGAGGACGACTGGGAGAGCCCGACGCTCGGCGCCTGGGGCCTCGGCTGGGAGGTCTGGTGCGACGGGATGGAGGTGACGCAGTTCACCTATTTCCAGCAGGTCGGCGGCATCGCCTGCGAGGTGCCGTCCTGCGAGCTGACCTACGGGCTCGAGCGGCTGGCGATGTACATCCAGGGCGTGGACAGCGTCTACGACCTCGACTTCAACGGCCAGGGCGTCTCCTACGGCGAGGTCTTCCTGCGCGCCGAGCGGGAGTACAGCGCGCACAATTTCGAGCACGCCGACACCGCGAAGCTGTTCCGCCACTTCCGCGACGCGGAGGAGGAATGCGCCGCGCTGCTGGCGCAGAAGCTGGCGCTGCCCGCCTATGACCAGTGCATCAAGGCGAGCCACCGCTTCAACCTGCTCGACGCGCGGGGCGCGATCAGCGTGACCGAGCGCGCCACCTATATCGGCCGCGTGCGCGCGCTGGCGAAGGGCTGCTGCGAGGCCTGGCTGGCGGGCGAGCGGGGGCCGGGGTAGAATGCGGGCGCCCCCTTCTACCAGGAGGCCCGGATGGGCCAGATGAACATCAAGGACGAGGCCTTGATCGCCGAGGCGCGGGCGCTGGCCGAGCTGCTCGGCACCTCCGTGACCGAAGCCATCCGGCGCGCCGTGCGCGAGCGGCTGGCGCGCGAGCGCCTCGCCCGTGACGCGGAGCGCAAGCGCAGGTTCGAGGCCCTGATGGCGATCTCGGACCGCGCCTCGAAGCTGTTCCCGCCCGGGGCGAGCAGCGACCATTCCGATCTCTACGACGAACACGGGCTGCCGCGGTGATCGTCGACACCTCCGCGGTCCTGGCGATCCTGCGCAAGGAGCCCGAGGCGGCCCGCTTCAACGAGGCGCTGGCCATGGCCGAGCAGCCGGCGATGTCGGTGGCGACGCTGGTCGAGGTCGCCGTGGTCGCCGAAAGCCGCGGCGGCCGGCCGGCCGGGGCCGAGGCCGAGACGCTGATCGCCGAGGCCGGGATCGAGATCGTGGCGCTGACGCCGGCGCATGCGGCGCTGGCGGTGGAGGGCTGGCGCCGCTTCGGCAAGGGGCGGCACCCGGCCGCGCTGAACCTCGGCGACTGCTTCGCCTATGCGCTGGCCAAGGCGCGCGGCGAGCCGCTGCTCTTCAAGGGCGACGACTTCGCGCAGACCGACATCAGGCGGGCCGTCTGACCCATGCCCGAATTCCTGCTCGAGCTCTTCTCCGAGGAGATCCCGGCCCGCATGCAGGCGCGGGCGGCGGATGAGCTTGCCGCCGGCGTCCTGAAGGCGCTTGCGCCGCTGATGACGGTGCCGCCGCGCGCGCTCTCCGGCCCGCGCCGCCTTGCCGTCGTCGGTGAGATGGCGGCAAGCGCCGAGGCGCCGGGCAAGGAGGAGCGCGGCCCGCGCATCGGCGCGCCCGAGCCGGCGATCGAGGGCTTTCTCCGCAAGCACGGCGCGACGCGCGACATGCTGCAGCAGGAGGGGCAGTTCTGGGTGCTGTCGAAGCCCGGCGCCGTGATCGCGGCGCGCGCGCTGGTCGCCGAGCGCCTGCCGCCCCTGCTGCGCGGCTTCGCCTGGCCGAGGAGCATGCGCTGGGGCAGCAGCGGCTTCGCCTGGGTCCGCCCGCTGCAGCGCATCCTCTGCGTCCTCGACGGCGAGACGGTGCCCTTCGCCCTGGCGCAGGGCGAGGACGCCGCGCATGGCCTCGCCGCCGGCGACCTGACGGAGGGCCATCGCGTCCTCGCCGGCACCGAGCCCTTCGCCGTGCGCTCCTTCGCCGCCTACGAGGCCGGGCTGCGCGCGCGCTTCGTCATCGCCGACCCGGCCGAGCGTGAGCGCGTCATCGAGCAGGGCATCGCGCGCCTCGCCGCCGCCGAGGGGCTGGAGGTCGTGCCCGACCGCGGCCTGCTGGCCGAGGTCGCGGGCCTGGTCGAATGGCCGGTGCCGCTGCTCGGCCATATCGACGCCGCCTACATGGACCTGCCCGCCGAGGTCATGCGCACCACCATGCGGGTGAACCAGCGCTACTTCGCGCTGCGCCACCCGGATGGCCGCGCGGCGGCGCGCTTCGCCATCGTGGCGAACATCGCGCCCGAGGATGGCGGCGCCGCCATCGCCGCCGGCAACGAGCGCGTGCTGCGCGCCCGGCTCTCCGACGCGCGCTTCTTCTGGGACCAGGACCTGAGGCAGTCGCTGGAAAGCTTCCTGCCGCGGCTCGACGAGGTGGTGTTCCACGCGCGGCTCGGCACCCAGGGCCAGCGGGTAAGCCGGCTGGAGAGCCTGGCCGCGGCCCTCGCCCCCCTTGTCGGCGCCGACCGCGCCCTGGCGACGCGCGCCGCGCGGCTGGCCAAGGCGGATCTGGCCAGCGGCATGGTTGGCGAGTTCCCGGAGCTGCAGGGCGTGATGGGCCGCTACTACGCGCTGCATGCCGGCGAGGACGCCCGCGTCGCCGAGGCGATCGGCGCGCATTACCGCCCGCTCGGCCCCGGGGACGCGGTGCCGACGGAGCCGGTGGCGGTCGCCGTGGCGCTGGCCGACAAGCTGGACCAGCTCGCCGGGTTCTTCGCCGTCGGCGAGAAGCCGACCGGCTCGGGCGATCCCTATGCGCTGCGCCGCGCCGCGCTCGGCGTGATCCGCCTCGTGCGGGAGAACGGGCTGCGCCTCGGCCTGCTGCAGGTGCTGGACCTGGCCGTCGCCGCGGCCGAGCACCATGCCGCGCCGCTGCTCGAGCCCGAGGTGGCGCGGGCGCTGCTGGCGACGGAGCACCCCGGGAACGGCGCAGCCCGCGCCGCGCCCTCGACGACGGCGACCGAGGTGCTGGACTTCATCGCCGAGCGCCTGCGCGTGCAGCTGCGCGCCGAAGGCGCGCGCCACGACCTGGTCGCCGCCGTCTTCGGCGCCACGCCCGACGACGACCTGGTGCGGCTGCTGGCCCGCGCCGAGGCGCTGCGCCAACTGCTCGAATCCCCGGACGGCGCCAACCTGCTGGCCGCCTATCGCCGCGCCGCCAACATCCTCCGTATCGAGGAGCGCAGGGAGGGAAGCGGCTTCGCCCCGGCGACCGACCCCGCGCTGCTGGCCGCGCCGGAGGAGAAGGCCCTCGCCGCCGCGCTGGACGAGGCGGTGCCCGCCGCCGCGGCGCGGATGGGGGCGGAGGACTTCGCCGGCGCCATGGCGGCCCTGGCGACCCTGCGCGCGCCGCTCGACGCCTTCTTCGACCGCGTCACCGTGAACGATCCCGTTCCGGAACTCCGCATCAATCGTTTAGGTTTGTTGGCGAGGCTGCGGGCCGCGATGGAGTCGGTCGCGGACCTGTCGCGGATCGAAGGCTAGCCTCCCGCCCCCCCGCCGAGCGGCGGCCGGGCGGGGCGGATGGCCAGGAACACCGAAGGCCGTGGAGCGGTGCCGACCGAGGTCGGGGCCGGGCCACGGGCGGCGGGCACGGGGTTTGCTCCGCGCCCCGCCGCCATGCAGTCTGCAAGAGGAACCCTTGCGATGCCCCAGTGGGTCTACAGCTTCGGCGCCGGCCATAACGAGGGTCGCGCGGACATGCGCAACCTGCTCGGCGGCAAGGGCGCCAACCTGGCCGAGATGGCCGCCATCGGCCTGCCCGTCCCGCCCGGCTTCACCATCACCACCGAGGTCTGCACCGCCTACTACGAGAACGGGCGGCAATACCCGGAGGCGCTGCGCGGCCAGGTCGTCGACGCCCTCGGCCGGGTGGAGGCGGCGGTCGGCCTCAGCTTCGGCGACCACCGCAAGCCGCTCTTGGTCTCCGTCCGCTCCGGCGCGCGGGTCTCCATGCCCGGGATGATGGACACGGTGCTGAACCTTGGCCTGAACGACGCGACGGTGGAGGGGCTCGCCGCCGCCTCCGGCGATGCGCGCTTCGCCTGGGACAGCTACCGCCGCTTCATCCAGATGTATGGCGGCGTCGT
>CAYNYQ010000297.1:1634-6383 GCA_964401305.1 uncultured Acetobacteraceae bacterium | reverse complement strand
TCTGGGACATCTTCGCGCGGGCCGTCGGCCACCCGGAGTGGCTCGAGGTCGAGGAGTGGAAGACCGCCAAGGGCCGCGGCGCCGACCGCCAGCGCCTGAACGCGGTGATCGCCGAGGTCACGAAGACCAAGGGCTCCGAGCACTGGGTCAACCTGATGGAGGAGGCCGGCATCCCCTGCGGGCCGGTCAACACGATCAAGGAAGTCTTCGAGGACCCGCAGGTCCAGCACCTCGGCATGGCGATGCCGATGAAGCACCGCACCCGCGGCGACATCCGGGTGGTGGCGCAGCCGGTGAACCTCGAGGGCGTGGACACCGGCTTCTACCGGGACATGCCGCGGCTCGGCGAGCACAACGAGGAAATCCTGGCCGAGGCGGGGCTCACCCCCGCCGAGATCCAGGCGCTGAAGGACAAGGGAGCGCTGGGCGGGGCATGAGCCAGATGGAATTCGCGGACGGCAGGATCCTCGCCAGCATCAAGGACGGCGTCGGGCGGGTGGTGTTCAACCAGCCCGAGAAGCGCAACGCCATGTCGGTGGACATGTGGGGCGGCATGGCCGCCGCCCTCGACCTCTTCGCCGAGGACCCGGCGGTGCGCTGCGTCGTGCTGCAGGGCGCGGGCGACAAGGCCTTCGTCTCCGGGGCCGACATCTCGCAGTTCGAGAAGAACCGCGCCGATGCCTCCGCGCAGCAGGAATACGACCGGCTGACCAGCGCCGGGCGGGCCAAGCTCGCGGCCTTCAGGAAGCCGGTGATCGCGCAGATCCGCGGCTTCTGCATGGGCGGCGGCCTCGGCATCGCCATGTCGACCGACATCCGCATCGCCTCCGACGACAGCCAGTTCGGCATCCCGGCCGCCAAGCTCGGCATCGCCTACGGCTTCGACATGGTGAAGGCGCTGGTCTCCCTGGTGGGTCCCGCGCATGCCCACATGATCCTCATGACCGGCGAGCGCTTCGACGCGCGCGAGGCGGAGCGGGTCGGGCTGGTGAACCGGGTGGTCCCGGTGGCCGAGCTCGAGGCGACGGTGGCGAAGCTGACCGCGACGCTGGCGCAGAATGCGCCGCTCTCCCTCTCGACCAACAAGATGACGGTCAAGGCCGTGCTGCAGGACGCGGGCGACCGCGACATGCACGCGATCCGCGCCGCCATGGCCGGCTGCTTCGACAGCAACGACTACCGCGAGGGCCGCCGCGCCTTCATGGAGAAGCGCAGGCCCGCCTTCACCGGCACCTGACACGCATGGACCGCGCCCGCGCGGGAGGCCGGCGGAGCAACCGCCGCCGCGGGCGCGCCGAACCGGGATGCGGGCGCGCCGCTGGTGAATTCGGCGCGAGGCATCCCATCTAGTGCGACTGCGCGCCGCGGCCCGGACGGGCCAGGGCGGGCGGCCGGGAACGAAGGGCCCCTATGGACGGCAACTTGGAGGCGCACCTGGCAGCGGCCACAGAGCCGCGCCACAGCCCGGACGAGGCCGGAGCGCCCATCTCGCGCATCGTCGCGGAGGTCGCCGCGCGCATCCCGGGCGACCGCATCTCGCTCGGCGACATGGCGGAGGCCTTCGGGGACCGCGCCTTCGGGCTGCTGATCCTGCTGCTGCTGCTGCCCTCGCTGCTGCCCGGCATGGCCTCGGTCTTCGGGCTGCCGGTGCTGATCCTCGGCATCCAGATGGGCATGGGGCGGCGGGTGCCGAAGCTGCCGCAGTTCATCGCCCGCCAGTCCATCAAGCGGGAGGACCTGCTGCGGCTCGCCAGCGCCTCCTCGAAATGGCTGAGCAAGGTCGAGCGCTACGTGAAGCCGCGGCCCGGCTTCTTCACTTCGCCGCTCGGCGACCGGCTGTTCGGCTGGCTGACCGCCTATGTCGCGCTGATGCTGATCCTGCCCGGCCCTGGCACCAACGGCCCGCCCGCCTTCGGCAACATCGTCATGGCCCTCGGCCTGGTCGAGCACGACAACCGGGTCACCGGTTGGGGCGTGGCGCTGACGGTGGCCGGCTGCGTCTTCGCCACCGGCGTGCTGCTGGTGGTCTGCTGGCTCGGCGTGAAGGCCTTCGGCTGGCTGTTCTGAGCGCGGGGCGCGCCGCGCCCGTTGCGCGCACCCGCCCTCGCCTCCCATGCGCCAGCGGCGATGCCGGGCATTCCCCTGGCGGCCGCGGATCGGCTAGGCTCCGGCCCATGCGCCGGTGGCCCGCAAGGGCTGAAACGGGAACGCGCGACGCGAGGCCCTGCCGCCTCGCCAGGCCGCGGCTGCCCCCGCAACTGTAGGCGGTGAGGCCCCCCTGATGCCATTGCGTCCCCCTGGGGGCGCGAGAAGGCGGCGGGGCCAAGGACCACCCCTCTCCCCGAGGGGGTGGTCCCCACCGCGAGCCAGGAGACCGGCCGGCGCAGAGCCGTCTCGCGCGTGCCGGGCGGGGTGCACCGGCGCAACGGGCCATCGTCGTGCGCACCCCCGCGGGGTGCGCCCGGCGCCGCATGCGAGGACGACGCCCACCGCACCCGCCGGGCGACCGGCGGGGGCAATGTCGTCAACCGCACGCGGAGGACCCCCGGTGCGTCGCGTCTCCCCTTTCCCGGCCAGCCTGCTGGCCTTGCTGCTGCCTGCCCTGCCCGCCGCCGCCCAGCCGGGCGCGCCACCGGCGGCGCCCATCGCCGCCCTGCCCGACACCATCGTCACCGGCACCCGCATCGCCACGCCCGAGCCGCGCGTGCCGGCCGCCATCACCACCATCACCCGCCGCGAGATCGAGGAGCGCGGCTACCAGACACTGCAGGAGGCGCTGAGCCTGGTGCCCGGCATCAACCTGGTCCCGCTCGGCGGGCCGGGCGCCCAGACCAGCGGCTTCGTCCGCGGCAATTCCTCGCGCTCTGTGCTGGTGCTGATCGACGGCGTGCCGGTGAACGACCCCTCCGAGCCGAACGGCGCCTTCAATTTCGGCCAGGACCTGCTGTTCGACGTGGAGCGGATCGAGGTGTTCCGCGGCCCGGCCTCCTCCCTGTACGGCACGGCCGCGATCGGCGGCGTGATCAACCTCGTCACCCGCCGGGCCAAGCCGGACCGGCAATTCGCACCCTATGGCGAGCTTGCCGCCGGCGGGCCGGCGACAGTGCGCGGCGGCCTCGGCGCCACCGGCACGCTCGGCGCCTTCGACTACCTGGTCTCGGGCAACGGGCTCTCGACCATCGGCTTCAATGCCCTCGCACCCCGCTTCACCGCCAACATCCCCGAGCGCGACGGCTTCAGCGGCGGCGCGGCGACGGCCCGCCTCGGCTGGACGCCGCGCGAGGGCAGCCGGGTGGAGGCGCTGTTCCGCTGGCGCCAGAACGGCTTCGGCCTCGACAACGTGCCGCAGGACGACCCGAACTACACGGGCCGGGACCAGCGCTGGTACGGCCAGCTCCGCGCCGAGACGAGCCTGCTCGACGGCGCCTGGACCACGGGGCTGCGCATCGCCGGCACGCGCGACACGCGGCGCTACGTGAACCAGCCGGACTGGATCAGCGCCGCCGCGACTGACGACACCTATCGCGGCACGCGCGGCGTGATCGACTGGGGCAATACGCTGCGCCTGCCGGATCTCGGCCCGCTCAGCGGGGGGGCGGCGAATTTCGGCGTCTCCCATGCCGGCGAGCAGGCCGAGAGCGCCAATGGCAGCGCCTTCTTCCGCACCACGGTGAACGCCTCGCAGCACACCACCGCGGGCTGGGGCAGCCTGCAGTACCGCGCCTTCGACCGGTTGGATCTCACCGCGGGCGTGCGCCACGACGCCGTCACCGGCGTCGAGGGCGCGACCACCTGGCGGCTCGGCGCGGTGCTGGCGATCCCGGAGATCGCCTCGCGCCTGCGCGCCGCGGCCGGCACCGGCTTCAACGCCCCCTCGCTGTTCCAGCGCTTCGGCGTGATCCCGGGCTTCTTCGTCGGCAACCCCGACCTGAAGCCCGAGCGCAGCTTCGCCTGGGAGGTCGGCGCGGAGACCGACTTCGCCGCCTTCGGCCGCAGCAACTTCGCCACCGCCGGCTGGACCTTCTTCCAGAGCCGGGTGCGCGACCTGATCAACTTCAACGCCCAGTTCGACACGCTGGTGAATGTCGACCGCGCCCGCATCCACGGCGCCGAGCTGATGCTGGCGCTCCGCCCCGCCGCCTGGCTGGAGGCGAGCGTCGCCTGGACCATCACCGAGGCCTTCAACGCCGAGACCGACCAGCGCCTGCCGCGCCGGCCCGAGCACGTTGTCAGCGTCACCGCGCGCATCCAGCCGGTGCCGCGCCTGGTGATCGCGCCGACGGTGCTGTTCACCGGCCGCAGCCCGGAGGGGCCCTTCGCCAGCTACGACAACGAGGGCGTGGCCTTCACCTCGCAGCGCAGCAACAAGGCGGGGACGGTGTTCAACCTGACCGCCAGCTGGCAGGCGGCCGATCCGGTGACGCTCTTCCTCGAGGCGCGCAACCTGACCAACGAGCCCTTCGAGCCGGCGAACGGCTTCGTCGTGCCGGGGCGGAGCGTGCTGGTCGGGACGCGTTTCGCGCTGTAGGGCGGAGGCGGGCGGCGTGCCCGGCGCCACGACGGGCGCGCCGCGCCGCGGCGGACGCCGCGAGGCCATCCTGGGGCGACAGAGGGAGGGGACCATGGCGACACGCAGGACGGAGGAGAAGCGGATCCTCACCGCGGCCGAGCATGAGGCGGTCGAGGCGGCGCACTATCCCGGCCTCGCCGCGCTCGACCGCGCGGCGCTGATCGCCCTGGCCCGGCAGT
>CAYNYQ010000297.1:0-1534 GCA_964401305.1 uncultured Acetobacteraceae bacterium | reverse complement strand
TATCCCGGCCTCGCCGCGCTCGACCGCGCGGCGCTGATCGCCCTGGCCCGGCAGTTGCGGGACTACCACAACAAGGCCCGCGACCTGGCGCGCGACCGCCGGCGCGCCCGCCGCGGCAAGGCCGAGCCGCGCGGCGCCGGCGCGCCACCTGCCGAGGAGGGGCTGCTGGTGAAGAAGCAGGTCTTCGCCGGTGCGCTGAAGCGGGTGAATGCGCGGATCGAGACGATGGACGACGCCGCGCGCCGCGCCGCCATCCAGGCCGCGATGCGCGAGGCGCTGGCGCGCCGCCAGGCCGCGCCGGTGCATCACCCGGGCGCCGGCCGCTCGCCCCGGCGCGGCATGGTCGCGGTGCCCAGCAGCCGCCGCACCGTCCGCATGGACCCGCGCGAGATCGGCCGCGTCTCGCAGGCGAACAAGGTCGCGCAGGCGCAGCGCGACGGCTGAAGGCCGCCGCGGGGCGGGACCGGGCGCGCCGCCCGGCCTCAGCCGTCGCGCGTCGCCCCCGGCACCCAGAGCACGTCGCCGGCGCCGTCCCCGTTCAGCCGCCGCGCCAGCACGAAGAGCAGGTCGGAGAGGCGGTTGAGGTAGCGCACCACCTCCGGGTTCAGCGGCTCCTCGGCCGCCAGCGCCACGGCCGTGCGTTCGGCCCGGCGCGCCAGGGTGCGGGCGAGATGCGCCGCGGCGGCGCCGGGGGTGCCGCCGGGCAGTACGAAGCTGCGCAACGGCGGCTGCGCCGCCCGCATCGCCTCGGTCTCGGCCTCGAGCCGCGCGCATTGCGCCGGCACCATGCGCAGCCGCATCTCGCCCCCGTCCCTACCCGGCATGCAGAGATCGGCGCCGAGGTCGAAGAGATCGGACTGGATGCGCCCCAGCACCGCGTCCTCCGGCATGCCGGCGGTGTGCAGGCGCAGCAGGCCGAGGGCGGCATTGGCCTCGTCCACCGCGCCCATCGCCTCGACGCGCAGCGCATCCTTGCGAACCCGCGTGCCGTCGCCGAGCGAGGTCTCGCCCGCATCTCCGCCGCGCGTGGTGATGACGTCGAGCTTCACCATCCGTCCCGCACTCCCCTGCCGCGGCGCATGTGGGGTGCGGCGGGGCTACTGCACCAGGCGGAAATGGATGGCGGTGCGGATCGTGCCCTCCACCGGCGCGCCGTCGCGCATGGCGGGGCGGAAGCGCCAGCGCAGCGCCGCCTGCCGCGCCGCGGCGTCGAGCGGCGGAAAGCCCGAGGAGCGCGCCACCTCGGCCGCCGTCACCTGCCCGTTGGCGGCGACGTGCAGCACCAGCCCGACCACGCCCTGCTCGCCGCGCGCGCGGCTGGCCTGCGGGTATTCGGGCTGCGGGTTGCGATGGCCGTCGAGCAGCCCGGGCGGGACCACGGCGCCGGTGGCGCGACTGGCGCCGACCAGCGCGGGCCGCTCCGCCTCGCCCTCCTGCGGCGGCAGCGGCGCGATGCCGGGGGTCAGGCGGAGCGGGGGTGGGGCGGCCGGCACGGGGCGGGGCGCACGCGCCTCGGCGGTGCGGGTCGGCGGCG
>CAYNYQ010000296.1:0-6395 GCA_964401305.1 uncultured Acetobacteraceae bacterium | reverse complement strand
GGAGCCATCGGCGGCGACCGCACCGCTAGATCCCCTCCTTCAGCACCCGCCGGGCGAGCGCCATGCGGTGCACCTCGGTCGGGCCCTCGTAGATGCGCATGACGCGGATCATGTTGGCCAGCTGCTGCAGCGGCAGCTCCTTCGTCATGCCCATGGCGCCGAAGGACTGCATCGCCTGGTCGATGATGTCGCTCGCCATCTCGGTGCCGTAGACCTTGATCATGCTGGCCTCGCCGCGCACGTCGCCGCCGGCGTCGAGCGTGCGCGCCGCATTGTGCACCATCAGCCGGCAGGCATGGATGCGCGTCGCGCCGTCGGCGATCCACCACTGGATCGCCTGGCGGTCCTGCAGCTTCTGGCCGAAGGTCACGCGCTCCTTCACATGGCCGATCATCATGGACATCGCCCGCCGCGCCATGCCGACGCAGCGCGCCCCCATCTCGAGGCGGCGGATGTTCAGGCGCAGCTGCATCGGCGCATAGCCGCGGCCGAGCTCGCCCAGCACCTGGCGGGCGGGGACGCGGCAATCCTCGAAGACCAGCTCGTAGGTGCGGCGGCCGCCGATCATCGGGATCTCGCGCTCGATGATGAAGCCGGGCGTGCCCTTGTCGACGATGAAGGCGGTGACGCCCTCCTGACGCTTGCCCTCGCCGGTGCGCGCCATGAGGATGATGAAGTCGCAGGCCGGGACGTTGCTCACCCAGATCTTGCGGCCGTTGATCACCCAGTCGTCGCCGTCCGGCACGGCGCGCGTGGTCATGCCGGCGGGGTCGCCGCCGGCGCCGGGCTCGGAGATGGCGATGCAGCTCGTCAGCTCGCCGCGCGCATAGGGCTCGAGGTAGCGCTCGCGCTGCCAGGGGCTCGCCACCTGCACCATCATGTGCAGGTTCGGGCTGTCGGGCGGGAAGATGAAGGGCGTGATGGTGCGCCCCAGCTCCTCGTTCACCAGCGCCAGCGCCTCCACCGGCAGGTTGGCGCCGCCGAACTCCTCCGGGCTGTCGAGGCCCCAGAGGCCGAGCTCGCGGCACTTCGCCAGCAGCGGCGCCTTCTCGGCCTCGGTCAGCGCGAACTTGCCGCCCTCCGCCTCCCGCTTCAGTGCCGCCGGCTCGAGCGGGATCAGGTCGCGGTCGACGAATTTCGCCACCAGGTCCTGCAGCATGCGGTGTTCTTCGGCGATCGCCATCGCGCCCCTCCTCGGATCTCGGGGCGAGTCTGGCCCCGCGCGCGGCCCCGTCAACGGCCCGGGGGCGTCGTGCCGGTGCCGAGCAGCGCCGCATCGTCCTGCCCGAGCCCGGGCGCGGCGGCGCGCGGCGCCGGCCGCTCGCGGTCGAAGGAGACCGGCAGCCCGACGACGCGCAGGCCCGTGCCCGGCACCTCGCGCAGCAGGTCCACCGCCGCGAGCTGCGGCGTCGCGGCCAGCTCGGCGAGGTCGTTCACCGGGGCGCAGGGCACGCCGGCGCGCGTGAAGGCGGCCATCCAGTCGTCGCGCCCGCGTTGCCGCAGCACCGGAGCGATGGCGCCGACCAGCGCGGTGCGGTTCGCGGTGCGGTCGCGCCCGGTGCGGAAGCGTGGATCCTCGGCCCATTCCGGGTGCCCGGCCGCCGCGGCAAATTTCACCCAGAGCCGCTGGTTGCCGGCGGCGACGCAGATCGGCCGGTCGGCCGTGTCGAAGACCTGGTAGGGCACCAGGTTGGCGCTGCCGGTGCCGTGCCGCGCCGGCACCGTGCCGGCGGCGAGATAGGCGTTCAGCGGCGTCTCCACCCAGGCGACCGCGCTCTCGAAGAGCGAGGTGTCGATGACACAGCCGCGCCCCGTCGCGTCGCGCTGGCGCAGCGCGGCGAGCGCGCCGATGACGCACCACATCGCCGTCGCCTTGTCGTTGATCGCGGCGCCGGCGAAGGTCGGCGGGTCGTCCGGGCCGCCGGTGACGCTCAGCATCGCGCCATAGGCCTGCAGCAGCGGGTCGAAGCCGGGCGCGAGGCGCAGCGGCCCGGTGTAGCCGAAGGCCCAGATGGAGCAGTAGACCAGCCGGGGATTGGCCGCGAGCATGGCCTCGGGCCCGATGCCGAGCGCGTCGACGACGCCGGGCCGCAGGTTCTGGATCAGGATGTCGGCATCCGCCGCCAGCGCCTTCAACCGGAGCACGTCCTCCGGCGTCTTCAGGTCCAGCGTCACGCCGCGCTTGCCACGGTTGTAGGCGTGGAAGCTGAGCCCGGTCTCGCCGACCCAGGGCGGGCCCCAAAGCCGCGCATCGTCGCCGCCCTCGGGCTTCTCGACCTTGATCACCTCGGCGCCGAGTTCGGCGAGGATCATGCCGGCCAGAGGCGCGGCGACGGCCTGCCCGACCTCCACCACCTTCAGGCCCCCGAGCGGCTGCGGTGCCATGGCCAGGCCCTCCCCGGCGCGGCGCCTGCCGCGCATGTTCGCGGTGCCCGCCGTCACGACGGCGGCGGTTACGTCGCCCGTTCGAGCCGCGGCAGGAAGGCCGTCGCCAGGCCCAGCAGCGGCAGGAAGGCACAAAGGACGAAGACGGTGCGGATGCTGGTCCAGTCCGCGAGTTGCCCCAGGGCGGCGGCGCCGAGGCCGCCGAGGCCGAAGGAGAAGCCGAAGAAGATGCCGGCCACCAGCCCGACGCGCCCGGGCAGCAGCTCCTGCGCATAGACCAGGATGGCCGAGAAGGCCGAGGCCATGATGAAGCCGATCAGCAGCGAGAACACCACCGTCCAGGCCAGCCCCGCATGCGGCAGTGCGAGGGTGAAGGGCAGCGCGCCGAGGATGGAGAACCACATCACCGGGATGCGCCCGACCCTGTCGCCGACCATGCCGCCGGCCAGCGTGCCCAGCACCACCGCGCCGAGATAGAGGAACAGCAGCATCTGCGCGTGCTGCACCGTCAGGTCGAAGGTCTTGATCAGGTAGAAGGTGTAGAAGGAGCCGAGGCTGGCGCTGTAGACGTTCTTGCTGAACAGCAGCACCACCAGCACGGCGATGGCGATGCCGACCTGGCGCCGCGGCAGGCGCTCCGCGGCCGGCGCGGCGTGCGCCTTGGCCCGTGCGACGGCGCCCTCGGCGCGGCGCGCGGCGTACCAGCGGCCGACCTGGAACAGCACCGCCATGCCGAGCAGCGCGGCGGCCGAGAACCAGACGATGCTGCGCTGCCCCGCGGGCACTACGATGAAGGCCGCGAGCAGCGGGCCGCTGGCGGTGCCGACATTGCCGCCGACCTGGAACAGCGACTGCGCCAGCCCGTAGCGGCCGCCCGCGGCCATCCGCGCGACGCGCGAGGCCTCCGGGTGGAAGACCGCCGAGCCGAGGCCGATCAGCGCCGCCGCCAGCAGGATGACCGGATAGCTCCCCGCCTGCGCCATCAGCAGCAGGCCGAGCAGGGTGGAGCCCATGCCGGCCGCCAGCGAGAAGGGCTGCGGCCGGCGATCGGTCACCATGCCGACCACGGGCTGCAGCAGCGAGGCCGTGCACTGGAAGGCCAGCGTGATCAGTCCGATCTGGCCGAAGTCCAGCGCGTAGGACTCCTTCAGGATCGGGTAGAGCGCCGGGACCAGCGACTGCATCATGTCGTTGAGCAGATGGCAGAAGCTGAGCGAGAGGATCACCGCGAAGGCGGTGCCGGTGGCGGGCCGCGCCGGCTCCGTCCCGGCGGCGGGGCGCGTGGCGCTGCCCAGCGAGGCCTGTTGTCCGCTCAAGGGTCCGTCGCGTCCATGTCGTCGCTGCGACTATGATGCCGGGCGCGCGGGCGCGCCAGGGCCGGTGCCCCGCGCCCGCCGGCACGGGGAGGAGGGATGCGCATGAGCGGGAACGGCCAGGGCGCCGGCGGGCGGCCGGTGGCGGTGGTGGTCGGCGCCACCTCGAAATGGCAGGCGGACGGGCGCAACACGCGCCTCGCGCATGGCGGCGCGGTGGACAACAGCGCCCTGCCCGTCGGCATCCGCTGGGGAGTCGGCGGGGCGGTGGCGCAGAAATTCGCCGCGGAAGGCTACCTCACCGTCCTGACCACCCGGGCCGAGGCCAATGCCGCGCCGCTGGCCGCCGCCATCCGCGAGCAGGGCGGCGCCTGCATGATCGTGGAGCTCGACCTCGTCTCCCGCGACTCGATCGCCGCCGCCTTCGCGCGCATCCGCGCCGAGGCCGGCGACCCCGAGGTGCTGGTCTACAACGCGGGCTACCTCGAGGGCCGCGACCTGCCGCCGGGGACGGAGCTGCTCGAGCACGTGCCTCTGGAGATCTTCGAGACCGCGATGCACATCGCCTGCCGCGGCCCCTTCCTGGTGGCGCAGGCGGTGCTGCCGGCGATGCGCCGGCGCGGCCGCGGCTCCTTCTTCTTCTCGAACAACGCCAAGTCGCTGCGCGGGACGAAGCGCAACACGGGCGAATCGCTCTACTACCCGCGCGTGCTGATGCGCGCCCTCGCCCAGGTGCTGACCGAGGAATACTCGGAGCACGGCGTGCACGTGGCGAATCTCGTCATCGACGGGCTGATCGATTCCCCCGGCACGCGCGCCCTGCCGCGGGCCCGGCAGAAGCCCGAGGCGGTGATGGACCCGGTGCGCATCGCCGAGGCCTTCTGGTACCTGCACACCCAGGATCGCTCCTGCTGGACGCACGAGCTGCAGCTCACGCCCTTCGCCACGCGCCCGAGCCATTAGGCCACGGGAATTGCCCTCGGCGCGGGGCCGCAGCAGACTGGCGCGGGGCGTCGGCGCCCCGCGACGGGGAGCATGCAGCATGGACCGCGTGAAGGATCGCCTGGCCGTCGTGACCGGGGCCGCGAACGGCCTCGGTGCCGCCATCGCCGAACGGCTCGGCGCCGAGGGCGCGCGCCTCGCGCTGCTCGACATCGACGCGGCGGGCCTCGAGCGCGTCGCCGCGGCGCTGCGGGCGAAGGGCGCGGAGGTGCTGGCCCGCCCCGGCGACGTGACGGAGGAGGCCGTGGTGCAGGAGGCCTTCGCCGCCTTCGCCGAGGCCGCCGGCCCCATCGACATCCTGGTCAACAACGTCGGCGGCGCCCGCAACGCGCGGATCTGGGAGATGTCGGCCGAGGACTGGGACTTCACCATCCGGCTGAACCTGCGCTCGGCCTTCCTCTGCACCCGCGCCGTGCTGCCGGAGATGATGGCGCGGCGCGCGGGCAGCATCGTCTGCCTCTCCTCGGGCTCGCGCAACGGCACGCCCTGGTCGGCGGCGGATAGCGGCGCGGCGGCCTATTCCGCCGCCAAGGCGGGCATCGCCGGCTTCGTGCGCGACGTCGCCATGGAGGTCTCGCATCTCGGCGTGCGCATCAACGCCGTCGCCCCCGGCCCGATCGAGACCGAGCGCACCCGCGCCGCCTTCGCCCGCATGGAGCAGACGCTGGAGCTGAGCCCGAACCGCCTGGTGCCGATGCGCCGCGTCGGCCAGCCGCGGGAGATCGCCGATGCGGTGCTGTTCCTCGCCTCGGACGAGGCGAGCTACGTCACCGGCACCATCCTCGACGTCGCCGGCGGGCGCTGAGCCGGTCTCAGCGCAGCGTCGGGTCCAGCCGGTCGCGCAGCCAGTCGCCGATCAGCGAGACCGAGAGCGTCGTCACCACGATCACCGCCGCCGGCGAGAGCAGGATCCAGGGCGCGCGGGTGAGATACTCCCGCCCGAACCCCACCATGTTGCCGAGCGAGGTCTCCGGCGGCTGCACGCCGAGGCCGAGGAAGGAGAGGCCGCTCTCCAGCAGGATCACCTCGGGGAAGGCGAGCGTCATCGAGACGATCAGGGTGGAGGCGATGTTGGGCAGGATGTGCCGCCCGTAGATCCGCCAGGGCGAGGCGCCGAGCTGCCGCACCGCCCCCGCATAGCCCTGCGCGCTGGCCGAGATCGCCAGGCCGCGCGCGATGCGGGCATAGCGCTCCCACGCATGCAGGCCGAGCAGCACGACGAAGAGCGCCATGGAATTGCCGAAGAAGGCGAGCACGGCGAGCGCCAGGATCAGGAAGGGGATGGAGGCGGAGAAATCCACCAGCGCCATCACCGCCCCCTCCACGAAGCCGCGGAAATGCGCCGCCAGGAAGCCGAGCGTGGTGCCGACCACGGCGCCGACGATGGTGGCGCCGAAGGCGATGATCAGGCTGGTGCGGATCGAGGCGATGAGCCGCGAGAGCACGTCCCGCCCCAGCTCGTCCGTGCCCAGCGGATGCAGCCAGGTGCCGCCCAGCAGCACGGGCGGCGAGAGCCGGTTGCGCAGGTCGAGCGCAGTGTAGGGAAAGGGGCTGATCACGTCGGCGAGCAGCGCGACCAGCAGCATCGCCCCGACCCAGCCGATGCCGAGCAGCACGAGCAGCGGCGGCCGCTCGGCCCGGCGGCGGGGCGGCGCGGCGGCGAGCGCGGGCAGCGGCGCCTCCGGCATCTCAATG
>CAYNYQ010000295.1:0-6404 GCA_964401305.1 uncultured Acetobacteraceae bacterium | reverse complement strand
GCACGGTGGCGCCATCCCGCAGGGGCCGCTGCGCACCGTGGTGCCGGCCGCGCCCGATGCCTGGATCCTGGCGCTGTCGCGCTACGGCACGATGTCCTTCGGCGACTGCGCCAGCTTCGCCATCCGCTACGCGCGCGAGGGCTTCACCGTCCATCCGGTGATGGCGCATTTCATCGCCAATTTCGCCGACCAGTACCGGCAATGGCCGCAGAATGCCGCGGTCTTCCTGCCCGGCGGAACGCCGCCGCGGGAGGGCGATCTCTTCGTGCAGGCCGATCTCGCGCGCAGCCTGCAGTACATGGCGGACGAGGAGCGGGCTGCGGTGGCGCGCGGCGCCGACCGGCTCGGCGGGCTCGCCGCGGCGCGGGACGCCTTCTACCGCGGCGACCTCGCGGTCGCGATGGCGCGCTTCTACGCCGAGAGCGGCGGCTGGCTGACGCGGGGGGACCTGGCGGAGTACCGCAGCGCCATCGAGCCGCCGGTGCGCCGCGACGTGCACGGCACGGAGGTCTATTCCTGCGGCCCCTGGTGCCAGGGGCCGGTGCTGCTGCAGTTCCTGGCGCTGCTGGAGGGGATCGACCTCGCCGCGCTCGGCCACAACAGCGTCGACTACGTGCATGTGCTGGCGGAGGCGATGAAGCTCGGCTTCGCCGACCGCGACCGCTTCTACGGCGACCCGCGCTTCGTCGAGGTGCCGATGCAGGCGCTTCTCTCGCCCGGCTACAACGCCGCGCAGCGCCGGCGCATCGACCCGGCGCGCGCCGCGCCGGCGATGCCGGAGGCGGGCAGCCCCGCCGCCTGGCAGCCCGCCGATCCCGCGCTGGCGGGCGATACCTCCTATGTCTGCGTCGTCGACGCGGCGGGGAACGTGGTCTCGGCGACGCCCTCCGACACGAGCTACGAGAGCCCGATGGTCCCGGGGCTCGGCTTCGTGCCCTCCTCGCGCGGCTCGCAGAGCTGGGGGCGGCGGGACCACGCGGCCGCCGTCGCGCCGGGCAAGCGGCCGCGGCTGACGCCCAATCCGGCGCTGGCCATCCGGCGCGGCGAATTCGTCATGCCCTTCGGCGGGCCAGGCGGCGACCTGCAGCCCCAGGCGATGCTGCAGGTCTTCCTCAACCGCACCGTGTTCGGGATGTCGATGCAGGAGGCGGTGGAGGCGCCGCGCTTCGTCACCCACAGCTTCCCCGGCAGCTTCGAGCCGCACCCCTACCACCCCGGGCGGCTCGACGTGGAGGAGCCCCTGGCCGCGCGGGTGGGGGAGGCGCTGGCGGCGCGGGGCCACCAGGTGCAGCCTCGGCCCGAGCTTTCGATCAACACTGCCGGCGTCATGGGGATCGAGCGCCGCGAGGACGGGCTGCTGAAGGGCGGCGCCGATCCGCGCCGCGCCGCCCGGGTGATGGCCTGGTAGGCGCCTACCCCCGCGGCGGCGAGACCGCGTGCTGCTTCAGCACCGCGCCGCTGGCCGGGTCGACCTCCTGCAGCAGCACGTCGTAGGACCAGAGGGCGGCCAGGTGGCGCAGCACCTGGCGCGCCTCGCCCTCCTCCAGCAGCCGGCCCGAGGTCGCGCGGTGCTCCAGGATCAGCCGGCGGTCGCCGCCGAGGTCGACGTCCACCACCTGGATGTCGGCATCGGTCCAGCTCGGGTCGTACTGGCGCGCGAGGGCGGAACGCAGGCGCCGGTAGCCGATCTCATCGTGGATCGCCTCGACGCGGAGCACCGGCTGCTCGGCATCGTCGCTGACGTGGAAGAGGCGCAGCCGGCGCATCAGGTGCGGCGAGAGGAATTGCAGGATGAAGCTCTCGTCGCGGTACTCGGCCCAGGCCTCGCGCAGCACCGGCATGCACTCGCCGCTGCCGGCCCAGTCGGGGAACCAGGCGCGGTCCTCCTCCGTCGGCGTGCGGCAGATGCGCTCGATGTCCTGCATCATGGCGAAGCCGAGCGCATAGGGGTTGATGCCGCCATAGCGCGGATCGTCGAATTCGGGCTGCAGGATCACGCTCGAGTGGCTGTGCAGGATCTCCAGCATGGCGCCGTCGGAGATGCGGCCCTCCTCGTGCAGCCGGTTCAGGATGCGGTGGTGGGTGTAGGTGGCGCAGCCCTCGTTCATCATCTTGGTCTGGCGCTGCGGGTGGAAGTACTGCGCGATGTGGCGGACGATGCGCAGGATCTCGCGCTGCCAGGGCTCGAGCCGCGGCGCGGTCTTCTCGAGGAAGTAGAGGATGTTCTCCTGCGGCAGCTGCAGCAGGGCGCGGCGCCTGGCCTCCTCGTCGCGCAGCAGGGCGGGGGCCGCGTCGCGCGGCGGCAGGGTGGACCAGAGCACGTCGTAGATCTGCTCGGCGTGCTGGCGCCGGTCGCGCTCACGCTCCTCCTCGCGCTTGAGGTCGAGGGTGCGGCGGCCGTGCTGGCGGTGCACGCCGTGGCTCATCAGCGCATGCGCCGAATCGAGCAGCCGCTCCACCGCCGCCTCGCCGTGCCGCTCCTCGCACTTGGCCACGTAGCCGCGCGCGAACTCGAGGTAGTCGAGGATGCCGCGGGCATCGGTCCAGTCGCGGAACTGCCGGTTGTTGCGGAAGAAGTGGTTGTGGCCGAAGGCGGCGTGGGCGATCACCAGCGCCTGCATCGTCGCCGTGTTCTCCTCCATCACGTAGGAGAGGCACGGGTCGGAGTTGATGACGATCTCGTAGGCGAGGCCGCGCAGGCCGCGGCGGTACATCGCCTCCTGCTGCGCGAAGTGCTTGCCGAAGGACCAGTGCCGGTAGAAGAGCGGCAGGCCGGTGCTGGCATAGGCATCCAGCATCTGCTCGGAGCTGATCACCTCGATGCGGTTCTGGTAGATCTCGAGCCCCATCTCGCCGAGCGCCACCTCCTCGCAGGCGTCGTGGATGCGGCGCAGCGTGTCGAAATCCCAGTCGGCGCCCTCGTAGAGCAGCCGGCCGGAAGGGTGGATAATCGCGTTCATGCGTTCGCGGCCTCCTGGCCGGCCGCCCGCTTGGCGAAGAGCTCGCGGAAGACGGGGTAGATCTCGCGCCGGTGGCGCACCTTCTTCATCGCCATGGGCGCGCCGGCGGCGACCAGTTGCTCATAGGTGCGCCAGAGGTCGGTGGGCCCGCGCGGGAAGCCCGGCATGCCGTGCTCGCCCTCCCGCCCGACCTCGATATACGCGTAGTACTGGCAGGCCGGCAGGATGGTGTCGATCAGCAGGCGGGCGGTCTTCTGGCTGTCGCCCGCCGCATTGTCGCCGTCCGAGGCCTGGGCGGCGTAGATGTTCCACTCGGCCGGCGGGAAGCGCGCCTCGACCACCTTCTGCATCTCCTCGAGCGCGGTCGAGACCAGCGTGCCGCCCGTCTCCCGGCTGTGGAAGAAGGTCTGCTCGTCCACCTCCGAGGCCTCGTGGGTGTGGCGGATGAAGACGATCTCCACGTGCTTGTAGCGCCGCTGCAGGAAGAGGTAGAGCAGCGTGTAGAAGCGCTTCGCCAGGTCCTTCATGTCCTCGGTCATCGAGCCCGAGACATCCATCAGGCAGAACATCACGGCCTGGGCGACGGGGCGGGGGACCGGCTCGAAGCGGCGGTAGCGCACGTCGATCGGGTCGATCCAGGGGATGCGCCGGGTGCGGTGCAGCGCGCGCTCGAGCTCGGCGCGGAGGCGTGCCAGGGTCTCGGGCTGGTCGCCGGCGGCCTCGAGCCTGGCGATCTCCTCCTCCAGCGCCAGCACCTCCGCCGGCTTCGGCCGGCGCAGCGCGATGCGGCGCGAGAGGCTGTTGCGCATGGTCTTCGAGAGGGCGAGGTTCGCCGGGCTGCCCGCCACCTGGTAGCCGGCGCGCTGCCATTGCGGGTTGTCGCCGTCGACCAGGCGCCGCTTGGCGAGGTCCGGCAGCTCGAGGTCCTCGAGGAAGAGGTCGAGGAATTCCTCGCGCGAGAGGACGAAGCGGAAGGTGTCCTCGCCGCTGCCGTCCGGGCTGCCCTCGCTGCCGCCGCCGCCGCCCTCGCCACCGGGGGGGCGCTGGATCTCGTCCCCGGCGCGGTATTCCTTGTTGCCGGGCAGCACATGGTCGCGCACGCCGCCCGAGCCGAGGTGGAAGCTGGGCTCGCGGATGCCGTGCAGCGGGATGCTCACCTCGCCGCCGGCATCGGCGCCGCGGATATCGCGCTTGGCGGAGGCATCGCGCACCGCTTCCTGCACCTGCGCCTTGGCCCGCCGCAGGAATCGCTGCCGGTTCGGGAGGCTCCGACCGCGGGGGTTGAGGCGACGGTCGAGGATCTGCATCGCGTCTCCTTGCGGCTAGGCGCTGCCCCCGGGCCGGGGGGCGCCTGCCGGGCCGGGATGGGCCCAGGAATCCGGACCCATCCTTGCAACTATTCTTGCATATATGGGGTGCCGGCACATCATCCAGATTGCTTCACCCGCATGTACCATTCGACGAGCCGGCGCACCTGCCGTTCCGTATAGCCGCGCGCCGTCATGCGGCTGACGAACTCGCTGTGCTTCTTCTCCGTCTCGCTGTCCTTCTTCGAGCCGAAGGAGATCACCGGCAGCAGGTCCTCGACCTGGCTGAACATGCGCCGCTCGATGACCTCGCGGATCTTCTCGTAGCTGGTCCAGGAGGGGTTTCGGCCGCCGCGGTTGGCGCGCTGGCGCAGCGAGAACTTCACCACCTCGTTGCGGAAGTCCTTCGGGTTGGCGATCCCGGCGGGCTTCTCGATCTTGGTGAGCTCCTGGTTCAGCATCTCCCGGTTCATCATCTGGCCGGTGTCCGGGTCCTTGTAGTCCATGTCCTCGATCCAGGCGTCGGCATAGGCGACGTAGCGGTCGAAGAGGTTCTGGCCGTAGTCGTTGTAGCTCTCGAGATAGGCCTTCTGGATCTCGTTGCCGATGAACTCGGCGTAGCGCGGCGCGAGGTCCGCCTTGATGAACTCGAGGTAGCGCTTCTCCGTCTCCTCGGCGTACTGCTCGCGGCGGATCGACTGCTCGAGCATGTACATCAGGTGCACCGGGTCGGCGGCGATCTCCGTGGTGTCGTAGTTGAAGGTCGCGGCCAGCACCTTGAAGGCGAAGCGGGTGGAGGCGCCCTCCATCCCCTCGTCCGGGCCGGCGGCGTCGCGGTACTCCTGGATCGTCTTCGCCCGCGGGTCGGTCTCCTTCAGCGACTCGCCGTCATAGACGCGCATCTTGGCGAAGGCGTTGCTGTTCTCGTGCTTCTTGAGGCGCGAGAGCACGGAGAAGCGCGCCAGCATCTCGAGCGTCGCCGGCGCGCAGGGCGCGGCGGCGAGCTCGCTGGTGCGAATCAGCTTGTCGTAGATCCGCTGCTCCTCGGTCACGCGCAGGCAGTAGGGCACCTTGATGACGTAGATGCGGTCGATGAAGGCCTCGTTGTTCTTGTTGTTCTTGAAGGTCTGCCACTCCGCCTCGTTGGAGTGCGCCATGATGATGCCCTGGAAGGGGATGGCGCCGATGTTCTCGGAGCCGATGTAGTTCCCCTCCTGCGTCGCGGTCAGCAGCGGGTGCAGCATCTTGATCGGCGCCTTGAACATCTCGACGAACTCGAGGATGCCCTGGTTGGCGCGGTTCAGCCCGCCCGAGAAGCTGTAGGCGTCCGGGTCGTTCTGGCTGAACATCTCGAGCCGGCGGATGTCCACCTTGCCGACGAGCGAGGAGATGTCCTGGTTGTTCTCGTCGCCGGGCTCGGTCTTGGCGACCGAGATCTGCCGGAGGCGGGAGGGACGCACCCGCGCCACGCGGAACTTGGTGATGTCGCCGCCGAACTCGTCGAGGCGCTTGAGCGCCCAGGGGCTCATCAGCCCGCTGAGGCGCCGGCGCGGGATGCCGTAGCGCTCCTCGAGGGCGGGGCCGAGGCGCTCGGGGTCGAAGAGGCCGAGCGGGCTCTCGAAGACCGGCGACATCTGCTCGCCGGCCTTCAGCACGTAGACGGGCTCCTGCTCCATCAGCGCCTTGAGGCGCTCGGCGAGCGAGGACTTGCCGCCGCCGACGGGGCCGAGCAGGTAGAGGATCTGCTTCCTTTCCTCGAGCCCCTGCGCGGCATGGCGGAAGAAGCCCACGATCCGCTCGATCGTGTCCTCCATGCCGAAGAACTCGGAGAAGGCGGGGTAGATGCGGATCGTGCGGTTGAGGAAGATGCGGCCGAGGCGCGCATCCTTCGCCGTGTCCACCATCTCCGGCTCGCCGATCGCCTTGAGGATGCGTTCGGGCGCGCTGGCATAGGCGCCCGGATCGGCGCGGCAGGTTTCCAGGAATTCCTGGAGGGACATGTCCGTTTCGCGCCTGGCCTCGTAGGACCGGGCGTAGTCGGCAAAGATGTCGAGGTTGGTGTCCATCGGCCGCCCCTGAAGCGTCGCCATGGCGTGGCAACGCACTAAGCTTGCGTCCTGGCGTATCCTCCTGCGGT
>CAYNYQ010000294.1:0-6414 GCA_964401305.1 uncultured Acetobacteraceae bacterium | reverse complement strand
GCCATCGGCGCCGCGGGCCGGTTCCGCGGAGGGGCCGTCGGCGCCGCGGGCCGGCCTTGCGTCGGGGCTGCGGCGCAGCGCGGTCGCGGGTCGGCCGGCGCGGCGTGGAGGGGAGGGCATCGCCGGGCTTATGGCGCGCGGCGCCGGCCCTGCCCACACCCAAGCGCGGGAGGCGCCAGGCGCCGGGTCAATCCAGGGTCTGCCGGTAGCGCGCCATCGCCAGCACCGCGGCAGCCAGCAGGAAGGCCAGCATCGGCAGGATCTCCGGCCAGACCTCGGCGAAGCCGCTGCCCTTCAGCATCACGCCGCGCACGACGCGCAGGAAATGCGTCAGCGGCAGCGCCTCGCCCACCGCCTGCGCCCAGCCCGGCATGCCGCGGAAGGGGAACATGAAGCCCGACATCAGGATCGAGGGCAGGAAGAAGAAGAAGCTCATCTGCATCGCCTGGAGCTGGTTCCGCGCCACCGTCGAGAACAGAAAGCCCACCGCCAGGTTGGCGACGATGAAGACGAGGAGGCCCGCCAGCAGCGCCAGAGGATCGCCCTCCATCGGCACGCCGAAGAGCAGCCGCGCCGCGCCCACGATCACCACCACCTGGATGCCGCCCACCAGCACGAAGGGCGCGAGCTTGCCCGCCATCACCTCGGCCGGGCGGACCGGCATCGCCAGCAGCGTCTCCATCGTGCCGCGCTCGCGCTCCCGCGTCATGGCCAGCGCGGTCATGATGATCATGGTCATGGTCAGGATGGTGCCGATCAGGCCCGGCACGATGTTGTACTGCGTCAGCGTCTCCGGGTTGTAGCGGCGATGGACGCGCACCTCGACCGGCGGCGGACCGCGCGCCAGCGACGCCAGCGGCCCCTCCAGCAGCGGCGCCAGCGCGCCCTCCACGATCCGCTCCAGCGCGCCGACCGCGTTGCCGGTGGCGGAGGGATCGGTGGCATCGGCCATGACCAGCAGCGCCGGGCGCTCGCCGCGCAGCAACTGGCGGCCGAAGCCGACCGGGATCTCCACCGCGAACTGCACCGCGCCCTGCGCCAGCAGCCGGTCGAGCGTCGCGGCATCGGGCGCGGTCTCGGTCACGCGGAAGAAGCTGCTGGTCTCGAGGCCGGCGACGATGGCGCGGCCGAAGGCGCTCTGGTCCGCGCTCAGCACCGCCGTCGGCAGGTGGCGCGGATCGCTGTTGATGGCGTAGCCGAAGAGCGTGAGCTGGATCAGCGGGATGCCGACCATCATGGCGAAGGTCAGCCGGTCGCGCCGCATCTGGATGAACTCCTTCACCACCATGGCGGCGAGGCGGTGCCAGGAGAGGCGCGGCGGCCGCGTGCGTGCGGCAACGGGGTGGTGGGGCACCGGCCTCATCGCCGTGCCCCCGGCCCGGCGAAATTGTCCTCCGCCCCGGCCATCAGGTGGATGAAGGCGTCCTCCAGGCTCGGCTCGTCGTGCCGCCAGGCCAGCGCGGGGTCGCTGCGGAAGGGCGCGATCGCGGCGTCGAGCGCGGCGGCGTCGGCGCCGGAGACATGCAGCGTCGCGCCGAAGGGGGCGACCATGATGCCGGGCCGCCCGGCCAGCGCCCGGGCCAGCGCCGCGATCCGCGCATCCGGGCCGCCGACATGCCAGGTGGTCAGGCCGGAGTCGCGCACCACCTGCTCGACCGTGCCCTCGGCCAGCAGCCGCCCATAGGCGATATAGGCGATGCGGTGGCACCGCTCCGCCTCGTCCATGTAGTGGGTGCTGACCAGGACGGTCATGCCCTCGGCGGCCAGGGCATGGATCTCGTCCCAGAACTCGCGCCGCGCCTTCGGGTCGACGCCGGCGGTGGGCTCGTCCAGCAGCAACAGGTCGGGCCCGTGCAGGATGCAGGCGGCCAGCGCCAGGCGCTGCTTCCACCCGCCCGAGAGCGTGCCGGCAAGCTGCCCGCTCCGGTCGCCGAGTCCGAGCCGCGCGAGCGCCTCCCCGACCCGCGCCCGCCGCTCCGGCAGGCCATGGAGGCGGGCGACGAAATCCAGGTTCTCCTGGATCGTCAGGTCCTCGTAGAGGCTGAAGCGCTGGGTCATGTAGCCGACCCGCTGCTTGATCGCCCAGCTCTCGGTGCGGATGTCGTGGCCGAGGCAGCGCCCCTCCCCGGCATCGGGGACGAGCAGGCCGCAGAGCATGCGGATGGTCGTGGTCTTGCCGCTGCCATTGGGCCCGAGGAACCCCTGGATGGTGCCGCGCGCGACCGAGAGGCTCACCCCGTCCACCACGGTCCGCGTGCCGAAGCGCTTGGTCAGGCCGCGCACGGCGATCACCGGCGCGGCCGTCCCGGCCGCCTGCGTCGCCCCGCTCATGGCAGCCGCACCGTCACCGGCTGGCCCGGCGTCGGGATGCCGGGGGCGGGCGGCAGCCGGGCCTCCATCCGCCAGACCAGCTTGGCGCGGGCCTCGCGGCTGTAGATGACGGGCGGCGTGTACTCGGCCTCGGTGGCGATGCGGCTGACCCGCGCGGTGAGCCCCTCGGGGCAGCCGGTGCAGGAAACACCCACCGCGTCGTCGAGGCGGAAAGCGGCGCGCCGTGGCTCCGCCACGAAGAACACCACCCGGGTCGCGCCCTCGGGCAGCAGGCTGACGACGGTGCCGCTGGCCGGCACCCATTCGCCGGGGCGCCGCACCACGTCGTCCACCAGGCCGGCCCGGGGGCTGGCGATGCTGCGCTGGTCGAGCCGCCATTGTGCCTGCTCGACCTCGGCCGCGGCGGCGGCGACGGCGGCCTCGGCCGCCTCGATCCGGTCCGGCCGGGCCGGCAGCCTCGCGGTGGCGAGCTGGGCGCGGATGCGGTCGCGCTGCGCCTCGGCCTGCTCCGCCTGGGCGCGCGCCTCGTCCAGCTTCGCCTGCGCTGCGACGCGGGAGCGGGCGAGTTCGCGCTGGCGGTCGAGGCCGAGCGTCGCCAGGCGCAGCGTCGCCTCCGCCTCGGCGAGCTGCGCCTCGATGGCGGCGATCTCGGCAGGGCGGGCGCCGAGCCGCCGGTCGGCCAGCTCGCTCCGCGCCTGCGCCAGCATGGCGCGGGCCTCGGCCAGGGCGGCGCGCTCGCGCGTCGCGTCGAGGGCGAAGAGCGGCGCGCCGGCCGCGACCCGCTCGCCCTTGGCGACGGCGAGCCGGGTCAGCCAGCCGGCCTCGGGTGCAGCGATGCGAAGATATTCGCCCTCGGCATAGCCCTGGAACCCGGCCGGCGCCTCCGGCTCGCCGCAGCCGGGCAGGGCGGCGAGGAGCAGCAGCAGCGCGGGCCGCGCCGCGCGGCGCATCGAGACGGGGGGGATCATGGCGCGCCGCCCGCCGCGAGGGCGCGGAGGAAGAGGTCGAGGTGCAGCGCGATCAGCGGCTCCGCCGCGAAGGGCTCGGCCTCCACCGGCGCGAAGACGCCCTGCCACAGCACGGCGAGGATGACGGGCGCGAAGAAGAGCCGCGCGGCGAGGGCGGGATCGACCGGACGGAACTCCCCCGCCGCGATGCCGCGGGCGATGATGCCGGCGACCAGGCCGAGCCCGCGCGCCACCACCGCCTCGCGGTAGAAGCGGGCGAGGTCGGGGAAATTGCCGGCCTCCGCCAGGACCAGCTTGGGCAGGGCGGTGATCCGGGGATCGCTCGCCACCTGCGCCAGCCGGC
Source organism: uncultured Acetobacteraceae bacterium (assembly GCA_964401305.1). GTDB lineage: Bacteria > Pseudomonadota > Alphaproteobacteria > Acetobacterales > Acetobacteraceae > JAIEOP01. Next base: position 2,772 of record CAYNYQ010000294.1, on the reverse strand, counting down.
CGAGCAGCAGGCGGAGCTGCGTCGCGGCGTCGCCCGGCGCGGCGGCGAGCGCGGCCTCGGCGCGATCGAGGTTGGGCAGCAGCCGCTCGCGCACCAGCGCTTCGAAGATCGCCTGCTTCGACGGGTAGTAGAGGTAGATCGTGCCCTTCGAGACCCCGGCGCGGGCGGCGATGTCGTCCATGCGGGTGGCGGCGAAGCCGCGGGCGCGGAAGGTCTCGAGCGCGGCATCGAGCAGCTCGGCCGGCCGGGCCTGCTTGCGGCGGGTGCGGGCAGGTGGGGCGATCGCCATGGGCTGGACCCCTTCATGACTGACTAGTCAGTCATTATGGCGCCACGCCGCGGGTCCCGCAACCATCCCTGTCGCCGGCCCGCGCCGGCCCGGTCACGACGCCGCAGTTCCCCCCGGCCGCGCTTTGCCCTAACCCGCCCGGCCATGCACATCGCGCCGCCCGCCAGCCCGGACCGGTCCCTCGGCGCCGAGCCGGACCGGCTGATGCGCCACCCGCGCCTCGCCCTGGCGCTGCTCTGCCTGCTGCTCTGGCTGCCGGGCTTCTTCACCCTGCCCGCCACCGACCGCGACGAGGCGCGCTTCGCCCAGGCCAGCCGCCAGATGGTCGAGAGCGGCGACTACCTCCGCATCCGCTTCGGCCAGGAGGAGCGCAACAAGAAGCCGGCCGGCATCCACTGGCTGCAGGCCGCCGCCGTGCACGCCGCGGAGGCGACCGGGCTCGGCGACCGCACGCGCATCTGGCCCTATCGGGTGCCCAGCCTGCTCGGCGCGCTCGCCGCGGTGCTGGCGACCTTCGAGCTCGGTCGCGCGCTGGTCGGGCGGCGGGCGGCGCTGCTGGGCGCGGCCATGCTCGCCGCCTCGCTCGTGCTGGTCGGCGAGGCGCATATCGCCAAGACCGACGCCGTGCTGCTGGCCACGGTGACGACGGCCATGGGGCTGCTCGGCCTCGCCTATCTGCGGCCGCTCGGCTTCGGGGCGGGCCGGGCGGCGGCGTTCTGGCTGGTGCTCGGCCTCTCGGTGCTGATCAAGGGCCCGATCGGGCCGCTGGTGGTGGCGCTGGCCGGGCTGACCCTGGCGATCTCCGACCGGCGCGGCCGGATGCCGCACGCGCCCTGGCTGCGCGCGCTGCGGCCGGGCTGGGGCATCCCTCTCATGCTGGCCGCGGCGGCGCCCTGGTTCGTCGCCATCGGCATCGCCACCGAGGGGCGCTTCTTCGCCGAGGCGGTCGGCGGCGACATGCTGGCGAAGGTCGGCTCGGGCGAGGAGAAGCACTGGGGCCCGCCGGGCTACTACCTGGCGACCTTCGGCATCGCCGCCTTCCCCGGCGCCTTCCTGGCGCTGCTGGCCCTGCCCTGGGCCTGGCGCAACCGGCTGCACCCGCCGGTGCGGTTCCTGCTCGCCTGGATCGTGCCGGCCTGGCTGCTGTTCGAGGCGGTGCAGACCAAGCTGCCGCACTACACCCTGCCGACCTATCCGGCGCTGATGCTGCTGGGCGCGGCCTGGGCGCTGGACCCGCTGCGGGCGCCGGCGCCGCGCTGGCTGCGCTGGCTCGGCCTCATCAGACCTTGCTCTTGCGAGGCGGCGGGCTCAACGCGCTCGAGCTCGGCAGCGCGACCGCCGCCGGCGGTTCGACCATCACCACCACGGGGGGCAACCAGAGCATCACCCTCGGAGAACCGGGGCAGCAGGGATCCCTGCTCGCCACCGGCGGTCAGACGGACGGGCGCAACAGCGGGATCGTGCTCACGGCAGGGGGCGGGACCCAGGACGTGCTGGTGCGCGGCGGCATCACGCTGCTAGGCGGATCGGCGCCCGGTGTTGGGACCACCACCTGCTCCGACCGCGGCGCGTGCGGACTGATCAGCACGACGACGACCGGCGCGCAGAGCATCACGGCGAACGCCATCACCATCGTCGGCGGAACGTCCGGGAGCAACAACGTCGCCGGCCTCTTCGGCAATTCGGGCGCCGCGCAGCAGATCACGATCGGCGGTGGCGGCAGCTTCGTGCTGCAGGGGGGCAGCGGCTCGGGCAGTTCGAACACGGCCGACGTCAGCAACAGCGGTGCATTGCAGTCCGTGACCTTCACTGCGGGAGGCACGCTCTCGCTGACCGGAGGCACGATCGGCAAGCTCAACATCGCGCGCCTGCGTGCGCAGGACGCGTCCAGCACGCAGACGGTGTCCGGTGTCACGAGGATCTCGATCACCGGCGGCGCAAGCGGCGGCGGCTTCACGGGAACGACCACGGAGGGGAACTTCGCGCAGTTGCGCGCGGCTGGTTCGCAGAGCATCTCCGTCGGCGCGGGCGGCATCGCGATCACCGGGGGCGACGGCGCCGAAACGGACAACTTCGCGCAGATCTTCCAGGCGGGCACGGCCGCGGGCACTTCGCAAGCGATCACCATCGCTGCGGGCGGGACGCTCGCGCTGCGGGGCGGTTCGAGCGCCGGCACCGACGGCGTGAACGGCAGCTTCGCCTACATCCGTGCTGACGGAGCCGCTGGGCAGACCCTCGACTTCGGTGCGGGTGCAACCCTGACGCTCGAGGGCGGCCGCAACGGCAGCCGCAACTTCGCGCAGATCCGTGCGGCGACCGGGAACCAGACGATCCTGGGAAGCCCGGCATTGACCATGCACTCGGGGGAAAGCGGAGGCGCCGCCGATCAGGGCAACTACGCGATGATCAATGCGACCGTCGGGAGCCAGTCCCTGACGCTCGGAACGACGACGCTCGCGGGCAACGCGGGCGGAATCGACAAC
>CAYNYQ010000293.1:0-6414 GCA_964401305.1 uncultured Acetobacteraceae bacterium | reverse complement strand
TCCTGGGCGCGGCGCAGGCCGGCGTGTCCTTCAGCTTCAACCCGACGCCGCTGACGTTGGGTGCGGCGGCCTACCTGGTGCTGTTCCTGCCCGTGGTGGTGCTCGGCCGCTGGGTCGAGACGCGCTTCGCGTGGAAGCGGTGACTCCCATGCGGTCGCGGAGCACCGCAGCGCAAGGCGCGAGGAGCGGAGCGTGAATCGCAGGGGCAGACCCATGCGGTCGCGGAGCGCCGCAGCGCAGGGCGCGAGGAGCGGAGCGTGAATCGCAGGGGCAGACCCACGCGGTCGCGGAGCGCCGCAGCGCAGGGCGCGAGGAGCGGAGCCCGATGACCTGGGACGACTTCGCCCTCGCCTTCTTCTCGCTCGATATCCTGCGCGAGGCCTGGCCCATCCTCTGGGCCGGTTTCGTGCAGACCATCCTGCTCTCGCTGACGGTGGTGCCGCTCGGCCTTGTCGGCGGCATCGTCCTGGCGCTGCTCTCGACCGTGCGGCACCCGCTGGTGCGCTGGCCGCTGATGGCCTGGGTCGATACCTTCCGCGCCCTGCCGCCCCTGGTGCTGCTGGTCTTCGTCTACGCGGGCCTGCCCTTCGCCGGACTCGAGGTTACCGCCTGGACGGCGGTGGCGATCGGCTTCTTCCTCAACACCGGCGCCTACTACGGCGAGATCCTCCGCGCCGGAATCGAGAGCGTGCCGGGCGGGCAGATGGAGGCGGCGCGCAGCACCGGCCTCACGCGCGGCCAGGCCATGGCGCACGTCATCCTGCCGCAGGCGGTGCGCAACGTGCTGCCTGACCTGATCTCGAACACGCTGGAGGTGGTGAAGCTCACCTCCATCGCCAGCGTGGTGGCGCTGCCGGAGCTGCTGTTCCAGGCGCGCCAGGCGCAGAGCGTCACCTACAACGCGACGCCGATCGTCGCCGCGGCTGTGGCGTACTTCCTGCTGCTCTGGCCGGTGGTGCGGCTGTTGAGCCGCCTCGAGAATCGCCAGCTCGCCGCGCGGCGCTGAGGGGGCTCGCCGGCGATGGCGGCGGCGCCCTCAGCGCACCACGTACACGTCGTAGGTGGGCCCGGCCGGCGGGCGCTGGCCCACGCCCACGCCGAGCACCCGGTTCAGCCAGGCGAGCTCGGGGTCGGCCGTCTCGAAGCGAATGGCGATCCGGAAGTAGTAGGCGGCGGGATCCACCGCCTCGCCGCGGCCGAGCTTCGCCAGCACCTCGGCCGGGCCGTGCCGGACGCCGCTGTAGTGCATGTAGAAATGCTGGCCCTTGTCGGTGCGCATCACCAGGCGGACATCCATGTGCGCGGTGCCGTCGGGCTCGACGCGCAGCCAGTCCGCGGTGGTGCCGGGAACCAGCGTGCCCCTGAGGCTCGGCCCCTCGAAGCTGCCGCCGGTGACGGGGATGACGCGCAGCGCGCCGCCGCGCGCCTCGGCGCCGGTCTCCATCTGCGGCGCGCCGGCCTGCAGCACCATGCGGAAGAGGAATTCCGTGTTCAACGGCAGGGGTGTCATGCGTCGTCTCCCGGTTCGATCGGTCAGCGTTGCCGCCAGGGCAGGCCCTCGGCCTTCCAGCCGGCGACCTGGCCGCGATGCCCTTCGGCATCCACCGGCCCCTCGAAGCCGTCGGCCACGTTGAAGGCGTGCGGGAAGCCGGCCGCCTGCGCCGCATGGCCGGCCGAGCGGCTGCGCGCGCCCGAGCGGCAGATGAAGTAGAGCCGGTGCTCCGGCGTCAGCCCCGCGGCGCGGAGATGCTCGGGGAAGGCGTCGTTCACCTGCATGGTCGGGTAGAGCTGCCAGGGGATCAGCACGACCTGCTTGCCGAGATCGGCGAGCTCCGGCAGGCCGACGAAGTTCCACTCGGCATCGGTGCGCACGTCCACCAGCACCGCCTTCGGGTCGTCGCGCAGCGCCACCCAGGTCTCGTCCGGGCCGACATCGGGCACGCCCGCCGGTTGCTCCGCCATGCGCCGCTCTCCTCCGCGTCGCCACGCAAGATGGGGCGGCGCGGCCGGGGCGGCAATCGGATCAGCGCGCGCGCAGGCCGAGCGGCTCCAGCACACCCTGCATGCGCGCGATCTCCCGCGGGATCAGCGCCGCGAACTCCTCCGGCGAGGTGCCGACGATGCGCAGGCCGAAGCCCTCGAGCCGCGCCGTCACCGCCGGCTCGGCCATGGCGGCGACGGCATCGTCGCGCACCCGGCGCAGGATCGGCTCCGGCGTCCCGGCCGGCGCGACCAGCGCGAACCAGGCGACCGCCTCGAAGCCCGGGAAGCCCTGCTCGGCGATGGTCGGCACCTCCGGCAGGGAGGGCGCGCGGTCGGCGGAGGTGACGGCCAGCGCCCGCACCTCCCCCGCCGCGATCCGCGGCACCATGCCGGCGCCGCTGCCGATCATCACCTGCACGCGCCCGGCGCGGAGGTCGGCGAACATCTGCCCTTCGTTCGCATAGGGCACGGCGGTGATGTCGATGCCGGCGGCCTGCTTGAGCATCTCCATCCCCAGATGGGTGGAGAAGCCGATGCCGGAATGGCCGTAGGAGAGCTGGCCCGGCCGCGACCGCGCCAGCGCCACCAGCGCCGGCAGGCTTGGCGCCGGCACCTCCGGATGGACCACGAGCACGTTGCGGGTGCGCACCAGCAGGCTGACCGGCGCCAGGTCGCGGCGCGGGTCGTAGGGGATGGGCGGGTCCATGCTGACCCGCACCACCATCGCACCGTCGCCGGTCAGGCCGAGCGTGTACCCGTCGGGCGCCGCCTTGGCGACGCGGTCGACGCCGATGGTGGCCGAGGCGCCGGGGAGGTTCTGCACCACCACCGTCTGCCGCCAGGCGTCGGCGAGGCGCTCGGCGAGCAGCCGGCCGATGGTGTCGGGCGCCGAGCCCGCGCCGAAGGGCACGACCAGCGTCACGGGCCGCTCCGGCCAGGCGGCGGCGGGCGTGGGCCCCGTCCCTGCCGCCAGCAGCAGGCCGAGACCGAGGATGACGAGACGACGCATGGCGAGCCCCCTTGGATCCTGCCGCGGCCCCGGCCCGAGCCGACGCTCGCGGCGGCATGAGCGCATGGCCGTGCGCTGCCCTGCAAGCGGAAAGAAACGACCTCGGTTTCACTCCGTGAAGGCGGCGATCGCCGGGGCGGGCGGCGGCGACGCGGGCCCTGCCGCCTCGGCGGCCTGACGGAAACGTTCCCGCCGCGCAGCCGCACCGGCGTCCCGCACGTCTTTCCCGCCCGACGGACTCCACGGTAAAAGTCTATTGCATACTGTTTATGAGAACCGTCCCATGGCCTTCAACGACCCGGACTTCCCGGCGCAGCAATGGGTGCTCGGCCCCAAGGGCGTGAACCTGACCGCTGCGCTCGAGACCCATCGCGGCACCGGGGTGCGCATCGGCGTGGTCGATACCGGCATCGACACCACGCGCCCCGACCTGCAGGGCCAGGTCGATGTCGCGGCCAGCTGGAACGCCCTGACCGGATCCAACGATCCGCAGAACCTCGGCGGCGACCAGCACGGCACCTTCGTCGCCGAGCGGCTCGCCGCGATCGCGGACAACGGCATCGGCGGCGTCGGCGCCGCGCCGGAGGCGGTGCTGGTCGGCTTCAAGATGGCGACGCGGTCGGACCGCACGGCGGCACAGGAGCTCGACCTGCTGCGCCGCCAGGCGCAGGTCGACATCTCCCACAACTCCTGGAGCCATTCCGGCGAGAGTTTCCGCGACAGCTTCCTCGGCGCCTATGCGGACCAGGGTGCGGCAATCGCCGCCGCGGCACGGGACGGCCGCGGCGGGCTCGGCACCGTCATCGTCCGCTCCGCCGGCAATGACGGCATCGCCGGCGACAGCGTCAACGCGCACAACTACCAGAACAACCGCTTCACCATGACCGTCGGCGCCACGGATGCCGCCGGCACGGTGCACGGCTTCTCCAACAAGGGCCCCGCCATCTGGGCCGTTGCGCCGGCGGACGCCACCTCCTGGGCTGCGCCGATGCTCTCGGGCACCGTCGCCCTGGTGCTCGAGGCGAAGCCGGGCCTCGGCTACCGCGACGTGCAGGCCATCATCGCGCTCACCGCCGACTACACGGACGGCAACGGGCCGTGGCAGAGCAACGCCGCGGCGGGGCACGCCAATGGCGGCGGCTTCCGCACCAGCACCAGCGCCGGCTTCGGCATGATCGACGCGCTGGCCGCGGTGCGCCTCGCCGAGACCTGGGAGGGCACGCCGCGGACCGAGGCGAACATCCTCCACCGCACCGCCAGCGGCGACGGCTTCGCCCTGCCCGACCTCGGCACCGCCAGCCGCAGCCTCGCCATCGCCGGCGACCTGGTGGTGGAGCGGGCGACGCTGACCCTCGACCTCGCGCATGCGAAGCTCGGCGACCTGAGGGTCTCCCTGGTCTCGCCCGCAGGCACGGAAAGCGTGCTGCTCGACCGCCTGGGCAATGGCGGCTTCGCGGGTGACGGCACGCTGCGCTTCGCGCTGACCAGCAACCAGTTCTATGGCGAGGCCGCCGCGGGCAGCTGGACCCTGAAGGTGGAGGATGCCGTCTCCGGCCGCATCGGCCAGGTCGATGCGTGGTCGCTCGACCTGCACGGCGCGCCGGCCTCGGCCGACGACCTCTTCGTCTTCACCGACCGCTATGCCGGCCTCGCCGCCACCGAGCCCGGGCGGCGCATGCTGGCCGATGCGGATGGCGGCACGGACGGAATCAACGCCGCGGCCGTGACCACAGGCTCGCTGGTCAACCTGCGCGCCGGGGCGGAGAGCCGCATCGCCGGCACGACGCTCTCCATCGCCGCCGGCACCGTCATCGAGACGGCCTGGGGCGGCGCCGCCGACGACCGGCTGATCGGCAACGATGCCGGCAACCGCCTGCATGGCGGCGCCGGGCGCGACACGCTGGTCGGCGGCCGCGGGCGCGACACGCTGGAGGGAGGGGCCGGCCACGATGTGCTGCGCGGCAATGGCGGGCGCGACACCGCCCTCTACGACGCGCCGCGCGACGGCTTCCTGCTGACGCCGCAGGCCGATGGCTGGCTCATCGTGGAGGACCGCAGCGGCGCGCTCGGCCGCGACCGGCTCTACGGCATCGAGGAGCTTGCCTTCGCGGACGGCACCATCGCCGCGCCCGCCCTCGCCACCCTGGCGCAGGCGCCACGGATCCAGGCGGGCCTCGAGAGCGGCGAGGCCGGCGGCGCCTGGCTCCGCCCCGGGCCGGGATACCAGGACATCCAGCTGCGCGGCGGCGGCAACGTTCTGGTGGTCGGCCCCGGCGACGGGCCGGACTGGGCGCATGGCTTCGACCCGGGCGACGACACGCTGCTGGTGGTCGGCGCCGCCGCAGGGGCCTTGCGGACCGAGGCGGTCACCATCCAGGGCGTCGCGGGCACGCGGGTCTACTACGGCGGCACGGAGGACCGCGTCTTCCTGGGCGGCGTGCTGGGTTTTGACCTCTCCCTGGTGGTGCAGAGCCCGACGCTGCCGGCCGACATCCGCATCATCGACCAGGACGCCCCGGCGACGCCAACCGATCCGCCGCCGCCCCCGCCGGGCGGGGCCGGCGTGACCATCGGCGCCGGCCCGGACGCGATCGTGCTGCGGCTGACCCAGGATGCCTGGCAGGGCAGCGCGCAGTACACCGTGGCCGTGGATGGCCAGCAGGTCGGCGGCGTGCTGACCGCCGCGGCACTGCGCGGCAGCGGGGCGGTCGATACCGTCACCATGCTGGGCGACTGGGCGGGCGGAGCGCACCGCGTCACCGTCACCTTCCTCAACGACGCCTGGGGCGGCAGCCGCGCCACGGACCGCAACCTCTACGTGGAGGGGCTCAGCGTCGACGGCGTCACGGTCGCCGGCGCCAGCGCGGCGCTGGAGCGCAACGGCCCGGCGAGCTTCGGCTTCACCCTTCCCGGCGACCCGCCGCCACCGCCGTTGGGCGGTGCCGAGATCAGCGTCGGCGCCGGGCCCGATTCCTTCGTCCTGACCCTCACCCAGGACGCCTGGCAGGGCAGCGCGCAATACACCGTCGCCGTGGATGGCCAGCAGGTCGGCGGCGTGCTGACCGCCGCGGCGCTGCGCGGCAGCGGCCAGGTGGACACCGTCACCGTGCTCGGCGACTGGGCCGACGGCGCGCACCGCGTGACCGTCACCTTCCTCAACGATGCCTGGGGCGGCAGCCGCGCCACGGACCGCAACCTCTACGTGGAGGGGCTCAGCGTGGACGGGGTCGCGGTCGCCGGCGCGGCCGCGGCGCTGGAACGCAACGGCGGGGCGAGCTTCGGCGTCACGCTGGGCGCGCCGCCGCCACCGCCCCCCGGCGCCGGCGTCCCCGCCCCAGCCAATGGCGGCATGCTGGTGCAGGGCACCGACGGCGTCGACCAGCTGCGCGGGACCGCGGGCGACGACGTGGTCATCGGCGGCC
>CAYNYQ010000292.1:0-6458 GCA_964401305.1 uncultured Acetobacteraceae bacterium | reverse complement strand
TTATGGCGCCTTTCACATTCCCTCAAACGCTCCTTTCAGATTGTGAAATCGTGCCAGATGAGGGATCTTGACAGGCAATGGACGCCGCTCCCGCCCCCGCCGGGCCCCGCTTCGTCGCCTACTACCGGGTCTCGACCGACAAGCAGGGGCGCTCCGGCCTCGGCCTCGACGCCCAGCGCGAGGCCGTCTCCCGCCAGGCCGCTGCCGCGGGCGGTACGGTGGTCGCCGCCTTCGAGGAGGTGGAGAGCGGCCGTCGCGGCGACCGGCCGCAGCTCGGCCTCGCGCTTGCCGAGTGCCGCGCCCGCCGCGCCGTGCTGCTCATCGCCAAGCTCGACCGCCTCGCCCGCGACGCCCACTTCCTGCTGGGGCTGGAGAAGGCCGGCGTCGAATTCGTCGCCGCCGACATGCCGCACGCCAACCGCCTCACCGTCGGCATCATGGCCCTCGTCGCCGAGGAGGAGGCGCGCATGACATCAGCGCGCACGAAGGCCGCGCTCGCCGCGGCGAAGGCGAGAGGGGTGAGGCTGGGGAACCCAAGGCTCCGGCCTGGGGACGCACACACCGCGGCGGAGGCGCGCGCGGCGTGGTCGGCGCAGGCGGCGCGGCGCGCGGCCGAAGTGGCGCCGTACCTCAACGCTGCTCGTAGGGCAGGGGCCACGACGCTCCAGCAGCTCGCCAACGCGCTCACGGCGCGCGGCGTGCGTGCGCCACGGGGAGGTGATCGGTGGCGCCCCTGGCAAGTGCGCCGCGTGCTGGAACGGATGGCCGGCTGACGAGGAAGCGAAGTCGCGCGGGAACGCCAAGCATGGTGCAGCATCGAATGCGGCCCCGCCCATTCCGCCGCCAATCTTCGGAGGCCGGACTCGCTTTCAGACCTGCTCCTCACCATCTCTCTGATGCGGCACAGTGCTCCTTGGCTGAGTCCCTATGTCTGGCGGCTATCGCGCCGCTCGTCGATGAAAGGGTGGAGTGCGCGTCCAATCGCACCGATCGCTGCGGCCTTCTCCTGTAGTGCCGCGGCATAGGAGAGAGCGAGGCGCCTTACCTCGGCATCGTCGCGCTGACGGTCGCGCCAGAGTTCGAGCATGTCTGCAATGCCTGGAACGGACAAGCCTACGCTCTTTGCATGCTGAATGAATCGAAGAGCGTGCACGTCCTCTGTGTTGTAGACGCGATAACCACGCTCGTCGCGACGGGCGGCCGGGAGCAACCCCATAGCCTCATAGCGCCTGATCACCTTTGTCGGGACGCCCGACGCTCTCGCAACTTGCCCGATGTTCATTTTCTGCTCCATTCTGCAAAGCCCGGGCTCCGCTTACGTCAGCTTCGCCCCACGCAGCCGCAGCGCGTTGCCGACGACGCTGACCGAGGACAGCGCCATCGCCGCCGCCGCGATCACCGGCGAGAGCAGGATGCCGAAGAACGGGTAGAGCACTCCCGCCGCGACCGGAACGCCGGCGGCGTTGTAGGCGAAGGCGAAGAACAGGTTCTGGCGGATGTTCTTCATCACCGCGCGCGAGAGATGCCGCGCCCGCACGATGCCCATGAGGTCACCACCTAGGAGCGTCACGCCGGCGCTCTCGATGGCCACATCCGTGCCGGTGCCCATGGCGATGCCGACCTCGGCCGCGGCCAGCGCCGGCGCGTCGTTCACCCCGTCCCCGGCCATCGCCACGTGCCGGCCCTCGACCTTCAGGCGCTCCACGACCTTCTGCTTGTCCTCAGGGAGCACCTCCGCGATCACCTCGTCGATGCCGAGGCGGCGGGCCACGGCCTCGGCCGTGGTCCGGTTGTCACCGGTCAGCATCACGACGTGCACGCCCTCGGCCTGCAGCATCCGGACAGCTTCGAGGGTGGTCTCCTTCACCGGATCGGCGACGGCGACGATGCCAGCGGCACGGCCGCCCATCGCCACGAAGAAGACGGTCGCGCCATCACCGCGCAGTCGCTCCGCCTCTGCCGAGACGGTGTCCACGTCTACCCCCAATTCCTCCATCAGCCGCGCGTTGCCGATTGCGACGCGGCGGCCTTCCACTGCGCCGGTGACACCGCGGCCGGTCGGGGCGTCGAAACCCTCGACGGGAGCCAGGACCAGGCCGCGCGCCACCGCGGCGCGGACCACAGCCTCGGCGAGCGGGTGCTGGCTCGGACGCTCGAGGCTGGCAGCGAGGCGGAGCAGCTCCTCCTCCGCTATCCCGGCCACCGGGACGAGGGCCACGACCTCGGGCCGCCCGCGCGTGAGGGTGCCGGTCTTGTCCACGACGAGGGTGTTGATGCGCTCAAGCCGTTCCAGCGCCTCGGCGTTCTTGATCAGCACGCCGGCCTGCGCCCCGCGGCCGACGCCGACCATGATGCTCATCGGAGTGGCGAGGCCGAGTGCGCAGGGGCAGGCGATGATCAGCACCGTCACCGCCGCGACGATGGCGTAAGCGGCGCGCGGATCGGGCCCCCAGACCAGCCAGGCGACGGCCGCGACGACGGCGATCGCAACCACCGCCGGCACGAACCAGGCCGAGACCTGGTCGGCCATGCGCTGGATCGGCGCGCGGGAGCGCTGCGCGCCGGCGACCATCCGCACGATCTGCGCCAGCACCGTATCCTGGCCGATGCGGTCGGCCCGCATCACGAAGCTACCCTGGCCGTTCAGCGTGCCGCCGGTGACGCGGCTGCCCGGCGCCTTGGCGACGGGGACCGGCTCCCCAGTGACCATGCTCTCGTCCACGTTCGAGCCGCCCTCGATCACCTCGCCGTCGAGCGGCACCTTGTCACCGGGCCGCACGCGCAGCCGGTCGCCGACCTGGACATGCGCGAGCGGCACCTCCTCCTCCGACCCGTCCGCGCCGACACGCCGCGCGGTGGGGGGCGCGAGGTCGAGCAGGGCGCGGATCGCGCCGCCGGTCCGCTCGCGCGCGCGCAGCTCCAGCACCTGCCCGAGCAGGACCAGCACGACGATCACGGCGGCGGCCTCGAAGTAGACTGCGACCGAGCCGTCCGGCCCGCGGAAGGCCGCCGGGAAGGCGCCCGGCGCGACGGTGGCGACGACGCTGAACAGCCACGCGACGCCGGTGCCAAGCGCGATGAGGGTGAACATGTTGAGCGAGCGGTTGCGGAGGCTCGCCCAGCCCCGCTCGAAGAACGGCCAGCCGGCCCAGAGCACCACGGGCGTCGCCAGCAGGAGCTGGATCCAATTGCCCACGCGCGGGCCGCCGACGAGATGCAGCATCCCCGTCATGTGCCCGCCCATCTCCAGCAGGAAGACCGGCACGGTCAGGACGAGGCCGATCCAGAAGCGGCGGGTGAAGTCGGCCAGCTCCGGGTTCGGCGCGGCCTCGGCCGTCGGCGTCTCGGGCTCGAGCGCCATGCCGCAGATCGGGCAGCTGCCGGGGCTAGGCTGCCGAATCTGCGGGTGCATCGGGCAGGTCCAGATCGTGCCCGGTGCCACCGGCTCGGCGCGAAGCGGCGCCGGCTTCGGATGCACGTATCTCGCCGGGTCGGCCACGAACTTGCCGCGGCAGCCCGCCGAGCAGAAGTGGTAGGTCGTACCGCCGTGCTCTGCGTGATGCGGCGTCGCCGCCGGGTCCACGGTCATGCCGCAAACGGGATCGAGCACGCCCGCTTTGCCCGGTAAGTGGCCATGTGAGGTTGCTTTCGCCCCATCGATCGCGTGCTGATGCATGGGCAATCTTTCCCTGAGGTCATCCGCAAGTCCGCCATGTTGCGGCTTGCCAAGGTGGCAGGCCCAAGAGGGCTACCGAGGCAAATCGGTTGATCTTGAGAGCGAAGCCAGGGTGACCGCACCTGAAGCGGCACCGCGAAAGGCTTTGTCACAGTGTTGCAGGCAACACCCGCCGCATCCCGACCGTTCGCCGACAGCCAATCGGGAAGGAAGCCCGCGATGAACCACGACATGGACTCCTGCATCCAGACCTGCCTGGACTGCCACCGCGTGTGCCTCGCGACCGTTGCACATTGCCTGCAGCGGGGCGGGTCCCATGCTGAGGCAAGCCATATCCGCATCATGTTGGATTGCGCTCAGATCTGCCTCGTGAGCGCCGACTTCATGATCCGCGGCTCGACCCTGCACGGGCGCATCTGTGCGGTCTGCGCCGAGGTCTGTCGGGCGTGCGAGCAGAGCTGCTCCGGACACCCGGACGGGGACGATGCGATGCGCCGGTGTGCCGAGGCCTGCCGCCGGTGCGCCGAGGAATGCGAGCGCATGGCGCGCTGACGCGTCGCGGCGCGCCTTCCAAGACCAATCCGCCCGGGTTCTCCCCGAGCCCTTTAGCCAGCAAAGACGGAAATAAATCATGCCCAAGACGGCGGCACCTGAAAAGTCCGGAACAATCCTTCAGCAGGACGCCGGTACTCAGCCTTCGGGCCTAGCGCTGGAGTTCCGGGCCGGCAGCGAGGCCTATCGCCTTGCGCTTGGGCTCGACGAGAGCGATTCGACCGCGGGGACCAGTGCCCGTGACCACGGCTGGGGGTCGGGCGGTGCGGACGCGATCGGTGGAGGGGCCGGGCAGGACGTGCTCGCCGGCGGAGCGGGCCGCGACCTGCTCTCCGGCAACGACGGCATGGACTTGTTGCGCGGCGGCAACGGCGCGGATACGCTCTATGGCGGCGCCGAAGCGGACATGCTGTTCGGCGGCGCCGGAAACGACTACCTGGACGAGGGCGCCGGGCACAGCGGGCTTGAAGGTGGCCCTGGCGACGACACCCTGGTCGGGGGGCAGGGGCCGGACGCCTTCGTCGTGGACCGCACGAGCGGCGACGACACGATCTTCGACTTTACCGCCGGTCCGGGCATGTTCGACCACATTGCGCTGCGCGATCTCCGATGGGAGGAGCTGACCGTCGAGGACACGACATCGGGTGCGCGCGTCTCTTGGGACGGCGGTTCGGTCCTGCTGGTCGGCGTGGCCAAGGCTGAGCTCGCGCAGGACGACTTCATGTTTGCCGACAGCCCCGGTCTGCCGCCTGCCTCCCGCGATCCGGCGGGACCGGCCGCCGAACGGGGGTCGCCGAGCGACCCTGGGCCCGAGATCACCGGCGTGGATAACTCCTTCCCGGTGCGCCCCGGCATGAATGGCTTCGCGCTTCCTGTCGACGGCGGCAAGGCCGTGGTCGGCGGCAATGCCGGCGATGACCTGGCAGGCGGGACGGGCGACGACCACCTCTTCGGCCGCAACGGCGCCGACTCCATGGCGGGCGCCGCCGGCGACGACGTGCTGCAGGGCGACAACGGCCAGGATACGCTTGAGGGCGGCGCAGGCATGGACCGGCTGGACGGCGGCCGTGGCGCAGACAGCCTGGTCGGCGGCGAGGATGCCGACGAACTGATGGGCGGCGACGGCCGGGACGTGCTCGAGGAGGGTGCCGGTCACGGCATGCTTGAGGGCGGGGGCGGGAACGACACCCTGACGGGCGGCATGGGCGCCGATGCCTTCATCGTGGCGCCGGACAGCGGCCGTGACGTCGTGACCGACTTCGAGGCTACCGGCCTCGCCCAGGGGGCCTTCGACCACATTGCATTCCGTGACATCGCGCCGGAGGACGTCACCGTCACCGACACGGCCGACGGTGCCCTCGTGGCATGGGACGTGGACGGCGACGGCCGGGCGGACGGATCTGTCCTGCTGCTCGGCGTCGCCCGCAACGAGCTACGGCAGAGCGACTTCATGTTCGTCGACGCTCCCGGCTTCGTCGAAGGCATCAGCGACTTCGGATCCTGGTACATCTTCCCGGAAGATGTCTCGCCGGTCGCCTGATCCGAGGCGGCTGCCTGCGTCTCCTCTGCTTGGGTTGCGTTGCATAGGCGAGGGCGCCGGACCGGCACTGGCCGTCAAATGAGATCCCTTGCCGGATCGGCGGCCAGGGCCCGGCTGGAGGTTGCCAGCCCCTGCGCCCCGAGCAAGGCGAGCGGCGGAAGGACCAGCCATTGCAGCACCGGCGCAAGCCCGGTGCCGAGCGGCGGCAATCGCGGCATGGCCTCGGCGTAGGCCCATGCCTCGCGGATCTCGACGTTCAGCCATTCGCTGAACACGGTATACCCGAGCCCGACCGCCGTCGCGACCACCGCCACACCGGCCGCTCCCCGCGCCGGCCACTCGCGGGCGCCGAGCAGGACCAGCGCGCCGGCCAGCGAGAATGCGCCGATCATGCCGTCTCCCACGGTACAGTGGAGGACGGCGAAGACGATCGCCCGCGCGCTCGCCTCGGTCCAGATCGTGTAGAGCGGAAGCTGCGCTGCTTCCCACGCCAGGTTCGCGGGCAGAAGAAGGGCGAGGTACCAGCCGAACGTAACGAGCCCTGGTGACCACATGGCTCTAGTCTGCACCTGCGGCACGGCCGCGCTCCTTCGGCTCGGCTGGAGCTGAATCGCCGGGGCTGCCATGATTGGCATGGCCACGGTGCATGAGGAGGTGCATCAGCGGGCAGGCGAGCAGCAACAGGTACGG
>CAYNYQ010000291.1:0-6477 GCA_964401305.1 uncultured Acetobacteraceae bacterium | reverse complement strand
AACATCCGCCAGGCCTTCCCGGAAAGGACGGAGGCCGAGCATCGCGCCATCCTGCGCGAGGCCTGGGACAATCTCGGCCGCGTCGCCTGCGAATACGTCCACATGGACCGGATCTGGGACTTCGACCCGGCGCGGCCGACGCAGGGCCGCATCCGCGCCTCGGCCGAGACCATCGCCCGCTACACGGCGCTGGCCGAGGACGGGAAGCCGGCGCTGATCTTCGCCGCGCACCTGGCGAACTGGGAGATCCCGGCGGTCGCCGCGGCGAAGCACGGGCTCGCCTCGGCGGTGCTCTACCGCACGCCGAACAATGCGCGCATCGCCGCCGACATCGTGGCGCTCCGGACGCCGATCATGGGGCGGCTGATCGCCGCGGGGCCGGCCGCGCCGATCGCCATGATGGAGGCGCTGGACCAGGGGCTGCATGTCGGCATGCTGATCGACCAGCGCTTCGGCCGCGGCCCGCGCGTGCCCTTCTTCGGCCGCCCCGCCGCCTCCAACCCGCTGCTGCCGCGGCTCGCCCGCCGCTTTCCGGATGCGCCCGTGCACGGCGCACGGGTGGTGCGCCAGGCCGGTGGCGGCTTCCTGGTGGAGCTGACGGAGCGGATCGAGCTGCCCCGTGCGGCGAACGGCCAGGTGGACATCGAGGCGGCGACGGCGCTGCTCAACCGCATCGTCGAGGGCTGGATCCGCGAGCATCCCGGGCAATGGCTCTGGATGCACCGGCGCTGGCGCTAGACCACGATCCGCGAGGACTGAATCGCGGATCGTGGTCCAGCGCGTTGTTGCGTCGCGTGATTCACGCCTGCGGGCGTTACGCCCTTCGGCGATCACGCTGTAGGGCGTCCCGCCGCCGTCAGATGCGCCGCGCCGCGGAGACGGCGGCCGCAGAGCCGGAGCCCACAAGCCAGGCCCAGCCGCGCAGCAGCGCGCCCGGCGCCCGGCCGGCGCCGAGGTCGCGCGCCTCGTCGCGGTGGTGCACCTCCTCCTCCTGGCAGCGGCGCAGCAGCGCGCGCAGGTCGGGGAAGCGCTGCTCGGAATCGAGCCGGTCGATCTGCTGCTGGTAGTGGTGGTCGACGAAGGTCTCGACCGCGTCGATGGTGGCGAAGACCGCGCGCGGGCCGAACAGGGCGGGCAGCGCCCCGGTCAGCCAGCCGGCGACGCGCCAGACCGGCAGCAGGCGGGAGCGTCGCGCCGGCGGCAGCACGCCCTCGAGCAGGTCGAGATGCCCCTGCTCGGTCGCCGCGTGGCGGGCGGCGAACTCGCGCACCGCGGCATCGCGGCTGATGGCGAGGATGCCGCGGTAGATCATCACCGCGCCGGTCTCCCCGGCATGGTCGGAGCGGAGTTCGCCGACGAGCCAGGCAGGCAGGCTCGCGGGGTCGATCGGGTGCGCCAGTGCGTTCATGGTCCGCGCCATATGGTCGCCGACGGCGTTTCGGCGAGGGGCGTCAGGCCTCGCCGCGCACCTGCTTGATGATGCCGGAGAAGTCGAGCCCGCCATGGCCCTGGGCCTCGACGAAGCGGCGGTAGAGCTCGAGCGCCTTGCCGCCGACCTGGCTGTCGACGCCGGCGGCCTGCATGCCCTCCTGCGCCAGGCCGAGATCCTTCAGCATCAGCGCCGCGGCGAAGCCGGGCCTGTAGTCGCGGTTGGCGGGGCTGGCCGGCACGAGGTCGGGCACGGGGGCGTAGCCGGTCAGCGCGAAGCACTGGCCCGTGGACTTGCCGACCACGTCGAAGACCGCGCGGTGCGAGACGCCGAGGCGCTCGGCCATGACCAGCGCCTCGCAGGTGGCGATCATGCTGGCGGCGAGCATCATGTTGTTGCAGGCCTTGACGATCTGCCCGGCGCCGGCCTCGCCGCAATGGATGATGGCGCGGCCCATGTCCTGCAGCACGACGCCAACCCTGGCGAAGGCCTCCTCGGTGCCGCCGACCATGAAGGTCAGCGTGCCGTTCTCGGCGCCCATCTGCCCGCCCGAAACGGGGGCGTCGACCACCGCGCGCCCGGCCTTCTCCGCCAGCTCGCGCGCCGTGGCGACGTCGATGGTGGAGCAGTCGATGAAGACCGTCCCGGCATCGCTGTGCGCGGCGGCGCCGCCCATGTTGCCGCCGGGGCCAAGCACGACCTCCCGCACATGGCGGCCGGCCGGCAGCATGGTGACGACGAATTCCCGGCCCTGGGCGGCGGCATTGGCGTCCGGCGCGCGGGTGCCGCCGGCGGCGGCGAAGGCGGCCATGGCATCGGGGTTGAGATCGAAGCCGGTGACCTGGTGGCCCGCCTTCAGCAGGTTCCTCGCCATCGGCAGCCCCATGGTGCCGAGCCCAATGAAGCCGATCCGCGCCATCGCGCCCTCCCTCGAATCGAGGGGCCGAGAGTCGGGCCTGGGGGCGCGGCGCGCAAGGCGGGAGCGTGTCGCCGGCGCGGGAGACGAGAGCGCCCGCAGCATCGGCATGGCGTCCCCAACGGGATTCGAACCCGTGTTACCAACGTGAAAGGCTGGTGTCCTAGGCCTCTAGACGATGGGGACGGACGCCGGCCGGGTAGAGGCGCGGCGGCAGGGCGTCAATAGCCCGCGGCACTCCCGGGGATCACGGCCGCATCGGTCACGTGCAGGCAGGGCGTCACGGAATCGTTCCAGCGCTCCGCCCGCAGCTGGCCGCACAGGTGCATCGGCACGCCGGCGGAGCCGAGCAGCGCCTCCGCCAGCGGCCCCTCCTTCGCGCGGAAGCAGATCGCCTTCAGCCGACCGCCCCCGCCCTCGCCTTCGATGAAGGCGCGGATGGTGCCGCCCTCCTTGCCGACGCGGTCCGCGCGCACGATGCGGGCGCGCGGCAGGGCGAAGAGCGGCTCCTCGTTGCCCGCGCCGAAGGGCGCCAGGCGCTCGACCTGCCGGGCGAGGTCGACCGTGGCGGCGGGCACGCCCACCACCCCCTCGACCGCGAGATCGGCCGCGCCGGGAAGCTCGGCCGCCCGGGCCAGCCGCTCGTCGAGGAAGGCGTGGAAAGCTGCCATCCGCTCGGCCGGCAGCGTGAAGCCGGCGGCCATGGCATGCCCGCCGCCCGAGTCCAGCAGCCCGGACTGGCGCGCCGCGATCACCGCCGCGCCGAGATCGATGCCCGGCACCGACCGCCCGCTGCCCTTGGCCACCCCCGCCGCAAGCCCGGCCACGCAGGCCGGCCGGTTGAAACGCTCCTTCATCCGCCCGGCGACGATGCCGACCACGCCGGGATGCCACCCCTCCCGCCCGAGGAGCAGCACCGGGTGCCCGGCGGCGACCTGCGCCTCGGCATCGGCCAGGGCGGCGGAAAGCACCTCGCCCTCCACCTCCTGCCGGCGCTTGTTCACGGCATCGAGCCGCTCGGCCATCGCGCGCGCCTCCACGGCGTCGTCGCAGAGCAGCAGGCGCAGGCCGAGATCGGGCTCGTCGATCCGCCCCGCCGCGTTGATGCGCGGCCCGAGGACGAAGCCCAGGCTGTGCGCGGTCGGCGCGTCGCGCACCTGGCCGACCTCGAGCAGCGCGGCGATGCCGGCACGCTCGCGCCGCGCCATCACCTTCAGCCCCTGGGCGACCAGGGCGCGGTTCACCCCGGTCAGCGGCATCACGTCGCAGACCGTCGCCAACGCCACGAGGTCGAGCAGGTCGAGCAGCCGCGGCTCCTCCCGCACGGCGAAATGCCCGGCGCGGCGCAGCTGCCGGTGCACCGCGACCATGGTCAGGAAGGCCACCGCGGCGGCGCAGACATGCCTGAGGCCCGAGCCGCAATCGAGCCGGTTCGGGTTGACCACGGCCGCGACGCGCGGCACCGGCCCCTCCGCCTTGTGGTGGTCGAGCACCACCACCTCCGCCCGCCCCTCGGCGGCCTCGAGGGCCAAGTGCGCGGCGACGCCGCAATCGACGCAGACGATCAGCGTCGCGCCGCGGGCGCAGAGCGTGGCGATGGCGGCGGGGTTCGGCCCGTAGCCCTCCTTCAGCCGGTCCGGCACGTAGTGCGAGACCGTGCAGCCGAGCGCCCGCAGCGCGCGCACCATCAGCGCGGCGGAGCAGGCGCCGTCCACGTCGTAGTCGCCGAAGACCGCGACGGTCTCGCCGCGCCGCACCGCCGCCGCCAGGCGCTCGGCCGCGGCGTCCATGTCGACCAGGCGCGAGGGATCGGGCAGCAGCGCCCGCAGCGTCGGCACCAGGAAGTCGCCGGCCGCGTCGATGCCGACGCCGCGCGCGCTGAGCATCCGCCCGACCAGCTCCGGCAGGTCGAGGCGCTGGGCGATCGCCAGGCCCATGCGCGCATCGCCGCCGCGCCAGATCCAGCGCCGCCCCGTCACGCTGCGGGTGACGCCGAGGACGGGCCCCTCGGCGGCCACGTCCATCCCTTCCATCCGCCGGCTCAGGCCACGAAGGCCGCGGGCTTCAGCGCGAAATTGTGGTGCCCCTCGACGTAGCGCACGGTGCCGGACTTGCTGCGCATGACGATGGAATGCGTGATGGCGCCGTTGTGGAAGCGGCGGACGCCGCGCAGCATCGGTCCGCTGGTGACGCCGGTGGCGGCGAACATCACGTCGCCCCTGGCCATGTCGTGCAGGTGGTAGATGCGGTTCGGGTCGGTGACGCCCATCTCGCGGGCGCGGGCGACCTGCGCCTCGTCCTCGAACAGCAGCTTGCCCTGCATCTGGCCGCCGATGCAGCGCAGCGCCGCGGCCGCCAGCACGCCCTCGGGCGCGCCGCCCGAGCCCATGTAGACGTCGACCCCGGTCTCGGCCTGCGACACCGAGACGACGCCCGAGACGTCGCCATCGGGGATGAGCATGATGCGCGCACCGGCGGCGCGGCAGGCCTTGATGCGGTCCTTGTGCCGGTCGCGGTCGAGCAGGCAGACGACGAGGTCGGAGATGTCGACCTTCTTTGCGCGCGCCAGCTCGCGCAGGTTCTTCTCCGGCGCCTCGTCGATGTGGACGACGCCGTCGGGCAGGCCCGGGCCGATCGCCAGCTTCTCCATGTAGATGTCGGGCGCATGCAGGAATCCGCCCTTCTCGGCCAGCGCCACCACCGCCATGGCGTTCGGCCCGCCCTTGGCGGTGATGGAGGTGCCCTCGAGCGGATCGACGGCGATGTCGACCTCCGGCCCTCCGCCGGTCCGGGCGTAGAGGCCGACCTTCTCGCCGATGTAGAGCATCGGCGCCTCGTCCATCTCGCCCTCGCCGATCACCACCGTGCCGGTGATGGCCACGGTGTCGAAGGCGCGGCGCATGGCCTCGACCGCCGCGCCGTCGGCGGCGTTCTTGTCGCCGCGCCCCATCCAGCGCGAGGCGGCGAGTGCGGCGGCCTCGGTCACCCGCACCAGCTCCAGCGCCAGGTTGCGGTCCACCACCATGCCGGATTTCGGGTCGATCTCGGACATCGCTGCCTCCGTGCCTTGCGCCAAGACTATACCGGGCGGCGGAGTCCCCGGAAGCGGCCGGCCCGCGGGGGCCGGCCCGATGCCGTGGGTCAGAACGGCTCGATACGGATCATCACCGGCCGCTCGACCACCGCCTGCAGCGCCTCGATCCGGCCGATGGCGCCGCGCATCGCCGCCTCCTCGCAGTCATGCGTGACCAGCACCACCGGCACCGCCTCGCCCGGCGCGCGGCCGCGCTGGAGCATGCTCTCGAGGCTCACGCCATGGTCGCGCAGCACCGCGGTGACGTCGGCGATCACGCCGGGGCGGTCGACGACCATCAGGCGGAGGTAGTAGGCGCCGCTGTGGCGGTCCATCGGCACCGCCGCGGTGGCGTCGAGCGCGCCGCTGGCCGCGCCCCAGACCGGCGTGTGCCGCCCGCGCGCGAGGTCGATCAGGTCGGCGACCACGGCGCTGGCGGTCGGGCCGGCACCGGCCCCCCTGCCCTCCAGCAGCACGCGGCCGACGAAATCGCCCTCCGCCACCACCGCGTTGAAGACGCCGTCGACCCGCGCGATCGGCGCCGAGACCGGCACCATGCAGGGATGCACGCGCGTGCTGATCCCGCCCGGCTCGCGCCTGGCGATGCCGAGCAGCTTGATGCGGTAGCCGAGCTCCTCGGCCATGGCGATGTCGATGGCGGTGACCTCGCGGATGCCCTCGACATGCACGGCGGCGAAGTCCACGGGCCGGCCGAAGGCGAGGGCGGCGAGGATCGCCAGCTTGTGCGCGGCGTCGATGCCGTCGATGTCGAAGCTGGGATCGGCCTCGGCGTAGCCGAGCTTCTGCGCCTCGGCCAGCACCTCGGCGAATTCGCGCTTCTGCTCGCGCATCGTGGTCAGGATGTAGTTGCAGGTGCCGTTCAGGATGCCGGCGACGCTGAGGATACGGTTGGCGGCCAGCCCCTCGCGGATCGCCTTGATCGCCGGGATGCCGCCGGCGACCGCGGCCTCGAAGGCGAGCGGCACGCCCTGTGCTTCCGCAAGCTCGGCGATCGCCGCGCCATGCACCGCCAGCAGCGCCTTGTTGGCGGTGACCACC
>CAYNYQ010000290.1:0-6537 GCA_964401305.1 uncultured Acetobacteraceae bacterium | reverse complement strand
GGCGGCGGGGCGGGGCGCCGCCGGGGCGCGGGCCGGGCGCGGGGGGGCGGGCGCGGCACCGGCGCCGAGCTGCTCGCGCAGCACCTTGGGGTTGACCTCCTCCACCGCGCCGCGCGGCAGGCTGCCGAGCTGGAAGGGGCCATAGGCGGTGCGGATCAGCCGCGTCACCTGCAGGCCGAGATGCGCCATCACGCGCCGCACCTCGCGGTTCTTGCCCTCCTGCAGCGCCACGGTGAGCCAGGCATTGGCGCCCTGGCGGGAATCGAGCCCGGCCTCGATCGGGCCGTAGCGCAGCCCCTCCACCGTGACGCCGCGCGCCAGCGCCGCGAGGTCGCGCTCGTTCACCGTGCCGTGCACGCGCACGCGGTACCGGCGGATCCAGCCATTCGCCGGCAGCTCCAGCCGGCGGGCCAGCGCGCCGTCGTTGGTCAGCAGCAGCAGGCCCTCGGAGTTGTAGTCGAGCCGGCCGACCGAGACGACGCGGGGCAGGCCGGGGGGCAGGCGCTCGAAGACGGTGGGGCGGCCCTCGGGGTCGCGGTGCGTGGTCAGCAGGCCGTCCGGCTTGTGGTAGCGGAAGAGACGGGTGCGCTGCGGGTCGGCGACCGCCTTGCCGTCGACGGTGACGAGGTCGCCGGGCTGCACGAAGCTCGCCGGCGTCTCCACCACGCGGTTGTCGAGGCGGACGCGGCCCTCGGCGATCAGCCGCTCGGCGTCGCGGCGGGAGGCGATGCCGGCGCGGGCGAGCCACTTGGCGATTCTTTCCCCACGCGCCGCCGACTCGCCCCCGGCCGCCGCTTCGTCCGCCGTCTCCTCGGGCGCCTCGTCGCTCATCGGCGGCAGGCCGCAACGAAGCCGCGCAGGATCAGCGGGTCGGCGGGATCGACCGCATATTCCGGGTGCCACTGCACGCCGAGGGCAAAGCGGTAGCCGGGATGCTCGACGCCCTCGACCACGCCGTCCGGGGCGCGCGCATTCACCACCGCGCCCGCGCCCGGCGTCAGCACGGCCTGGTGGTGCGCGCTGTTCACCGCCATGCGCGCGCGGCCGGTGAGGCGCGCCAGCAGCGTGTCCTCGGCGATGCGGACCTCGTGGCCGGGCTCGGTGCGCGGGTTGGGCTGCTCGTGCGCCAGGGCATCGGGCACGGCGTCCGGGATGTGCTGGATCAGCGTGCCGCCGAAGGCCACCGCCAGCAGCTGCTGCCCGCCGCAGATGCCGAGCACGGGCATGTCGCGCTGAAGCGCCGCGCGCGCCGCGGCCATCTCAAAATCGGTGCGCCCGGGCTTCAGCGTGACCTTGGGGTGCACCGGCTCCGCGCCCCAGAGCGCGGGGTCGACGTCGAAGGCGCCGCCGGTGATCAGCAGCCCGTCCACGGCGCCGAGGTACTCGGCGGCGAGCTCGGGGTGGTGCGGCAGCGCCACCGGCAGGGCGCCGGCCTCGACGAGGGCGGCGAAGTAGTTCTGGCGCAGCGCGTACCAGGGCAGCTTCGACCAGCCGCCGGCCGGCTCGGAATCCAGGGTGACGCCGATGACGGGACGAGAGCGCGCGGGCATGCCGCGTTGCTAGCCCTCGGCGCCGCGCCGGGGCAAGGAAACAGTCGCGGCGCCGGGACTGGCCTGGCGGCGCCGGTGGTGCCAAGGATCGGGGCGATGCAAGCAATCCTCACATGACCTGGTCCGGGCAGCGGCGCGGCTACCACCACGGCAACCTGCGCGAGGCGCTGGTGCAGGCGGCGGTGACGCTGATCGGCCAGCACGGGCCCGCCGGCTTCACCATGGCCGAGGCGGCGCGCTTGGCCGGCGTCAGCCCCGGCGCGCCCTATCGCCACTTCCGCGACGCCGAGGCGCTGCTGGCCGAGGTGGCGCGACAGGGCTTCGAGCGCTTCGCCGCGGCGCTGGAGCATGCCTGGAACGACGGCGCGCCGGATCCGCTCGCCGCCTTCGAGGCGGTGGGCCGGGCCTATCTCGGCTTCGCGCGCAGCGAGGCCGCCTTCTACGCGGCGATGTTCGAGACGCGCCTGGCCGCCGAGGACCACCCCGGCCTGCAGGCCGCCGGGGACCGCGCCTTCGGCGTGCTGCGCCAGGCGACGGAGCGGCTGATCGCCGGCCTGCCGGAGGGGCGGCGGCCGCCGGCGCTGATGGTCGCGCTGCACATCTGGTCGATGGCGCACGGCATCGCCTCGCTGTTCGCGCGGCCCGACCGCGCCCGGCGCAAGCTGCCCATGGCGCCGGAGGACCTGCTGGAGGCCGGGCTGCTGATCTACCTGCAGAGCCTGGGCCTCGCCGGCGGCGGGCGCTGAGAGGGTTTGCAGGAACGCCCCCCGGCCCGGAGCCCTGCGCGCCGGCCCGCTTCGTGCCCGGCCGCGCATGCCGGCCATCCCGCGGTGCCGATTTGGCTTGAAAAGCCCGGCACGGTTCGCCAATGTAAGTAAGCTTTGCATACAAGGAGGACCCCCTCGATGTCCGGAACCGCTCAGCCTGGCGCCGCGCCGCCGGGCGCCTTCGGCCCACCCGCCTGGGCCCCGAATCCGCTCGGCCCTGGCGGGCACCGCGGCTGGAACCCCTGGGCCTTCGCCTGGTCGCTGCCCAAGCCGGTGCTGATCGGGGCCATGGTGCTGGCCTTCATCCTGTTCTGGCCGATCGGCCTCGCCGTGCTGTTCTTCCTGATCGGCACCGGGCGGATCGGTGGCCGCTGGGCACGCCGCAACGGCCATGCGGGCGCGGCCTGGACCGGCGCCGGCGCCGGCGACTGCGGCTGGCGGGGCTGGCGGCGGGAGGAGGGCGCCTCCTCCGGCAACGCCGCCTTCGACGAGTACCGACAGGATACGCTGCGCCGGCTGGAGGAGGAGCAGCGCGACTTCGCCGCCTTCCTCGAGCGGCTGCGCTTCGCCAAGGACAAGGCCGAGTTCGACCAGTTCATGGCCGATCGCCGCCAGCGCCCCGCCGCGCCGCCCCCGGCCGGCGAGACGCCGCCGCAGGGCTGACGGCGCCCCGATGGCGGCATCGCCGCATGGCGCGGCCGGCCCGCCCGGCCAGCCCGGGCCCGGGGGCCGCGCCATGACGCCGATCGAGATCGCCCTCGAGGAAGCCCGCGCCGCGGCGGCGCGGGGCGAGGTGCCGGTCGGCGCGGTTGTCACCGACGCCGCCGGCGCCGTGCTGGCCCGGGCCGGCAACCGGGTGGAGGAACTGGCCGATGCCTCCGCCCATGCCGAGATCCTGGCGCTGCGCCAGGCGGCGGCGCGGCGCGGCGAGCCCCGCCTGCCCGACTGCACCCTGACCGTGACGCTCGAGCCCTGCCCGATGTGCGCCCAGGCGGCGAGCCTGTTCCGCGTCCGCCGCCTGGTCTTCGGCGCCTATGACTCGAAGGGCGGCGGCGTCGAGCATGGCGCGCGGATCTTCGCCGCCGCCTCCTGCCATCATGCGCCGGAGGTGGTCGGCGGCGTGCGGGAGGGCGACTCCGCGGCCCTGCTGAAGGCCTTCTTCGCAGGGCTTCGGGCCTGAGCCAGCGGCCGCGCGGCGTGGCCGGCCTCGCCGCGTCAGGCCCGGCTGTCGGCCTGCGGCCGGGCGCTGCCGGACGCGCGGGGCTCGGCGATCTCGGCCGGCGGATCGGCGGAGGGCGCCTGGTCTGCCGCGGCGCCGGCGGCGGGCGCGGACAGCGTGGCGCCGAGCATGAGCCGGCGAAGGAAGTCGGACCACAGCGTCATGTCCGGTCCTCCCGGGCCGGCGCGGGCGCCGGATGGGGCGATCTCCTGCGCATCCTGCCTCTCCTTCCACATGAGCAGATGGTGCCAAGTCTCTGTGTCGCAATCACGGCAGCGTTGCGACAAAATGTATCCTCACCAATCTGTGGTTGCCGCGACCGGCGTGGCGCCGACGTCCCCGGCATGATCCGGCAGCGCACGGGAGTGGACCGGCATCGCGCGATCCGGCAGAGGGGCGGGGCGGGGGCGGCGACTCGCCACCCCGCCCGCCGGGCCGGCGCCGATCCGCGGGGCCGCCCGGCAAGGCCGACCCGGTGGGGATCGCGGGCGCGGGGCCCGTGGGCGGGACCCGCCGGGGCGGCCATCCAGGGAACTCGCCGGAGGCGCCCCAAGGGGCCGCCGATCCGGCCCGCCGGGCAGGTCCCTCCCGGGGGCCGCCGAGAGGGAAAGGAGACCGACCCATGCCGCTCCGCCGCCGCCACCTGCTCGGCACCGCGCTGCCGCTGATCGCCGCGCTGCGGCCGCCGGCCCGCGCCCAGACCGCCGGCGAACCGGCCTGGCCCGCGCGCCCGGTGCGCATCGTCGTCGCCTATCCGCCGGGCGGCAGCACCGACCTGCTGGCCCGCGCGCTGGCCGAGCGGCTGCAGGCCACGATCCCGGGCAGCAGCTTCGTGGTGGAGAACCGCCCCGGCGGCGCCGCGGTGGTCGGCACCCAGGCCGTCGCCCAGGCCGCGCCCGACGGCTACACCCTGGCGCTCGGCAACAACCAGACCCATGCGGCCAATGCCGCCATGATCGAGAACCTGGCCTATCGCCCGGTCGAGGACTTCGCCGCCATCGGCCGGCTGGCCGAGGTGCACCACGCGCTGGTGGTGCCCGCGAACGCCCCGGCGCGGACGCTGGCCGAACTCGCCGCGCGCGGCCGGGGCGGCGGGCGGCTGACCTATGCCTCCTCCGGCATCGGCTCGGCCAGCCACGTGATCGCCGAGAGCTTCGTTCGCCGCGAGGGGCTGACTGCGACGCACGTGCCCTATCGCGGCGGCGCCCAGGCGACGACGGATACGGTGGCGGGGACGGTGGATTTCTTCGTCTCGACCTGGCCGCAGGTGGTGCAGCTCGTGCAGGAGGGGAAGCTGCGCTGCCTCGGCATCGGCGCGCCGCAGCGCCTGCCCGCGCTGCCGGAGGTGCCGACGCTGGCCGAGGCCGGCGCGCCCTACATGGCGGTGGACGCCTGGTTCGGCCTCTTCGCCCCGGCGCGCACGCCGCCCGCCGTGGTCGAGCGCCTCTCCGCCGCCCTGCCGCCGATCCTGGCCGAGCCTGCCATCGTGGCGCGCCTCGGGCAGATGGGCTTCGCCCCGGCACCGATGCCGGCCGCTGCCTTCGCCGCCTTCCAGCAGGCGGAGGTGGCGCGCTGGCGGACGCTCGTCGAGCTCACCGGCGTCCGCGCCGGGGGCTGAGCGGCGCGGCCCCGGGAAGGCGGCGGATGGGCTTCGTGACGCTCGGCCTCGGCGGCCTCATCCTCTGGTTCGCCTCGATGCAGTACCAGGCCGTGCCGCGGCGGATGATGCTGCTGGCGGCCTTCGGCGCGGGCGGCTACGGCGCCTGGCTGTTCCTCTACCGGCCGGAGGAGGCCTGGGCGATTCGCTGGATGGGCCAGGGCATCGCCGATGCCGCCTTCCGCCTGCTGGCGCTGATCACGCCCTGAGGCAGGCGGCGGCGGCCGTGCCCGGGCGCCGTGCCGCTACAGCGCGAAGACCTTGCCGACCGCGGCCGGCACGACCGCGGGCTCGCCGAAGGCGCGCTCCAGCGCATTGACCGCGCGCCAGCCCGTGCAGTGCGCCGGGAAGATGTGCGCGAGATCGAAGGGCGCGAGGTCGCGCACCGTCTCCGGGATCGCCGCCTCGGTGTCGCCGGAGAGGTGCAGGCCACCCATGGCGGCGAAGATCGGCTCGCCCGGGAAGCTCTCCCGCACATGGTGCAGCACGTTGACGATGCCGGCATGCGAGCAGGCGGAGAAGACCACCAGCCCCTTGCCGCGGATGCGCAGCGCCAGCGCGCGCTCGTCCATCAGCAGCCCGTCCGGTCGCCACTCCTCGTCGGGGCCGCGGCGCTTGACCTGGTTGGGCAGGCCTTTCTCGTAGGTGGTGCGGCGCGGGATCTCGCCGCTGATCCAGACGAGGTCGCCGGCAATGGTGTAGGGCGTCGTGGAGAGCACGGGCTCGGCGCCCATCGTCCGCCATTCGTGCGGCGTCGGGATGGGGGCGGCGGGCAGCACGCCGCCATCGGGCTGGCGGCTGCCGATCTCGCCGAACATGCCGGGATGCAGGTGCAGCGGCACCGCGCGGTTGCCGTTGGCGGCGCGGATCATGGCCAGCGCCTGCGGGATGCCGCCGGCATGGTCCCAGTGGCCATGGCTCAGCACCACCGCCTCGATGGCGCCGAAATCGACGCCGAGGCGCGTGCCGTTGCGCTCGACCGCGTAGTCCACGGGGCCGCCGTCGAAGAGCACGCTGTGCGCGGTGCCGTCGGGCCCATGCGCGGTGATGACGAGGGAGAGGCCGTGGTTGGCGCAGCAGAGCGCGCCGCCGGTGACGAAGCGCATGCCGAAGCGGCGCAGCCGCGGCCATTCGCGCGTGACGAAGGCGGGCGTGGTGGAGAGGCTGTCGGTGACGTTATCCACCAGCACCAGGACCTCGACCCGGTCCGCGGTGAGCAGGGGCATGGCGCGCCCTCCTGTCGCGTTGCGTGCTTGCCAGCATGGCACGGGCGCGTGCGGCTGTGGAGGATGGGGGCGCGGCGCGCGGCGGCAGGGGCGGGGCGGCGGGAGGGACCCGCCGCCC
>CAYNYQ010000289.1:0-6556 GCA_964401305.1 uncultured Acetobacteraceae bacterium | reverse complement strand
GCATCCTGGTCTGCTCCATGCTGGGCGGCATGCGGGCGGTCACCTGGACCCAGGTGGCGCAGTACATCATCCTCATCATCGCCTACCTGATCCCGGCCATCCTGATGTCGGCCAAGATCAGCGGCGTGCCGGTGCCGCAGCTGATGTACGGCTTCGCGCTGGAGCGCATCGAGGGGCTGGAGAACACCTTCCGCGCCGCCGGCATGACCCCGCCGCCGGGCGTCTCGGGCTTCCACACGGTGCCCTTCGCCGATGCGCGGGGCAATTTCAGCTGGCCGGTCGCGGTGAACTTCTTCGCCCTGGTGTTCTGCCTGATGCTGGGCACCGCGGCGCTGCCGCACATCCTGATGCGCTACTTCACCACGCCGTCGGTCCGCGAGGCCCGGGCGAGCGTGGCCTGGAGCCTGTTCTTCATCTTCCTGCTCTACTTCACGGCGCCGGCCTATGCCGCCTTCGCCAAGGTGGAAATCTACCAGAACATCATCGGCCAGCCGATCGCGGCATTGCCGGAATGGATCAAGAACTGGCAGATCATCTCCCCCTACGGCACGCCCTGGATCAACATCGTCGACGGCAACAACGACGGCATCCTGCAATGGAGCGAATTCCGCATCCACCCGGACGTCGTCGTGCTGGCCACGCCCGAGATCGCGGGCATGCCCTACGTGATCGCCGGCCTGGTGGCTGCCGGCGGCCTCGCCGCCGCGCTCTCCACCGCGGACGGCCTGCTCCTGGCGCTGGCCAACGCCCTCAGCCACGACGTCTACTACAAGATGATCGACCGCAACGCGCCGACCGCGCGCCGGCTGGTCATCTCCCGCGTGCTGCTGCTGATCGTCGCGGTGCTGGCGGCGTACACGGCCGGCAACATGGGCGCCGACATCCTCTTCCTCGTTGCCTGGGCCTTCTCCATTGCCGCGGCCGGCCTTTTCGCCGCCCTGGTCATGGGGGTCTGGTATAAGGGGACGACGAACATCGCTGCTTGCCTCGGCATGGCAGTGGGTTACGCGGTCACCTTCGGCTACCTGATCCATACCGAGTTCTTCGGCCTGGACTTCATCCAGCTCTTCGGCTCGAAGGACGCCATCCTGGCCGCGGCCCGCCAGGCCGCCGGCATCGCCAGCGCATCGGCGGAGCTCAAGGCCGAGGCGCAGGCGATCATCGCCAATGCCGCAAACCTCAAGAACGGCGCGCTGTCCTTCATTGGCAACGCGATCATGCCGACCGACAGCGTCGTGCTGCGCGGCCGCGTGGTCGGGCGACTCTGGGGGATCAACAACATCTCGGGCGCCATCTTCGGCGTGCCGCTGTCCTTCCTGACCATCTACCTGGTCTCGAAGGTCACCCCGGCCCCGAGCAGGGCGATGCAGGACTTCATCGACGACATCCGCATCCCCCGCGGCGGTGTTCGCTTGGTGGACCGGCGGGAGGCGGTGGAGTAGCGCCGCCCCCGGGGGCGCTTCTCCCCCCGGTCTCGAGCGGATGATCCAACCCGGGGGCGGCCGCGGCGACGTGGCCGCCCCCCCGTCTTGAGGGGTGCCGTATGGCGGATGCCGGCCCGGATTTCGTGTTCGGCTACCTGCCCTTCTGGGTGGTGACCTACCTCCTCGCGCTGACCGCATGGGCTTGCCTTGGCCGCTTCATGATGCAGGCGATTGTGCCGCCAGAGAGCCCCAACTACATCTGGCGCGGTTTTCGCCTCCTGACCGACTGGGCGGTCTGGACTGCACGCCGCGCGGTCCCGAGCTATGTCGCTGGGCTGTGGCTTCCACTGGTTGCGGCATTTTGGCTGTTCGGCGTCAGGTTCGTTTTCGGCGTCCTGATGCTTTCTGCTGGGTTTGCTCCGCGGATCACGCCGCTCGGGGCGGCGGGTTAGGGCAGGGGCGTGCCGTGACGCCGCAGGGCCTCTTTGTCGCAACGGTCGCCGTTTGCCTGGTGAACGGGCTCGCCAGTCCGATGGTCGGGGTCATGTGGTACCTGCACCCGGTCTGGCTGCCCGAGATGCTGCACCCGACCAAGGAGGTGGTGTTCTACGGCGCCAGCCTGCTGGTTTCGACTGCAACCCTGCTGCTCTCGGCCGTGCCGGCTGCGCTCGCCGAGAGGCTGGGCGGGCTCTCCCAGCGGGCGGCCAATGCGGTCTGGCTCGCGGGGGCGTCGCTGCTGCTTCTGGCCGGGCTCGGCTGAACGCCGGTCTCTGGGCGGGCAAGCCTGCGCGAGGCATGTGGCGTCCGCAGGCCCTTCACCATCGTCGACCGTTCGGAGGATGATGCGGCGCGGCAAAGCGGGTCAACTCGGGCCCTCCCGCGCCTGCCGTGCTGAAGGTGATCGCATGGACAGTGTCATCGCCATTGCCGACCATTCCATCCGCCGAGCCTGCGCTTTCGCGGGCCTTGGCATCGGGACAGTGATGCTCGCGCTCTCCTATGAACTGCCACTCGCCTTCCGCAGCGCCGCCGCCCTGACGGCGGTGTTCTGGCTCGGGTTGCTCGTGGCCGCATGGCGCGCGCCGCGACGCGACATCCGCCACTCCGAGCTTTGGTCGATGCTGCCGGGCACCGCGGGCGAATTCGCGCATCAACTGCCCCGGGCTGAGGCGCAGCGGCTGCTTGCGGGCGTCCTCCGCACCCGGTTGATCTGGCATGCGGAGCGGGTGGCAATCCTCGCGCTCGGTTTCTGGCTACTGGCACTCCTGAGCTGGGCGCTGAGCCTGCTCCGCGGCTGAAGCGCCGCCGTCGGTCATGCGAAGCTGGCCCTGACCCGGCCGAGCGGCCCCAGGCCCGCGGCGAGGATCCCGCCCGGTTGCGGAACCAGGGGATCGGACAGGCCTGCCACCACCAGGATCGCTCCGGCAGGCAGCCCGCCGAGGCGACGGGCGGCCACGGTCGCCTGATCGATCCGCGCCGCGACATCCACGGCGTGTGGCCTCGTGCGCCGACCTTTCGGTGCGAGTGTCACCGGCAGGGCATGCCAGGCATCAGGCGATATGGTGGCGGCAGCGGTGGCGCGTCCCGCAACCACCTGGCCGAGCCCCGCTAGGTCTGCCGCGAGCAGGGGGATAGATGCGGCCGGCTGGGAGAAGCGACTGGCGGCGATATCAATCGCTGGATGCAGCGCCGCGAAGCGCGGCAGGCTCGTACCCTCTGGCGTGAGCGGCTCGGCGAGTGTTCCGACGAGCGCGGCGGTGGCGCGGGCGTGCCGAAGCGCGGCGAGCAGAACAGGCGTGCGTGACGCGAACAGCCGCCCTTCCAGGATCGGTCCCGCGACGAAGGTATCCGGGTTGCAGCCCGGGCCAATTCGGATTCCGCAAGCGATGAGGTCAAGGCGCTCGAGCACCGCCGCAGCGATGCGTTCCCCGGCCTCCACGTCGCGGGGGGCAAGCGGCTCGTGCAGGTATGCGAGTGGATTGCCGGTCTCGAAGGCCTCGGCAATCCAACTGGCGGCCTCGTGCTCCGGGGAAAGAGCGTGCATGCTAGTTGATGGAGGGGAGGACGACTTCCTCCTCCTGGAAGCCACCCGTTGGCGGCGCGTCGAGTTGCAAGCCCGGCGTGCCCACGCCGCCGCCGCCATAGAGTTGCTCCGGCAGCCAGGTGACAAGGCCGGGGAAGAGGTAGACGCAAGCCATGCAGAAGACGACGATGTAGATGAAGGGCATGCAGCCGGCGAAGATCGATTCCAGCCGCACGTGCTTTGGCGCGACACCTTTCAGGTAGAATGCGGCCATCGCGACGGGCGGCGATAGGAAGCTGGTCTGCAGGTTCAGCGCGATCAGCACGCCGAAGAACAGCGGATCAACCCCGAAATCGTCGAGTAACGGAAGGAAAATGGGCACGAAGATCACTATGATCTCGGTCCATTCCAACGGCCAGCCGAGAATGAAGATCAGGATCTGCGTCAGCAGCATGAAGGTGAACTGGTTGAGCGGCAGTGACTTGAAGAATTGCTCCACCAGGTCCTGGCCGCCGAGATAGCCGAACACCGAGGAAAAGACCGCAGAGCCGACGAAGAGCCAGCAGACCATCGCACTCGTGCGAGCGGTGAGGAAGACGCTCTCGCGCAGCTTGGCCCACGTGAAGCTGCGATAAGCCACCGCGAGCAGCACCGATCCGAGCGAGCCCATCGCCGCCGCCTCTGATGGCGTGGCCAAGCCCATCAGGATCGCGCCCAGCACCATGGCGATCAGCAGCGCGAGCGGGAAGAAGGAGGTCAACAGCGAGAATGCGATCGTGGCGAAGGGGAGCGCCGTCTCTTCCTTCGGCAGGCGCGGCGCCCAGTGCGGCTTCACCACGGCGATGCCCATGGCGTAGGCAATGTAGAGCGTGGCCAGCATCACGCCCGGGATGAAGGCTGCAGCGTAGAGCTGCACCACGGAAACGCCGGCCGTCGCGCCGAAGAGGATCAGCATGATGGAGGGCGGGATCAGGATGCCGAGGCAACCGCCGGCTGCGACCACGCCGGATGCGAGGCGCACATCGTAGCCCGCGCGCAACATGGCGGGAAAGGCGAGCAGTCCCATCAGCGTGACCACGGCGCCGACGATGCCGGTGGCGGTAGCGAACAGCGCGCAGGTCGCCAGTGTCGCCACGGCGAGGCTGCCCGGGATGTTGCCCGAGGCCATCTGCAGGCTGCGGAACAATCGGTCGAGGATGTTTGCCCGCTCGATGATGTATCCCATGAACACAAAGAGCGGAACGCTGATCAGCACGTCGTTCGCCATGACCGAATAGGTGCGCTGTACCAGCAGGTCGAAGATGCGTTCCTGCATGCCGAGATAGCCGAAGAAGAGGCCCATCGCCATCAGCGTGAAGGCGATTGGAAAGCCCAGCATGATGAAGAAGAGGAAGAGGAATAGCTGGGTGAGACCCAGCATGCCGTCGGTCATCGTCGTAAAGCCTGCTGGGGCCGGTTAGCGGCCGGTGTGCTCGTCGCCGGCGCGCTCGCCCGGGATGTGGCCTGTCCGCGCAATCTCGGCGGCGAGCTGCTCGGGGTCTTTCTCCGCCGCTGCCGCAAGGATTTGCTGCTCGAGCTCCTCGACGTCGGAGAGGCGCTGCGGCCAGGCGCCTTCGCGGATACAACGGACGCAGCGCACGGCCTCGACCAGCCCTTGCAACAGAAGGAGTAGCCCGACCAACGGGATGAGGAACTTGAACGGCCAGATGACCGGCCCCGTCGGCGAGAACATCGAGCGTTCGTTCTGCCGGAAGCTCTCTTCGAAGAAGTGCCAGCCTGAGACCATAAAAGCGATAATCGCCGGGAAGAAGAATAGGATGTAGAGGACAAGATCAAACCAGGCCTGCCGCCGCGGTGGGAAATTGCGGTACAGGAAGTCGCCACGCACATGAGCGTTGCGACTGAGCGCATAGCCGCCGGCCATCATGAACAGCGTGCCATAGAGCATATAAGAGACGTCATATGCCCAGGTCGTCGGCGCGCGGAAGACGTAGCGCACGAAGATCTCGTAGACCACTACGCCCGTGAGCAGAACAATGCACCAGGCGAAAGCCTGGCCGATCGTGGTGCTTAACCGGTCGATGCCGAGAAGCAGTCGCTGCATGGGCCCGGGACCCTCCGTCCGGATCGCGCAAAACGGCGAGCACCGCCGCCGAGCCCCTTTTGGGCTCCGGCGGCGGCGGCGCGGTGCGCCGGCGTCAGCCCTGTCGGGCGAAGAAGTGGTTGTAGGCGATCGCCGGGCTGGCCTCGTAGCGGAGGAAGAAGGTCGCCACCCGGCGGCACCATTCGCGCTGGCTGTCGCAGACCTTCTTGAAGAAGGGGCCGGCGGCCGGCGAGGAGGCGTCGCCCTCATACTTGGCCACCACGCGGTTCCAGGCGGCGAGCTGCGCATCGAGCACCGGGCGGGGCGTTTGCCGAACCTGCACGCCCTGGGTCTGCGCCATCGCCAGCAGATCCTTCGAGTACCGGTCCTGCAGCTTCCACGACATGTCGGCGGAAGCCGCCTCGGAGGCGTGGCGGATCACCGCGCGCTGCTCCTCGGCCAGGGCTTCGAACTTGCCCTTGTTGAACAGCACCTCGAAAGTCTCGGTGCGCTGGTGGAAGCTCTGGATCATGTAGACCTTGGCAACGTCCGGGAAGCCGAGGACTCGATCCGAAGAAGGGTTGTTGAACTCGGCTCCGTCGATGACGCCGCGCTCAAGCGCTGGCACGATCTCGCCGCCCGGCAGGGAAGTCACGGCAGCCCCGAGCTCGTTGAAGAGGTCGGCTGCGAGGCCGACCGTGCGATACTTCAGCCCGCGCAGCTGCTCCGGCCGCTCGATCGCCTGCTTGAACCAGCCGAGCGGTTGGGTCGGCATCGGGCCTGTCTGGAAGCCGACGACGTTGACCTTCAGGATGTCGTTGATCAACTCGTTGTAGAGCGCCTCGCCGCCCCCGTAGTAGAACCAGCCCAGCAACTGATTCGCGTCGCCGAACCAAGGGGGCGAGGTGCCGAAGAGGCTGAAGGCCTTGTTCTTGCCGAACCAATAGGCAGAGACGCCATGTCCACCGTCGAGCGTGCCGGCGGAGACCGCATCGAGCAGCTGGAAGGCCGGCACCACGGCGCCTG
>CAYNYQ010000288.1:0-6570 GCA_964401305.1 uncultured Acetobacteraceae bacterium | reverse complement strand
GCCCGGCGGGTGCTGAAGGAGGGGATCTAGCGGTGCGGTCGCCGCCGATGGCTCCCGCCATCCGCGGCGTGCATCGCACCACCGGACGGGGATCTGGTGGTCTCCTTCACGTCGCTGTCGGGTACCGACAGCGACGATCAGGCCACTAGCCCCGCCGCCGCTCAGGCGAGGCCGAGCAGGATCTCCGCCAGCGCCTCGGGCGCGGTGACGTTCGGGCTGTGGCTCGCCTCCATGGTCCGGAAGCGCCAGGCGGGGTCGGCGCGGAGGCGGTCGGCGAACTGGCGGAAGACGTCGTGCCCCTCCTTCCGCGTGCAGTGCACGTAGCTGCGCGGGAAGGGCGGGGTGCCGCCGGAGAGGCGGAGCCGCTGGGTGAAGCAGCGCGCGGGCTGGTGGCGCCGGCGCGGCGCCGTCCAGGCGAGATCCTCCGGGCTGGTGTCGGGGGAGGGCGGGTTCGGCGGGATCAGCCAGCCGGCCAGGGGCTCGGCCGTCGGCGCGCCGGCGACGAGGTCGCTGAGCGACTGGCCGTCGGCAGGCACGAAGGCATCGAGGTAGAGGAGGTGGCGGATCTTCCCCGGCACGCGGTCGGCGACGCCGGTGGCGACCATGCCGCCATAGCTGTGGCCGACGAGGATGATGTCGGCGAGGTCTTCCGCCTCGATCACCCCGAGGATGTCGGCGATGTGGGTCTCGAGGTCCACCAGGGGGTGCGCCAGGTGGGCGCGCTCGCCGAGGCCGGTGTAACTGGGCGTGAAGACCTCGTGCCCGGCGGCGCGCAGCAGGGGGCGCACCTTCTTCCAGGCCCAGCCGGCGGACCAGGCGCCGTGGCAGACGAGATAGAGGGCCATGTGTCGCTCCTGTCGCCGTGGTCTCGGCACCCCGGCCCGGTGTGCCGGGTCCGGCATCCCTGCGGGGGTCGTCCCCGGGCCCCTGGCCGATGGTGTCCGCGGCCTGCCGATCCGCTCTGTCCCGGGTGATCCCGCGGACTTCGCCAGCAGGACAGTAGGGCGGATTCCAGGCTGACGCGAAGGCAGGCGCGCAGGACGCACCGTGGTGCCGGGCAGGGGCGGCGGCGCGTTCCCTGCGGATGCGCGCCGCCGCGGGGTCGCTCGGTGCCGGTGGCCCCACAGGGGAGCGGCGAAAGGCATAGAATTGTAGGCAATCATACGAAAACGTCCTGGCGGTCGCACCGGCCGAGCGCGATCATCCGCGCCTGCGTTCGGCAGACGGGAGAGCGACCATGGCGACCGGCAGGACGCGACGGATACCGGCCACCCTTGCGTCGGCGCGGGGCGCGCGGGCCGAACGGACAGGGGCCGGCAACCTCTGCGGCGGCGACCGGGGGCCCGAGGCATGACCCGGCTGCTCGGCCTTGCGCCGGAGGCCATGGAGGCGCTGAAGATCGCGCTGCTGGTCCTGGCGGTCGTCCTCGGCGTCGGGCTGACCCTTCTTGGCGCAGCCTTCGATTGGCGCGCGCGCCGCCGCGATCGGCTGTCCCGTCGGCGCTATCGTCCGGGGCGCGGCACTCTGCACGGACTTCCGCCAGGCGAAGCGAGTCGCTGAGCCGCCAGGATCCGCGCGGCCTGCGCCTGGTGCGACGATGCGGCGCGGCGCGACATGCGCATGCGGCCGCAGCGTCACCGGCGGCAGCAGGAACGCGCAGAGTGGCGTTTGCGGCATGCCGCCGTCGGCGGGCCGCGGATGCGCGGTGCTCCGCGCCCGGTTGCGTCCACTGGTTGCAAGGACGTGATTCACTTCGCGGCTGTGCCGCCGCACTCGGAGAATTGTCGAAAAGCTTTCCGTGAGATGTGAACCGAAAGCAGTCCGAAGTGGCTTGCCCGTTGCCGGCCAACCGGGGCAGGTTGCGCCGGCGATCGCTCCCCCTCTTCCCCCAGAGCCGACCTCGCGGAGGACACACCGTGCCGGTCCCGAACCTCGACACGCGCTCTGTGTGGAGCGCGAGCACGCTGCTCGTGCCGAATGCCGTTCCGGGCGAGGTGCTGCAGCAGCCCGCGGCGCGTGCCGCGTCGGCGGAGCGCACGGGCATCGCCACGGAGGCGGCTGCGCATCGCGTGCTGGACGTCGCCGGGGCGCTGACCCTGCTGCTCGTCACGCTTCCGCTCCTGCTGCTGGTTGCCATCGCCATCAGGATCGACAGCCGCGGCCCGGTCCTCTACCGGCAGGAGCGCGTGGGGCGCGGCGGGCGCCGCTTCTCGCTGCTGAAATTCCGCAGCATGCGCGTGGATGCCGAGGCCGACGGCGTGCCGCGCTGGGCGGCGGAGCGCGATTCGCGCGTCACCCGGCTCGGCCGCCTCATCCGCCCGACGCGGATCGACGAGATCCCGCAGGTGATCAACGTCCTCCGCGGCGAGATGGCCCTGGTCGGACCGCGGCCCGAGCGCACCGCCATCGTCGAGGACCTCCGCGCGCAGATCCCGAACTACGACGAGCGGCACCGGGTGCTGCCCGGCATCACCGGCTGGGCGCAGGTGAACATGCCCTACGGGGCCTCGGTCGAGGATGCGCGGGCGAAGCTGGCCTACGATCTCGACTATGCGCGCCGGCGCAGCCTGCGCTTCGACCTGCTGATCCTCGCCGCCACCGTCCGCGTGGTGCTGTTCCGCACCGGGGCGCGGTAGGGCGGCGCACGCCGCCCGGGGACCGCTACGCTACACCTGGCCGATCAGCGCGGCCCAGCGGTCCAGCACGGGAAGGATCGCGTCCTCCTTCTCCGACTCGAGCGAGACCACCACGCGGCTGACGCCGAGGTCGCGCAGGCGGCGCAGTTCCGCCGCATCCTCCGGCGCGGCGAAGGCGGTCACGGGCACCTCCGCCGGGTCGCGGCCGACCTCCGCCGCCATCGCCCGGAACTTCGCCAGCGCCTCGTGCACCGGGGCGCGGCCGGTGATCGGGATCCAGCCATTGCCGTAGCGCAGCGCGCGGCGCGCGCCCTGCGGGAAGGCGCCGCCGACGATCACCGGCGGGTGCGGCTTCTGCACCGGCTTCGGCCAGGCCATGATCGGGTCGAAATTGACGAACTCGCCGTGGTACTCGGCCTTCGACTGCGTCCAGATCGCCTTCATCGCCTCCACGCGCTCGCGCACCAGCTTGGCGCGGGTCGCGAAGGCGGTGCCGTGGTTCTCCATCTCCTCGGCGTTCCAGCCGATGCCGACGCCGAACAGGAAGCGCCCGCCGGAGAGCTGGTCCAGCGTCGCCACCAGCTTCGCCGTCTGGATCGGGTCGCGCTGGTTCACCAGGCAGACGCCGGTGCCGAGCCTCAGCGTCGTGGTCGCCGCGGCGGCGAAGGACAGCGCCACGAAGGGGTCCATGCAGTCGTAGTAGCGCTTGGGCAGCTCGCCCCCGCCCGGCCAGGGCGAGCGCCGCTCGACCGGGATGTGGCTGTGCTCCGGCGCCCAGATGGATTCGAAGCCGCGCGCCTCCAGCGCCCGGGCGAGCGCCGCGGGCGTCATCGAGTAGTCGGTCGGGAACATCGAGGCGCCGAGCTGCATGGTCATCATCCTCCCTGGCCGGGCGAGGCTGCGCGGCCGTCCCCGGTGCAGCCTACACCCGCGCGGCGCGGAGGGAAGCATGCCCCGCCGGCGCCGCCGCCCGGCCTCGCCGCTACTCGACGACGATGCGCGGCCCCGCCGCCGCGCCCTTGCCCTCGAGCGTCGCCCAGAGCCGCGCCGCGATGGCGCGATAGGCCTGCGCCTCCTCGCTCTCCGGCCGCGCCGCGACGATCGGGCTGCCGGCATCGGCCAGCTCGCGGATCGCAAGCTTCAGCGGCAGCTCGCCGAGGAACGCCACGCCCATGCGCGCCGCCTCCTCGCGCGCGCCGCCATGGCCGAAGACCTCGGTGCGGTGGCCGCAATTGGGGCAGCAGAAGAAGCTCATGTTCTCGATGATGCCGAGCACGGGCACGTTCACCTTCTCGAACATCTTTACGCCGCGCCGGGCATCGATCAGCGCCACGTCCTGCGGCGTAGAGACGATGACGGCGCCGGCCAGCGGCACGCGCTGGCTCATGGTCAGCTGCGCGTCGCCGGTGCCCGGCGGCATGTCGACGACCATGATGTCGAGCTCGCCCCACTCGACCTGGCCCATCATCTGCTCGAGCGCGCCCATCACCATCGGCCCGCGCCAGATCATCGCCGTGTCGGCGTCCACCAGGAAGCCGATCGACATCGCCTTCAGCCCCCAGCGCTGCAGCGGGATGATCCGCTGGCCCTCGACCCGCGGCTTCTCCCGCGCGCCGAGCATCTGCGGCAGCGAGGGGCCGTAGATGTCGGCATCCAGCAGCCCGACGCGCAGCCCATCGGCGGCGAGCGCCACGGCGAGGTTCACCGCCGTCGTCGACTTGCCGACGCCGCCCTTGCCCGAGGCGACGGCGATGATGCGCTTCACGCCCGGCAGCAGCATCGGCCCCTGGCCGGCCGGCGCGGCGGCGCGCGGCTGCCCGCCGCCCTGCGGATGCGCGTGCGGCGCCGGGCCGGCGCGCCCCGCGCCGCCGGGCTTTGGTCCCATCGGCTCGCGGTGCGCGGTCAGCGCGACGGTCGCGCTCAGCACGCCGCGCACGCTGGCCGCGGCCTTCTCCGCCGCGGCGCGGAGCGGCTCCATCTCGCGCGCGCGCTCCCGCGGCACCTCGAGCGCGAAGTGCACGAGGCCGTCGCGCACGGTGAGCCCCTGCACCAGCCCGGCCTCGACCAGGTCGTGGCCCGTCGCCGGATCGCGGACCGCGCGCAGCGCCTGGAGCACCGCCGCCTGCAAGCTCTCGCCCATCGCTTGAAAACACTCCTCGATCCGACAATATCGAAGCGGCCGCAGACTGGCGCGGGTCGCCGGCGCGGTGCGCACCGATCCCGGCAGCCAAGCGCCCCAGACCATGACGGCCGCGGCCCTGACGGGTCGGGGCACCGGACCGGGGCAGGACGGCGCCGCCCTTCCCGGCCACCCTGTCACGGCCGCGGGCAGGGCCCGGTCATGTCCTCCGGGCTGCTGCCCTGGGGGCGCGACACCGGGTCGCCGCCATGTCATATGGCTGGGCGCGGCAGCCGCATCCACCCCCTCGGGGGCGGACGGCGCACGGAGAGGTGGCGGCGCGGGCGCATGGGCATGGCACGGGACGACGCGTGGAGCGGACAGCGCGGGGATTGGACGAGGATCGGCGCCGCGCGGCGCGCGCCCGGGATCGGGTCGAGGCGAGGTCCGGCGTGGGGCTGACGCAAGCGGCGCGGACCCGCGGATGACCGGCCCGAGTCCCGGCGGCGGCAGGTGCCCGGCGGACGCCGCGGTGGCCGCGCCGGGAGGGCGCCCTGCAGGACAGAGCGCCATCCAGGACAGCACGAGGAACGAGACCCCCGCAGGGGGACAGCAAAGGCCGGCAGGAATGACTCTCAGCAACCACCAGGCCCGGGCGCGGGGCCGATGAGCGGCGGCGGACCGAGCCCCTGGGGCAATCCCCGTCCCGGCGGCGGCGGCCCCTGGGGCGCCCCGCCGCCTCCGGGCGGCGGCCGCGGACCGGGCGGCGGCGGCGGCGCGCCCGACCTCGACGACCTGATCCGCCAGGCGCAGGACTGGGTGCGCCGCGTCGTGCCCGGCGGGCGCGGCGGCGGCGGCAAGGGCCTTGCCATCCTCGGCGCGGCGGCGGTGCTGCTCTGGGCCGGCTCTGGCATCTACCGGGTGCAGCCGGACGAGCTCGGCGTGGAGCTGCGCTTCGGCGCCTTCGCCGACATCACCCAGCCCGGCCTGAACTACCACCTGCCCTGGCCCATCGAGACCGTGCTGACGCCGCGCGTCACCACGGAGAACCTGGTCTTCATCGGCTTCCGCCCGACCGACGCCGTGCAGGCGCGCACCACCAGCGCCCGCGACGTGCTCGAGGAATCGATGATGCTGACCGGCGACGAGAACATCATCGACATCGACTTCGTGGTGCGCTGGCGCATCCGCGACCCGGCGGAGTTCCTGTTCAACACGCGCAACCCGGTCGACACCCTGAAGTCCGCCGCCGAGAGCGTGATGCGCGAGGTGATCGGCCGCACCCCGATCCAGCCCGCGCTGACCGAGGCGCGCGGCCAGATCGAGGACCAGGTCCGCGCCGGCACCCAGGCCATCATGGACCAGTACGGCGCCGGCATCGCCATCACCCAGGTGCAGCTGCAGAAGGTCGACCCGCCGGGCGCGGTGATCGAGGCCTTCCGCGACGTGCAGCGCGCCGCTGCCGACCGCGAGCGGCAGCGCAACGAGGCCGAGGCCTACCGCAACGACATCATCCCCCGCGCGCGCGGCGAGGCCGAGCGCATGGTGCAGGAGGCGCAGGGCTTCCGCGACAGCCAGGAGGCCCGGGCCAAGGGTGAGGCGCAGCGCTTCATCCAGGTGCTGAGCGCCTACCAGCAGGCGCAGGACGTCACGCTGAAGCGGCTCTACCTCGAGACCATGGAGGAGATCCTGCGGCGCAACCCGAAGGTCGTCGTGGACGACCGGCTGCAGGGGCTCGTGCCCTTCCTCAACCTGACCGAGCCGCCGCGCCCCGGCGCCGCGCCGCCGCCGCGCCCGGCGCTGCCGCCCGGCGCG
>CAYNYQ010000287.1:0-6579 GCA_964401305.1 uncultured Acetobacteraceae bacterium | reverse complement strand
CGCGGCGGCGATCGCGCCGGTCACCGCGTTCAGACGCTCGATCGTGCCGCCGATCGAGCGCAGCGCCGTGACGGCCTCGCCGGTGCTGGACTGGATCGCGCCGATCTGCTGGCCGATCTCCTCGGTGGCCTTGGCGGTCTGGCCGGCCAGGGTCTTCACCTCGCCGGCGACGACGGCGAAGCCCTTGCCCGCCTCGCCGGCGCGCGCCGCCTCGATGGTCGCGTTCAGCGCCAGCAGGTTGGTCTGGCCGGCGATGTCGCCGATCAGCCGCACCACGTCGCCGATGCGCTGCGCCGCCTCGACCAGGCCCGTGACGGTCGCGTCGGTGGCCCGCGCCTGCTCCGCCGCCTCCCGCGCCACGGCCGCGCCCTCGGCGACCTGGCGGGTGATCTCGGCGACGCTCGCGGCCAGCTCCTCGGCGCTGGCGGCGACGGCCTGCACCTCGTCCCCGGCGCGGTGGCTGACCTCGGCGACCGCATCCGCCTCGCGGCCGGACGTCTCGGCAGCGCCGGCGACGGTGCGGGCGCTGGACTGCACCTGGCCCGCCGCGGCCGCGACCGCGCCGACCACGCCGCCCACCTCCGCCTCGAAGCGGTCGGCCAGGCGCGCCTGCTTCGTTGCGTCGGCCCAGACCACCATCGGCCCGACATAGCCGCCGGCGGCGTCCATGATGGCCGAGACCGAGAGGTCCATCACCTGGTCGCCGAGCGTGAGGCGGGTGCGGTGCGGCAGCCGCGCGGGATCGCTGAGCAGCGCGCGCTGGTGCTCGGGCCGGGCGTGGAAGACGTCGATGGACTTGCCGACCAGCTCGTCCACGCCGCAGGCCAGCTGCGCCTCCACCGGACGCAGCATCTCGCGCACCGCAGGGTTCAGGTAGCCGATGCGGAAGCCATCCTTCGGGTCGGCGGTCATGATGCCGACGGGCAGCTGTTCCAGCATCTGCTGCTGCGCGAAGGCTTGGGCGACGCTGCCGCGCATCCGCTCCACCGCGACGGCGATCTGGCCGATCTCGTCGCGCCGGTCGGCCTCCGGGACGGGGCGGGAGGCATCGCCGGCGGCGATGGCGCCGATGGCGTCGCGCACCCGGGCCAGCGGCCGGATGATGGCGCGCGCGGTGAGCACGTTGGCCAGCAGCAGCAGCAGCGCGATGGCGCCGCCGGTCCAGAGCACCGCGGCCTGGGTGTTCTCGCGCGCCGCCGCCGCGGCCGCCTCGGCCGCCTCCGCGTCGCGCACCGCGCCTTCCACCAGCCTGTTCGTCAGCGCGTAGAGACGCGCCGCGGCCGGCATGGTCTCCTCGCGCCGGATGCGCTGGATCGCCTCCTCTGCCTCGACCACGCTCTGCGCGGTCTCCCCGAGGAGGCGCGCGACCGTCTGCAGCCGCTCGACCTCGCGCTCCATCCGCCCGCCGAGCATGGAGCCGAAGCCGCGCAGGTGCACCAGGGCCTGCGCCCCGGCCCGGCGGACGCGGCGCGCCTGGTTCTCGTCCTGCGCCTCGAGGAAGCGCTGCACCCCGAGGCGAACGTCGTTCACCCCCGCATGGGCGGTGAGCAGGCGCTGCCGCGCCTCCTCCCGCGCATCGCCCTGCAGCTCGAATTCGAGGTTCGCCGCCACGGCCTCGAAGGCCTGGTCGTATTCGCTCATCGCCGGGTATAGGCGCTCGTCGCGCAGCACCAGCATCTCCCGCCGGTGCGTGGCGATGCGGGCCGCCGCATCGGCCCAGGTCTCGGCCGCCCGCCGCCCGGCCTCGATCTCGGGCTTCGCCGGCGCGGCAGCCAGGCGCTCGACCTCGACCAGGGCCGTGGCGGCGGCGCTGGTCGCGCTGCGGATCGCCGTGCCCGCGGCCTCGACCTGCCCGGGCTGGCTCGTCAGCAGCGCGTCGCGCAGCGCGATCCGCCCGTCCCGGAACCGCGCGGCGGCGAGCTGCGCGGTCCGGCGCAGGTCCGTCGCGCGTGTCGCCGCCTGCTGCGCCTCCTCGGCTGCATACAGGTTCCAACGCACCAGGCCGACCAGGGTGGCGAGCATGAGCAGCGCCGTGGCGGCGCCCAGCCCCAGCTTCCAGGCGACGGAGAGGTTTCGCAGCAAGGCCATGTCGGGTCCTCCTGCCCGCACCATGCCACCGGGGAGCTTAAGCAGCCGCGAATGGCGGCGCGGGGCGGGCCGGGATCCGCGCCGCCCCTCGACAGGCCGCACCGGCCGCGTCACGGTGCGCACCGCCCCGCCCCGCCGCGACGAGAGGAGCCC
This sequence comes from uncultured Acetobacteraceae bacterium, assembly GCA_964401305.1. Taxonomy (GTDB): domain Bacteria; phylum Pseudomonadota; class Alphaproteobacteria; order Acetobacterales; family Acetobacteraceae; genus JAIEOP01. Next base: position 4,338 of record CAYNYQ010000287.1, on the reverse strand, counting down.
GCGCATGCTGTTCGATTTCGAGAAGATCGGCGCCGAGAACGCCTACAAGCTCGTGGTCTCCTCCGTCGTCCCGCGCCCCGTCGCCTGGGTGGTGACGCAGGACGAAGCGGGCGCGGTGAACGCCGCCCCCTACTCCTTCTTCAATGCCTTCTCCTCCGATCCGGTCGTCGTCGGCATCGGCTGCGGCCCGCGGCCCGAGGGCACGGCGAAGGACACGCTGGCCAACATCCGCGCGCTCGGGGAGTTCGTCGTGAACCTGGTGCCGGAGCGCCTGGTGCAGGAGATGAACGTCACCGCCGTCGACTTCGACGCCGGCGTGGGCGAGCTGGCCGAGGCCGGGCTCACCACCGCGCCCTCCGCCAAGGTGCGCGTGCCGCGCATCGCCGAGAGCCCGGTGGCGCTGGAATGCGTCACCTTCCAGCTGATCCCCGCCGGCAAGCACACCATCGTCCTCGGCCGCGTCGTCGGCCTGCACATCGCCGACGACTGCGTGCTGGATGCGGCAAAGTTCTACGTCGATACGCCGAAGCTCGACCTGGTCGGGCGCATGCATGGCCGCGGCTGGTACACCCGCACGCGGGACCGCATCGAGGTGCCGCGCATCGGCGTCGCCGAGTGGGAGGCGAAGAAGGCCGCGCGCGCCAAGGCGGCCGAGTAGCGCGGCGCGCGGGGTGCGGGCGCGCGCCGGCCGCCCGCCCACCCCGGCCCCTTCCCCGCCGGACCGTCCCCGGATCCCGGCCCCTTCCCCGCCGGGCCGCCCCCGGATCCCGGCCCCCTCCCCGCCGGACCGTCCCCGGATCCGGTCCCTTCCCCGCCGGGCCGCCCCCGCATCCCGGCACCCCGCGCCGGACCGCCCGCATCCCGGCTTCCGCGACCGGCCGCACCATGCTACCCGGTCGTTGAGAATTCTTCGCATATGATACGCATCTCATCGAATGCCGGTCCGCGGCCAGCGAAGCGCGCCGAGGCCGCGGGCGCCGCCCGCCGCAGGTGCGGCGAGCCGCCGGCGCTCGAGGGCGACGCGTGCCAAGCCTCCGCACGCTGAGCATGAGACCCGGCGCAATCGCATCCCGGCCGGACCCGCGCGCCACCGACGCCGCGCCGCCCCGCCGGCGGCGGCACCGCCCGCCCCTCTGGACCCTGCTGCCGCTGCCGCTGGCGCTGCTGATCGCGGCGCCGGTCGCCGCCGTGCTCATCGCCGCCGTGGTCCCGGCGGGCGAGGTCTGGCGGCACATCCTCGCCACCACCCTGCCGGAGATGCTGCGCAACTCCGTCGCCCTGGTGGCACTGGTGGCGGTGCTGACCGCCACCGCGGGCGCGCTCTCGGCCTGGCTGGTCACCGCCTGCCGCTTTCCCGGCCGCGGCGTGCTGGAGGTGGCGCTGCTGCTGCCGCTGGCCATGCCGGCCTATGTCTGCGGCTATGCCTATACTTGGCTGCTCGACGTCGCCGGGCCGGTGCAGAGCGCGCTCCGGGCGGCGACCGGCCTCGCCTGGGGGCAGTACTGGTTCCCCGAGATCCGCAGCCTGCCGGGCGCGGCGGTGGTGCTGGGGATGGTGCTCTACCCCTATGTGTACCTGCTCTGCCGCAGCGCCTTCCAACAGCAGAGCGTCTGCCTGCTGGAGGCCAGCCGCACCCTCGGCCATTCCCTGCCGCGCTGCTTCCTCAACCTGGCCCTGCCGCTGGCCCGCCCGGCCATCGTCGCCGGCGTGGCGCTCGCGCTGATGGAGACGCTGGCGGATTTCGGCACGGTGCAGCACTTCGCGGTGCGCACCTTCACCACCGGCATCTACGAGGCCTGGTTCGGCATGGACGACCGCGGCGCCGCCAGCCAGCTCGCCGCCTGCCTCATCGGTCTGGTGGCGCTGCTGCTGACGCTCGAGCATGTCTCGCGCGGGGGTCGGCGCTTCCACCCGACCACCACGCGCCACCCGCCGCTGCGACCCGTGCCGCTGCACGGCTGGAAGGCGGCGCTGGCCGCCTTCGCCTGCGCCATGCCGGTCGTCCTCGGCTTCGTCGTGCCAGCCGGGACGCTCGGCGCCCTGATGCTGGAGGTGGGGGATCCGCTCGCCCCCGGCCGCTTCCTGCCCTATGCGCGCAACAGCGTGGTGCTGGCCGGCATCGCCGCGGCGCTCGCGGTGCTGCTGGCGGCGGTGATCGCCTGGGGCGCCCGGCTGCATCCCGGGGCGCCGCAGCGCGCCGCGGCGCGCATCGCCGGGCTCGGCTATGCCGTGCCGGGCTCGGTGATCGCGGTCGGCACGCTGGTGCCGCTCGGCGCCTTCGACAATGCGCTGGATGCCTGGGCCAGGGCGCAGCTCGGCCTCTCCACGGGGCTGCTGCTCTCGGGCGGGATCGCGGCGCTCATCTTCGCCTACCTCGTGCGCTTCCTCGCGGTCGCGCTCTCCTCGGTCGAATCCGGGCTCGGGCGCCTGAAGCCGAGCCTGCGGGACGCCGCCCGGGTGCTCGGCCAGCGGCCCGCCGGCGCGGTGCTGCGCGTCGAGCTGCCGCTGGCCCGCACCGCGCTGCTGACCGGCTTCCTGCTGGTGTTCGTCGACACGATGAAGGAGCTGCCGGCGACGCTGATCGTCCGCCCCTTCGACTTCGATACCCTGGCCGTGCGGGTGCATGCGCTGGCCAGCGACGAGCGCCTGGCCGAGGCCAGCACCGCGGCGCTGCTGATCGTGCTGGTCGGGCTGCTGCCGGTGATCGCGCTGACGCGCGCCATGCGGCAGGATTAGCGCCCGGCCCGCCGCGTCGAGGGAGGTTGCGCCGATGGCCCCGCCCAGCCTTGCCGAGCGCCTCGGCCACCCGCCCGGGGCGCGGCTGCTGATCCTCAATTGCGACGATTGCGGCGTCTCCCGCGCCGCCAACCTGGCGATCCACCGCGCGCTGACCGCGGGCGTGGCGACCGGCGCGACGCTGATGGTCCCCTGCCCCTGGGCCGAGGACGCGGCGCGTCGCCTCCGCGGCCTGCCGCTCGGCGTGCATCTCACCTTCACCGCGGAGTATCCGTCCCTACGCTGGCGCGGCCTGACCGCCGGCGCCTCGCTGCACGACGCCGCGGGCTTCCTGCACGCGACGGCGGCAGCGGCGCTGGCCGGCATCGACGCGGCCGAGGCGCTGGCCGAGGGCCGGGCGCAGATCGAGGCCGCGCTCGGCTGGGGCGTCGAGGTGACGCATCTCGACGCGCATATGGACGTGCTGCACGGGCGGGCCGACCTGTTCGAGGTCTATCTCGCCCTCGCGGCGGAGTTCCGCCTGCCGGTGCGCCGGCCCGCGGCGCCGCCGCCGGGCACGGATCCCGCCGCGCGGGCCGCGGCGCGCGGCATCCTCATGCCGGATCGGCTGCTCTACCCCTGGCCGCGCCCGGTCGACGCGGTGCTGGCCGAGGCGCTGCCCGGACTGCCACCCGGCGTCACCGAGATCTTCGCCCATCCGGTCGAGGACGGCGCGGAGCTGCGCGCCTATTCCCCGCGCTTCGCCGGGCTGCGCGCGGCCGATGCCGCGGCGCTGGTCGACCCCGCGCTGGCCGCGCTGCTCGACCGCCACGGCATCCGCCGCATTGGCTACGGCGCGCTGCGCGATCTCATGCGCCGCGATGGATGAGCGCGGCCGCCGCGCCGCCCTTGCGCCAACCCGCCGCGGCAGGGTGAACTGCCCCGGTAACGGCCCCGCGGCGGAGACGACCCGGTGATGGATCCGACCCACGAGGTGATCGAGACCCGGTTCGGCCCGACCGCGACCTGGGCGCTCGGCACCGGGCCGCTCGTGCTCTGCCTGCATGGCGGCCCGGGCATGGCGCGCGACTACCTCGTCGCCGCCCTGGCGCCGCAGGCCGCGCGCCGCCGCTTCGTGCTGTTCGACCAGCTTGGCTGCGGGCCCGGCTCGCCCGCGCCGGCGCGGGTGACCGCCGCCGACACCGTCGCGCATGCCGAGGACCTTGCCGCCACGCTGGCGGCACGGGCCGGTGCGGCCGGCATCGGCCTGCTCGGCCATTCCTGGGGCAGCTACGTCGCGCTGCATTGCGCGGCGGCGCTCGGTCCGGGCTGTGCCGAGCTGCTGCTGCTCGATCCCTTCCCGACGACGCCGGCCGGGCTCGGCGCGGCGATGGGCCGGCTGCAGGCGCGCATCCCCGCCGCCCTGCACCAGGCGATCGGCGCCTGCGCGGCGCGCGGCGACGGCGCCGGCATGATGCGCCTGATGTTCCCCTACTACTGCCACGACCCGGCGACGCCCTTCCCGGAGGGGCTGTTCCGCTACGCGCCGGCGGTGGCGCAGGGCGTGCAGGCCTCGCTCGGCGCCTTCGACCTCGCGCCGCTGCTGGCGCAGGTGCCGAAGCG
>CAYNYQ010000286.1:0-6607 GCA_964401305.1 uncultured Acetobacteraceae bacterium | reverse complement strand
GCGCCAGGGCGGCGACGTTGCGCGCCTTGCCCTGCCAGAGCCCGATCGTGCGGATGTGCGGACCGATCCCCGCCTCCCCCAGCGCCGCCATGGCGGCCGGCGTCGGCGCGGCGGCGAAGAGCGCGGGCGTGGCGCGGTTCACCGCGGCGTCCGTGGTCTGCGCCGACAGCACCACGGCGACGAGCAGGGTGAAGGGATCCTGGTAGAGCAGCTCGGTCTCCGGCGCCGGGTTCTCGGCGGCCAGCGCGCGGATGAAGGCCGCGGCCTGCTCGGCATTCATGCGCCGGGCGCGGCGGGGCGCCGTGGCGCTGCCATGCAGCGGCGCCGAGCGGGCCGGCTTGCCGGCGGCGGGCGGGCGGGGCGAGGGGCCGGGGGCACGGGGCATGCCGCAGCCATAGCGGCCGGCCCTGCGGGGCGGAATGTCCGGGAACGCGCCGCAGGCTTAACAAAATCTTACTACTCCTACTCAATCACTAGGCATTATAGAACAACCCGAGGCTGAACATCGGGAGATCAGGCATGCATCGCCGCAGGCTGCTCGGCCTCGTTGTCGGGACCGCGACCCTCGCCCTGCCTGCCCTCGCGCGCGCCGAGGCTGCGCCCTGGCGGCCGGCCCGGCCCATCCGGCTGGTTGTGCCGGTCGCCCCCGGGGGCAGCCAGGACGCGGTCGCGCGCATCCTCGCCGGGCCGATGACCGCCATCCTCGGCCGCTCCGTGGTGGTGGAGAACCTGCCCGGCGCGGCGGGCAATCTCGGCTTCCAGACCGTGGCGCGGGCGCGGCCCGACGGCACCACGCTGCTCGCCGGGTCGGACGGGCTCTCGATCAACAAGACCCTCTTCCCCCGCCTCGGCTTCGGCCCGGTGGAGGGCTTCGCGCCGGTCTCCTGGGTGGTGCGCGTGCCGCAGATCCTGGTCGTGCGCGCGGACAACCCCGCCGCCGACCTGCACGCCTTCCTGCGCGCCGCGCGGCGCGAGGCGCCGGCGGTCGGCACCACCGGCGTCGGCAGCCTGGCGCATCTGCTGGGCGAGCTGATCCAGGACCGGGCCGGGCTGCGCTGGCTGCACGTGCCCTATCGCGGCGGGGCGCAGGCGGCGAACGACCTGCTCGCCGGCACGGTGGACGCGGCGCTGCTGAACATCGGCGCGGCCTCTGGCCTGGTGCGGCGCGGCGCCTTCCGCGCGCTGGCGGTCTCGGCCGGCAGCCGCGTCGCGGCGCTGCCGGAAGCACCGACGCTGGCCGAGGCCGGGCTCGCCATCGGCGCGGTGGTCGGCTGGCACGGCATCGTCGCGCCCGCCGGCACGGAGGCCGCCATCCGCGCCCGGCTGGACGAGGCGGTGCAGGCCGCGCTGTCCGCCACCGGGCTGCGCGAGCGCCTGGTCGCGCTAGGCCTCGAGCCGGTGCAGGAAAGCCCGCAGCACCTGGCCGAGACCATCCGCAGCGACGCCGAGCGCTGGGGCGAGGTGATCCGCCGCGCCCGCATCGTCCCGGCCTGATCCCGGGCCGCCGGGCTGGCGCGCGCGCCCCGGCCTGCTAGGCTTCCGCCAAAAGGGGCGGAGGACGTCGCGTGCAGTTCGGCATCTTCGACCAGAACGACCGCGGCCCGCTGCCGCTGCAGGAGCACCTGGAGGCGCGGCTGCGCCTCGTCGCGCTCTACGACGCGCTGGGCTTCGACCGCTACCATGTCAGCGAGCACCATGCGACGCCGCTCTCCGCGACGCCGGCAACCGGCGCCTGGCTCGGCGCGGTGGCGCAGCGGACCCAGCGCATCCGCTTCGGGCCGCTGGTCTACATCCTGCCGCTCCGGCATCCGCTGCAGATCGCCGAGGAGGTCGCGCTGCTCGACCAGATGTCGGGCGGCCGCTTCGAGCTCGGCGTCGGGCGGGGGATCTCGCCCTACGAGCTCGGCTACCACGGCGTCGCCGCCGCCGAGAGCCCGGCCATGTACCGCGAGGCGCTCGAGCTGCTGCTGATGGCGATGACGCAGGACAGCGTGACCTTCACCGGCCGCTGGTGGAATTGCGACGGCGTGCCGGTCGTGCTGCACCCGAGGCAGCAGCCGCACCCGCCGTTGTGGTACGCCTGCGCGACGCCCGAGGCCGCGGTCTGGCCGGCGCACAACGCCGTCAGCGTGGTGTGCAACGCGCCGGCGTCGCGCGTCGCGGAGATCGTCGCACGCTACCGCGCCGAGTGGGAGGCGGCGGGCCGGCCCGGCGGCGCGCTGCCGCGCCTCGGCCTCTCGCGCGCCATCGTCATCGCCGACACGGCCGATGCGGCGAGGGAGGCGGCGCAGCGCGGCTGGCGGCGCTACGAGGAGAGCTTCCACCGGCTCTGGCGCCGGCATGGCAGTGCGCCGGTCAATGCCCGCGTCGGCCCCGACTTCGCCGAGACCCAGGCCGCCGGCATGGGCTTCGCCGGCACGCCGGCCGAGGTGCGCGACGCGCTGCTCGCCCAGGTCGCGCAGACCGGGGTGAACTACGTCGTCAGCCGCTTCGCCTTCGGCGACCTGACCGAGGCCGAGAGCGCGCGCTCCGCCGAGCTCTTCGCGCGCGAGGTCATGCCCGCGCTGCGCGAGCGCCACCGATCCGCCCTGGCCGCCGAATAGGCCGATCCGATAGGGAGTAGAGACCCATGGCCTTCCCGCTGCCCGAATCGAACCCGGAGGCGCTCGGCCTCGATCCCCGCCCGCTGCAGCGCATGTGCGCGCTGATCGAGCGCCACATCGCCGAGGGCCACCACCCCGGCGCGCAGGTGGCGGTGGCGCGGCACGGCAGGCTGGCGCTGTTCCGCAGCTTCGGCACGGCGCGGGTGGAGGACGGCAGGGCCGCCGACGCGCGCAGCCTCTTCCTGATGTATTCGAACACCAAGGTGGTCACCGCCGCGGCGGTCTGGATGCTGGTGGAGGAGGGGGCGCTGCGCTTCTCCGACACCATCGCGCAGCACGTCCCGGAATTCGCCGCCAACGGCAAGGGCGGCATCACCGTGCTGCAGCTGCTGACGCACCAGGGCGGCTTCCCCTCGGCGGTGGTGCCGGAGGCCTGCTGGGAGGATCACGGCCTGCTGCGGAAGACGGTCGCCGACTTCACCCTGGAATGGACCCCGGGCAGCAAGGTGCAGTACCACCCGGCCTCGGCGCACTGGACCGCCGCGGTGCTGATCGAGGCGCTGACCGGGCAGGATTTCCGCGCCTTCATCCGTGAGCGCGTGATCGTCCCGCTCGGCCTGCACGACGAGATCTTCGTCGGCCTGCCGGCCTCCGAGCAGGACCGCGCCGCCGGCATCTACGACCCGCCGGAGGAGGGGCGCTTCACCGCCCGCCTGCCGGAGAACACGGCGGCCGGCCGAGCCGCCGGCATCCCGGGGGGCGGCGGCTACGGCTCGGCCCGCGGCATGGCGGCCTTCTACCAGATGCTCGGCGCCGGCGGCGTGCTGGGCGGGGTGCGCGTGCTCTCGCCGCGCATGATCGAGTTCGTGACGCGCAACTTCACCGCCGATCGCATCGACGAGGCGATGGGCCTGCCGATGTGCCGCGGTATCGGCCCGCACAGCCGCGGCGAATACCCGGTGGCGCGCGGCCTCGGCGCCATCGCGCATCCGCGCACCTTCGGCCATGGCGGCGTCGGGTCCAGCTATTGCTGGGCGGATCCGACGAGCGGCGTGTCCTTCGCCTTCTTCTCGAATTGCCGCCAGACCGAGGAATTCCACAACCGGCGCATGGACCAGATCAGCAGCCTGGCCCATGCCGCCATCCTGCCCGCCTGAGGACCGACCCGACCGATGATGAAGATCTATGGCATCCCGCAATCCCGCGCGGGGCGCTGCCTCTGGATGGCGCGCGAGCTCGGCCTGCAGCACGAGAACGTGCCCGTGCATTTCCGCGCCACGCGGGAGTCGCCCGAGCTGCTGAAGGTGAACCCCAACGCGCGCATCCCCGCGCTCGAGTGCGACGGGTTCAAGCTCTACGAATCGATGGCGATCAACCTCTACCTGGCGCGGAAGCACGGCGCGGGCACGCCGATCGCCCCCGCCTCGCTCGAGGAGGAGGCGCTGGCGACGCAGTGGAGCTTCTGGGTCATGACCGAGATCGAGAAGCCGGTGCTGACCCTGCTGCTGCACGCCATGGGCATGGCGCCGGCCGAGGAAGCGGCGCTGTCCCAGGCCCGCGCCGCGCTGGACCGGCCGTTCGGCGTGCTGGAGCAGCATTTGGCCGGGCAGGACTGGCTGGTGGGCGGGCGCTTCACGGTGGCCGACCTCAACGTCGCCTCGGTGATGGCCTGGGCGAAGGCGGCGAAGCTCGACCTCTCGCCCTGGCCGCGCGTCGCCGCGTGGCTCGGCCGCTGCCTCGGCCGGCCGGCCTTCGCCGGGTAGCGGCTACTCCACCCGGAGCGCCGCCCCGGCCGCGAGCGGCGCCAGCGGCAGGGCGGCAGCGACCAGCGCCGCCAGCAGCAGCAGGTAGGGCCGCGCCGCCTGGCCCGCCGCGGCCGCCTCGATCCCGGCGGCGCCGAAGATCACCGCCGGGATCGCCAGCGGCAGCACCAGCAGCGGCAGCAGCACCCCGCCGCGCCGCGCGCCCAGCGTCAGCGCCGCCCCCGCCGTGCCGAGCAGCGAGAGGAAGGCCGCCGCCAGGCCGAGCGCCGCCATCGCCGCCGGCCAGGCCTCCACCGGCAGGTTCAGAATGGCCGCCGCAACGGGGGTGGCGGCCAGCAGCGGCAGCCCGGTGGTCAGCCAGTGCGCCAGCGCCTTGGCCGCGGCGATCGCCGCCGGTGGCAGCCCCGAGAGCAGCAGCTGGTCCAGCGACCCGTCCTCGGCATCCGCGCCGAACATCCGGTCGAGCGGCAGCAGGGCGGCGAGCAGTGCGGCGGCCAGCAGCGCGCCCGGTGCGAGCCGCGCCAGCGCCTCCGGCGCCGGGCCGATGCCGAAGGGGAACAGCGCGGCCACCAGCACGAAGAACAGCACCGCCGCCAGCGTGTCGGCGGGGTGGCGCAAGGCCAGGCGCAGCTCGCGGCCGAGCAGGGCGCGCCAGCCCCTCACAGCCGGAGCTCCGCGGCGCCGGGCAGCGGCAGCGGCAGGTGCGTCGCCGCCGCCACCATGCCGCCCGCGGCGCGGTGCCGCGCCAGCAGCGCCCCCAGCCGCTGCACCGAGGCCGCGTCGAGGCCCGTGGTCGGCTCGTCCAGCAGCCAGAGCGGCGCCGGCGCCAGCGCCAGCCGCGCCAGGCCGAGCCGCCGCTTCTGCCCGGCCGAGAGCACCCGCGCCGGCAGCTCCGCCAGCGCGGAGAGGCCAAGCGCGTCCAGCGCCGCATCCACCTCCCCGCCATGCAGGCGGGCGAAGAAGCCGAGGTTCTCCCGTGCGGTGAGGGCGGGCTTCAGCGCATCGCCGTGGCCGACATAGCGCAGGCGCCGGGCATGGGCGGCGCGGTCGGCCAGTGCATCCTCGCCCTGCCAGAGCAGCGCGCCCTCGGCCGGGGCCAGCAGCCCGGCCAGCAGCCGCAGCAGGCTGGACTTGCCGGCGCCATTGGCCCCGGTCAGCAGCAGCGCCCCGCCCGCGTCCAGCGCGAAGGAGAGGCCGGCGAAGACCACCCGCTCGCCCCGCAGGCAGGCGAGTTCCCGCGCCTCCAGCATCCGCCGCCCGATCCCCCGTTCGCCCCGCCCGTAACTGGCACGGGGTGCCGGGCGCAAACAGGGGCGCCGGCCATCACCCGTCAAGCCCGCGCGCGACGGCGGACGATGGACCGTCACATCACGCCATGCTTAAAACCGGCCGCGCCGCGCCGGCTGGGGCACGGCCAAGGCACAGAGGGTCCCGGACCATGCGGATGATCGGGCAGGACAGCCTGAAGACCCGCCGTACGCTCACGGTGGACGGCAAGACCTATCACTACTTCAGCCTGCCCGAGGCGGCGAAGAGCATCGGCGACCTGTCCCGCCTGCCCTTCAGCCTGAAGGTCCTGCTGGAGAACGTGCTGCGCTACGAGGATGGCCGCAGCTACACGGTGAACGACGCCAAGGCGATCGCCGAATGGGTGCAGCAGGGCCGCTCCGACAAGGAGGTCCCGTTCCGCCCCGCGCGCATCCTGATGCAGGACTTCACCGGCGTGCCCGCCGTGGTCGATCTCGCCGCGATGCGCGACGGCATCATCAAGCTGGGCGGCGAGCCGAAGAAGGTGAACCCGCTGGTGCCGGTCGACCTCGTCATCGACCACTCGGTGATGGTGGACGTCTCCGGCACGCCCGCCGCGCTGCAGAAGAACGTCGACATCGAGTTCGAGCGCAACGGCGAGCGCTACGAGTTCCTGCGCTGGGGCCAGAGCGCCTTCGACAATTTCCGCGTCGTCCCGCCGGGCACCGGCATCTGCCACCAGGTGAACCTGGAATACCTGGCGCAGGTGGTCTGGACCGCGGTCGATGCCGGCGACACCTACTGCTACCCGGACAGCTGCTACGGCACGGACAGCCACACGACGATGGTCAACGGCCTCGGCGTGCTGGGCTGGGGCGTCGGCGGCATCGAGGCCGAGGCGGCGATGCTCGGCCAGCCCATCGCCATGCTGATCCCCGACGTCATCGGCTTCCGCCTGACCGGCAAGCTGCGCGAGGGCGTCACCGCCACCGA
>CAYNYQ010000285.1:0-6634 GCA_964401305.1 uncultured Acetobacteraceae bacterium | reverse complement strand
AGGTTCGCCGTCACGGTGAAGACGTCGTTGAGGTACATCGTCACCGGGTCGTCCTGCTTCTCGTCCATGCCGAAGGCGGCCGAGGGCGTCGCCGGCGTCACGATCGCGTCCACCTTCCCCCAGGCCTCCTCGAAGTCGCGGCGGATCAGCGCGCGCACCTTCTGCGCCTTCAGGTAGTAGGCGTCGTAGTAGCCCGCGCTCAGCACATAGGTGCCGATCATGATGCGCCGCTTCACCTCCGCGCCGAAGCCGGCCGCCCGCGTGCGCTCGTAGAGGTCGCGCAGGTCGCTGCCCTGCTCCGCCACGCGCAGCCCGAAGCGCACCCCGTCGTAGCGCGCGAGGTTCGAGGACGCCTCGGCGGGTGCGACGATGTAGTAGGTCGGCAGCGCGTACTTCGTGTGCGGCAGGCTGATCTCGACCGTCTCGGCGCCGGCCTCGCGCAGCCAGGCGAGGCCCTGCTGCCACAGCGCCTCGATCTCGGCGGGCATCCCCTCCAGCCGGTATTCGCGGGGCACGCCGATGCGCAGGCCCTTCACGCCGCGCGCGCAGGCGGCCTGGAAGTCCGGCACCGGCACATCGGCGCTGGTCGCATCCTTCGGGTCGAAGCCCGCCATGCTCCGCAGCAGGATGGCGCAATCCTCGACCGTGCGCGCCACCGGCCCCGCCTGGTCCAGGCTGGACGCGAAGGCGACGATGCCGAAGCGCGAGCAGCGGCCATAGGTCGGCTTGATGCCGGCGATGCCGCAGAAGGCCGCGGGCTGGCGGATCGAGCCGCCGGTATCCGTCGCCGTCGCTCCCAGCGCCAGGCGCGCCGCCACCGCCGCCGCCGAGCCGCCGGAGGAGCCGCCGGGCACCAGCCGCGCATCCGGGTCGTTGGCCCGGCTCCACGGATTCTCCACCGGACCGTAGGCCGAGGTGGTGTTGGAGGAGCCCATGGCGAACTCGTCGAGATTGGCCTTGCCGAGGAAGACCGCGCCGTCGCGCAGCAGGTTCGCGGTGACGGTGCTCTCATAGGGCGGCACGAAGCCGCCGAGGATGCGGCTGCCCGCGGTGGTCTGCGTGCCGGCCGTGCAGAAGAGATCCTTGATGGCGAGCGGGATGCCCTCGAGCGGGCCGACCACCCCCTGCCGGCGCCGCTCGTCCGAGGCGCGGGCGGCGGCGAGCGCCGCCTCCTCCGTCACCGTGACATAGGCGTTGAGGCGCGGGTTCAGCGCGCGGATCGCGTCGAGATGCGCGCGCGCCAGTTCCTCGGCGCTGACGATGCCCTCGGCCAGCGCATCGAGCGCGCCGCGGAGTGTGAAATCCGTGGGATGCATCAGACGACCACCTTCGCCGGGACGCGGCGCATCACTCGACCACCTTCGGCACGGCGAAATACGCGCCGGCGCGGTCCGGCGCGTTGGCCAGCACCGGCCCGGCGATGGCGCCGTCGGTCACCGAATCCTCGCGCATGCGCATCGCCGGCGCGCCGCCCCCGGGCAGGCCCGGCGCGCCGCCGGCCATCGGCTCCACCCCCGTGGTGTCCACCGCCTGCAGCTGCTCGATCCAGCCCAGGATGCCGTTCAGCTCCCCCTGCATGCGGGCGACCTCGGCCTCCTCCATCCGGATGCGGGCGAGCGCGGCGATGCGCCGGACGGCGGCGGTGTCGAGGGACATGGGTCTTCCCGGGCCGATGGAGGCGCCGGGGGGACCGGCGCCGCACTCCCGCGCGCCCGGCTTCCCGGGCGCCGGGCCGCGGACCATAACGGCGGCCCTGCCCCGGTTCAACATGAGGGCCCCCGGCGCCATGCCGCTGCTCGAGCTTGCCGCCCTGCGCGCCGTCCTGCCCCGCCACCAGCGGCTGATCGGCATAGATCCGGGGTCGAGGACGCTCGGCCTAGCGCTGACCGATGTCTCGCTGATGATCGCCTCGCCCTATGGGTCGCTGCCGCGGGGCAAGCTGCGCGCGGTGGCGGAGGCGATCCTCGGCATCGCGCGGAAGGAGGGGGCGGCGGGCCTCGTCGTGGGGCTGCCGCTCTCGATGGATGGCAGCCTCGGCCCGGCGGCGCAGGCGGCGCGCGACTGGGCGGCGGCGCTGTCGGAGGCGACCGGCCTGCCCGTGGCGCTCTGGGACGAGCGGCTGTCGAGCAGCGCGGTGAACCGGATGCTGATCGCCGAGGCCGATCTCAGCCGGGCCAAGCGGGCACGGGCGGTGGATGGCGCCGCGGCGGCCTGGACGCTGCAGGCGGCGCTGGATGCGACCAGGCCCGCGGCGGACGCGGAGGATACCGGCTAGATCGGCAGCGCCCGCGCCGCGGCCAGACCGCGCGCCATCTTCGTGTCGAACAACTGCAGCACCTCGCCGACGCTGCGCATGCGGCCGTCGCTGCGGATGAAGATCGGGCGGTTGGCGCCGATCACCGCCCCGGCCCGCGGGCCGAGCGCGGTATCGGCCGGCGTCTCGCGCGGCATGCGGAAGAGGCGCCTCGCATCGCCGAGCCCGAAGAAATGCGCGGCGTAGCATTCGCCATGCGTCGGCTTGCGGCCGAGCGCGGCGCCCAGCGCCGCCGTGTTGTCGGCGAGGTGGGCCGCGCCCATCAGGCATTGCGCGCGCAGCACGGCGCGGTCCGCGGCCACGACGCCATGCGCGGCGCCGTGCCTGCGCACCACGTCGTTCCAGGTGCCGGTGATGAACTGGAAGAGGCCGAAGGCGGAGGAGTTCGGGTTCTTCACCAGCGGCCGGAAGCCCGATTCCACGGCGGCGATGGCGCCCAGGCAGTCGAGGTCCACGGCGAAGGCGGCCGCCCCCAGGCGGAGGTGGTGCGCGATCTCGGCCGCGCCGCCCGGGGCGGGCGGTGGTCGCGGCGCGGGCTGCGGCGTCGGCGGGGCGGGCACGGGCGTGGGCTGCGGGCCCGGCGGCACGGGCACGGGCGCGGGCTGCGGACCCGGCGGGGCGGGCACGGGTGCGGGTTGTGGCCCCGGCGGGGCAGGCACGGGCGTGGGTTGTGGCCCCGGCGGCGCGGGCACGGGCACGGGCTGCGGACCCGGCGGCGCGGGCACGGGGACGGGCGCCGCCTCATAAGCGACCCAGAGCGACCAGCTGCCGTCCGGCTCCTCGCGCTCGGCGAAGCGGACCATCCAGCCCATCGCCTCCGCCTCGAGCAGCTTGTCGCCGATCAGCGTATCCCGCTGCACCGCGCTCAGGCCGGTCCAGATCTCCTCCTCCGGCAGGGCTGGGCCGGCGCCGCTCATGGCACCGCCCTCCCCTCCGCCCGCAGCGCCTCGATCACGCGCCGGCGGTCGGCCTCGGCGGCCGCGTCGGGCCGGCTCGCCAGGCTGGCCGGCGTGCCGGCGATGCCGAGCCGCCCCATCGCCGCCGCGACCTCGCGGATCCGCTCCGCCCGCAGCGGCGCCTCGAGGCTGCCGTCGAGGCCCATGAAGCGGCGCAGCGAATCGCGGCTGGCGGTCTGCGCCACGCCCGGAGCCACCACCCGGGGCGGGCCGGCCGACGGGGCGACCGGCCGGCCGAAGGCGGCGGCGCGATTCGCCGCGACGTCCACCGGGGAAAAGCCGGTCAGCGTCTGGACCGTCAGGTTGTCCTGCGCGCGCTCGGCGCTGGCGCCGACCTCGCGCGTCACGGTCGAGAGGGCGCCGGGGATGGTGCCGGCGCGGTAATAGGCGAAGAGATCCGACAGCGCCCAGCCGAGCGGATAGGCCTCGGCCGGCCCGCTCAGCCCCTGGCGGAGGCGCAGCGCGATGCGCGCGCGCTCGCCCCGCATCGCCGTCATCAGCGCCACCGCCGTGCGCTCGGCCAGTACCTCGCGGGTGAAGGCCTCGCGCGCGCCGGTGACGCCGGTGGCGATGGCCGAGAGGATGTTCGCCGTGCCCGGACCCATCGCCACGCTGCCCGCGCCGGTCAGGCCGAGCGTCACCAGCGTGGCGAAGAAGCCGGCATAGCGGGCCTGGTCGAAGAACTCCGCCTCGAACTCCAGGTAGCGCAGGTCGATCGCCGCCATCAGCGCGTAGCCGATGGTGTCGCGGCAGCCGCGCTGGGCGGGAACGGGCTGGGCCAGGCACGCCGCGACCCGGGTCGGCAGATAGGCCTCGGCCAGCGACTCCAGCGCCGCCGCATGGTCGGGCAGCGGCGAGGGCGGGCCCGCCCTCAGCCCGGCCCCGCAGGCGGAAAGGCCCAGCGCCAGCAGGGGCAGCAGCGACCGACGAAGACGCGCGGCATGCGGCATCGGCCAAGCTCCGCAAGGGCTTGCGCCCGGAACAGGACGCGGAACACTACGCCGCCGCGACGGTCCTGCCATCCGCCAAATGCACGACCGGCGACATCCGGCGCCGCCGGGCCGGGGGCCACGCGGCCGCGACGGCCGGCCCGCCCGGGCGATTGGACGCGCCGCGCCGGCGCGGATAGCCTCGCGCCCCGCCCCTGGATTGCCGCCGGATGTCCTTCTCCTACCCCATCCTCCCCCAGGGCCACCTGCTGGCCATCGAGGGGCTGGAGCCGCCGCATATCGGCGCCCTGCTTGAGCTCGCCGAGAGCTACGCGCTGCTGAACAAGTCGGGCAAGACGCAGCGCGACCTGCTGAAGGGGCGCACCCTGATCAACCTCTTCTTCGAGGACAGCACGCGCACCCGGACCTCCTTCGAACTGGCCGGAAAGCGGCTCGGCGCCGACGTGCTCAACATGTCGGTCTCGACCAGCAGCGTGAACAAGGGCGAGACGCTGATCGACACGGCCAGCACGCTGAACGCCATGCATTGCGACCTGCTGGTGATCCGCCACGGCCAGTCCGGCGCGCCGGCGCTGCTGAGCCAGAAGGTCTCGGCCAGCGTGATCAATGCCGGCGACGGCACGCATGAGCACCCGACCCAGGCGCTGCTCGATGCGCTGACCATCCGCCGCCACAAGGGCAGGCTGGAGGGGCTGGTGGTCGCCATCTGCGGCGACGTGCTGCACAGCCGCGTCGCGCGCTCGAACATCCACCTGCTGACGACGATGGGTGCCCGCGTGCGCGTGGTCGGCCCGCCGACGCTGATGCCGGCCGAGGTGCCGCGGCTCGGCGTCGAGGTGCACCACGACATGCGCGGCGGCCTCGCCGGCGCCGACGTCGTGATGATGCTGCGGCTGCAGAAGGAGCGGATGTCGGGCGGCCTCGTCCCCTCCTCGCGCGAGTTCTTCCGCTTCTTCGGCCTCGACCGCGAGAAGCTCGGCTGGGCCAAGCCCGATGCGATCGTGATGCATCCCGGTCCGATGAACCGCGGCGTCGAGATCGACAGCGCCATCGCCGACGACCCGGAGCGGAGCGTCATCGGCGAGCAGGTGGAGATGGGCGTCGCCGTGCGGATGGCGGTGCTGGACGTGCTGGCGCGGGACCTGCGGCGGAATGCATGACGGCGGCTTTTCCGCCCCGGCCCTCATGCGGTGCGGCTGGGCGTGTGTGGCGGCGATGCGGTGATCGTGCAGCATCGCAGGGCCGCCCCGGCCACGGCGCCGGACGTGGGCGCGCGGGAGCCCGGCCGCGGGTGCCGCTCTCCGGTGCTGCCGCGGATCGAGGGAGAGGCACCGGCCGAGGCCTGGTCGGAACGGGCCATGCGCCCGCGCACCAGCTGGTCCGATCCTCAGCCATCGCGAGCTGGCGACCGGATCGCGGTCGATGGCGATCCGCCGGCCCGGAGAATCCCTGCCAGTGCCGCTGGCAGCGCCTGCAGCCGGGTCTCCCCGCGCGGGCTCGCCTGGACGCTTTCCGCCGCGGCCCTGGTGGCGCTGCGCGGGGTCTGGCACGGCGGCCGGGCGTCTGGCGGGACTCGGCCAGCCGATCCATAAGCGCATCCATGGCCTCGCCCTCCCTCCTGCTCGCCAATGCGCGCCTGCTCGACCCCGCCTCGGTCCTCGACGCGCCGGGCGGGCTGCTGGTCCAGGACGGCGCCATCGCCGATCTCGGCCCGGGCCTGACCGCGCCCGAGGGCGCCACCACCCTCGACTGCGCCGGCGCCTGCCTCGCCCCGGGCCTGGTCGACCTCCGCGCCGCCACCGGCGAGCCCGGTGCCGAGTACCGCGAGACCATCGCCTCCCTCGCCGAGGCCGCCGTCGCGGGCGGCATCACCACCCTCTGCGCCCTGCCCGACACCGACCCGCCGCTCGACGACCCGGCGCTGGTGCAGTTCATCCTCCGCCGCGGCGAGGCGACGGGCTGCGTCTCCCTGCTGCCCTACGGCGCCGCCACCAAGGGCTGCGAGGGCCGCGAGATCGCCGAATACGGCCTGCTGCGCGAGGCCGGCGCCATCGCCTTCACCGATGGCCGCCGCGCCATCGCCGCCGCGCGCACCATGCGCCTGGCGCTGAGCTACGCCCGCGCGTTCGGCAGCATGGTGATCCAGCACCCGGAGGAGCCGACGCTGGCCGCCGGCGGCGCGGCGACCGAAGGCGAGCTGGCGACGCGGCTCGGCCTGCCCGGCATCCCGCCTGCGGCCGAGACCATGATGGTGAGCCGCGACATCGCCCTGGCCCGCATCACCGGCGGCCACGTGCATTTCGCCCATGTCAGCACCGCCGCCGCGCTCGACCTGATCCGCGCCGCCAAGGCGGAGGGTCTCGCGGTCACCTGCGACACCGCGCCGCCCTATTTCGACCTCAACGAGACGGCGA
>CAYNYQ010000284.1:0-6661 GCA_964401305.1 uncultured Acetobacteraceae bacterium | reverse complement strand
GAGGCGGCGGGCGGCGCGGCGCGGCCGATCCTGCTGGCGGTGACGGTGCTGACCAGCCTCGACGAGGCGGCGCTGGCCGCCGCCGGCGTCGCGGGCGGGGCGGCGGCGCAGGTGGTCCGGCTCGGGCGGCTGGCGATGGCGGCCGGGGCCGATGGCCTGGTCTGCTCGCCGCGGGAGGTCGCGCCGTTGCGCCAGGCCCTCGGCGCGGCGCCGCTGCTGGTGGTGCCCGGCATCCGCCCCGCGGGGGCCGCCGCCGGCGACCAGGCCCGCACCGCGACGCCCGCCGAGGCGGTGGCCGACGGCGCGGACTGGATCGTCGTCGGCCGGCCGATCACCGGCGCCGCCGACCCGGTGGCCGCCGCGGCGGCGATCGCGGCCTCGCTGCCAGCATGAGCGTGACCGTCAAGATCTGCGGCGTGAACGACGAGGCCGCCTTCGACGCCAGCGTCGAGGCCGGGGCGGACATGGTGGGCCTGGTCTTCTTCCCCGCCTCGCCGCGCGCGCTGACCCCGGCGCGGGCGGCGGCGCTCTCGGCGCGGCATGCGGGCGGGCCGCTGCGCGTCGGCCTCTTCGTCGACCCGACCGACGAGGCGATCGCCGCCGTTCTGGCCGCGCTGCCGCTCGACCTGCTGCAACTGCACGGCAAGGAGGACCCGGCGCGCTGCGCCGCCCTCCGCGCCCGGTTCGGCCTGCCGGTGATGAAGGCGCTCGGCATCGCCAGCGCCGGGGATCTTGCGGCGGTGGAGGCCTATGCGCCGGTGGTGGACCGCTTCCTGCTGGATGCGCGCCCGCCGCCCGGCGCGACGCTGCCCGGGGGCAATGCGGCGGCCTTCGACTGGCGGCTGACGGCGGGGCGGGCGCTGCCGCGCCCCTGGCTGCTGGCCGGCGGCCTCGATCCCGACAACGTGGCCGAGGCGCTGCGGGTGAGTGGCGCGCCGGGGGTCGATGTCTCCTCCGGCGTCGAGCGGGCGCGCGGGGTGAAGGACCCGGCGCTGATCCGCGCCTTCGTCGCCGCGGCGCGGCGCGGGTGAGGGATCCGCGGCGCGGCGCGGGTGAGGGATCCGCGGCGCGGCGCGGGTAAACGATCCACGGCGCGCGGCGCCGGGCCGTGATCCGCGGCGCCTGAGCCGCGCCCGCCGGGGCGCCCCTACCCGCCCCCCGCCCCAGGGGCTATGTGACGGCCCGATGCACCCGGGAATGCCGCGCCAGTGAACGCCCCCACCCTCGTCCCGCCGAATTCCTTCCGCCAGGGCCCCGACGGGCGCGGGCGCTTCGGCCAATTCGGCGGCCGCTTCGTCGCCGAGACGCTGATGCCGCTGATCCTCGAGGTCGAGCGCGCCTACGAATCCGCCAAACGCGACCCGGCCTTCGATGCGGAATGGCGCCGGCTGCTGACGCACTACGTCGGCCGCCCGAGCCCGCTCTGGCACGCCGAGCGGCTGACGGCGCATCTGCGCGCCCGCGCCGCGCCCGGCCATGGCGCCAAGGTCTACTTCAAGCGCGACGAGCTGAACCACACCGGCGCGCACAAGATCAACGCCGTGCTCGGCCAGATCCTGCTGGCCAAGCGCATGGGCAAGACCCGCATCATCGCCGAGACCGGCGCGGGCCAGCACGGCGTCGCCACCGCGACCGCCTGCGCGCTCTTCGACCTGCCCTGCACGGTCTTCATGGGGGCGACCGATGTCGAGCGGCAGCAGCCCAACGTCTTCCGCATGAAGCTGCTCGGCGCCGAGGTGCGGCCCGTCACCTCCGGCGCGGCGACGCTGAAGGACGCGATGAACGAGGCGCTGCGCTACTGGGTCGCCAATGTCCACGACACCTACTACTGCATCGGCACGGTCGCAGGCCCGCACCCCTACCCGATGATGGTGCGCGACTTCCAGAGCGTGATCGGCGCCGAGGCGCGCGAGCAGATGCTGGCGGCCGAGGGGAGGCTGCCGGATTCCCTCTTCGCCGCGATCGGCGGCGGCTCGAACGCCATGGGCCTGTTCTACCCCTTCCTCGACGAGCCCGCGGTGCAGATGGTCGGCGTCGAGGCGGCGGGGCGCGGCCTGCACACCGAGGAACACGCGGCCAGCCTCGAGAAGGGCCGCCCCGGCGTGCTGCACGGCAACCGCATGTACCTGCTGCAGGATGCCGACGGCCAGGTGCAGGAGGCGCATTCGATCAGCGCCGGCCTCGACTACCCCGGCGTCGGGCCGGAGCATTCCTGGCTGCACGAGAGCGGGCGCGTGACCTATGTCGGCGCCACCGACGACGAGGCGCTGGCCGCCTTCCAGCTCTGCTCGAAGCTCGAGGGCATCATCCCCGCGCTCGAGCCGGCGCATGCGCTGGCGGCGGTGATCCGCATGGCGCCCTCCATGCCGGCCAACCACCTGCTGCTGATGAATCTCTGCGGCCGCGGCGACAAGGACATCTTCACCGTGGCGAAGCATTTGGGAGTCTCGATGTGATGCGCGCAGGGTCCGCACCACGCAGGCGCCCTGCACAGCAGGGCGAGCGCCCGAACGGGCGCCGGCGCCAGTGCGCCGAAAGCCAAGCGACCGGAGGTCGCGCCCGGCGTCTGAGGGCACACCAATGACCCGCATCGCCGACCGCTTCGCGCGCCTCCGGCAGGAGGGCCGCAGCGCACTCGTCACGTACCTGCAGGCCTACGACCCCGATCCCGCGACCTCGCTCGCCATCCTGCGCGGCCTGCCCGGCGCCGGCGCCGACGTGATCGAGCTCGGCATGCCCTTCACCGACCCGATGGCGGACGGCCCCTCCATCCAGAAGGCGGCGCTGCGCGCGCTGAAGGCGGGGGCGACGCTGTCGCGCGTGCTCGCCATGGTGCGCGACCTCCGCAAGCAGGATGCGACGACGCCCGTGGTGCTGATGGGCTACTACAACCCGGTCCTCGCCTATGGCGTCGCGCGCTTCTGCACCGATGCCGCCGCCTCCGGCGTGGACGGGCTGATCCTGGTCGACGTGCCGCCCGAGGAGGCGGACGAGATCGAGCCGCACGCGAAGGAACAGGGCCTCGACCTGATCCGCCTGGTCGCGCCGACCACGGATGATGCGCGGCTGCCGCGCGTCCTCGCCGCCACCTCGGGCTTCGTCTACTACGTCTCGATCACCGGCATCACCGGGACGCGCAGCGCGACCGCCGAGGACCTCGCGGCGGCGATCCCGCGCATCCGCGCGCATACCGCGCTGCCGGTCTGCATCGGCTTCGGCATCCGCACCCCCGCCCAGGCCGCCACGGCGGCGCGCATCGCCGATGGCGCGGTGGTGGGCACGGCGCTGGTCGACACGCTGGGCGCCTCGCTGGACGAGCAGGGGCGGGCGCGGCCCGACACCGTGCGCCAGGTGCTCGACCAGGTCCGCGCCCTCGCCGAGGCGGTGCACGGCGGTTGAACGCGGCGCATGGGCTGCATATCCTTGCGCACTGGAGCAGGAGTGCCATGCGCATCACCGCCAGGGGCCAGGTCACCATCCCGCAGCACATCCGCGAGCAGGCCGGGTTGCTGCCGATGACCGAGGTCGAGTTCGCCATCGAGAACGGCGTGGTCACGCTGCGCCCTGCCGCCGCGGGCGCGCGCGCCGCCGACCGGTGCGATCCCGTGATCAGCCGCATGCGTGGCACGGCGGACGTCAGGATGACGACCGACGAGATCATGGCGCTGACCCGCGGCGAGTGAGCGGCACTCTGATCGACAGCAACGTCCTGCTCGACGTGCTGACCTCGGATCCCGCCTGGTTCGACTGGTCGGCCGCCGCGATCACCGCGGCCCGGCAGGAAGGCCGCGTGCTGATCAATCCCTTGATCTACGCCGAGGTGTCCACCGGGTACTCGTCGGTCGAGGCACTGGAGCGCGCCTTGCCGCGGGAGATCTTCCACCGCGATCCCCTGCCCTGGGAGGCCGCCTTCCTTGCCGGCAAGGCCTTCCTCGCCTATCGCCGCGCCGGCGGGGCGCGTCGCTCCCCGCTGCCGGATTTCTTCATCGGCGCGCATGCCGCCTTGGCGGGCTATCGCCTGCTGACCCGCGACGGCACGCGCTACCGCACCTACTTCCCTCGGCTGGAGCTGATCGCCCCATGAACTGGATCAGCGAATGGGCGCTGCCCAAGATCAAGACGCTGTTCGGCGCCTCGCGCGAGGTGCCGGACAACCTCTGGCACAAGTGCCCGGCCTGCGAGCAGATGGTCTTCCACCGCGACCTCGAGCGGGCGATGCATGTCTGCCCCAATTGCGGCCACCACTGGCGCATCGGCGCGCGGCAGCGGCTCGACTACACGCTCGATGCCGGCTGGCAGCGGATCGAGCTGCCGAAGGCCCCGCCCGACCCGCTGCGCTTCCGTGACCAGCGCCGCTACGCCGACCGCCTGAAGGAGGCGCAGGCCAAGTCCGGGCAGGAGGACGCCGTCATCGTCGCGCACGGCACCATCGAGGGCCACCGCGCCGTCTGCGCCGCCTTCGAATTCGCCTTCCTCGGCGGCTCGATGGGCGCCGGCGTGGGCGAGGCGATCGTCTCCGCCGCCAAGCTCGCCGTGCTGCAGGATGCGCCGCTGATCGTCTTCACCGCCTCGGGCGGCGCGCGTATGCAGGAGGGCGCGGTGTCGCTGATGCAGATGCCGCGCACCGTCATCGCCACGCGCATGGTGAAGGAGGCCGGCCTGCCCTTCGTGACCGTGCTCTGCGATCCCACCACGGGCGGCGTGACGGCAAGCTTCGCCATGCTCGGCGACATCCAGATCGCCGAGCCGGGCGCGCTGATCGGCTTCGCCGGCGCCCGCGTCATCGAGCAGACCGTGCGGGAGAAGCTGCCCGAGGGCTTCCAGCGCGCCGAGTACCTGCTGGAGCACGGCATCCTCGACATGGTGGTGAAGCGGCCGGAGATGCGCGGCGTCCTCGCCCGCCTGATCGGCCTGCTGCGCGTACCCGAGATCGTGCCGGAGGAGCCCGGGGACCTGCCGGAGGAGGCGATCGCGCCGCCCGCCCTGCCGGCGCCCGAGGCCGCGACGCCGGCACCCGCCGCCACCGCCCCGGCCGGCTGACCGGGCCGCGCCCCGGTCCCGCGCCCCGGTCCCACGCCATGCCGCGCAGCGAAGCGATCATCGACCGGCTGCACGCGCTGCATCCGAAGCTGATCGACCTCAGCCTCGGCCGGATGCGGCGCTGCCTGGATGCGCTGGGCAACCCGGAACGGCGGCTGCCGCCGGTGGTGCATGTCGCGGGCACCAACGGCAAGGGCAGCACCTGCGCCTTCCTGCGCGCCATCGCGGCAGCCGCCGGGCTGCGCGTGCACGTCTACACTTCGCCGCATCTCGTGCGCTTCCACGAGCGCATCCGCCTCGCCGGCCAGCTGGTGGAGGAGGACGCGCTGGCCGCGGCGCTCGAACAGGTGGAGCACGCCAACGGCGGCGCGCCGATCACCGTCTTCGAGATCACCACGGCCGTCGCCTTCCAGCTCTTCGCCACCGTCCCGGCCGACCTGCTGGTGCTGGAGGTGGGCCTCGGCGGGCGGCTCGACGCGACCAACGTGGTCGACCGCCCGGCGGCGACGGCGATCACCGCCATCGGCATGGACCACATGGATTTCCTCGGCGACACGCCGGGGAAAATCGCCTTCGAGAAGGCCGGGATCATCAAGCCGGGCACGCCCTGCGCCACCGGCGCCCAGGGTGCCGAGGCGCTGGCCGCGATCGAGGCCGCCGCGACAGGGGCCGGCGCGCCCTTGCTGGCCCGCGGGCGCGACTGGCAGGTCGAACCGCTGCGCGGCGGCGGGCTCCGCTACGCCGATGCCGCCGGCACGCTGGACCTGCCGCCGCCCGGCCTGGCGGGGCCGCACCAGGCCGACAATGCCGGCATCGCCCTCGCCGCGCTGCGGGCCTGGAACCCGTCCTGGCTTACCCCGCGCGCCGTCGCCGAGGGCATCGCCCGCGCCGAATGGCCGGCGCGGCTGCAGCGGCTCAGCGGCCGGCTCGCCGCGCTGCTGCCGGCGGGGTGGGAGCTCTGGCTCGATGGCGGCCACAACCCGGCGGCGGGCGAGGCGCTGGCCGCGCACATCGCCGCCGCCTGGACCGACCGGCCGCTGCACCTCGTCATCGGCATGAAGCAGGGCAAGGGGGCGGAGGGCTTCCTGCGGCCGCTGCTGGACCACGCCGCCAGCCTCCACGCCGTGGCCGAGCCCGGCCAGCACCTGGCCATGCCGGTGGAGGCGATCATCGCCGCCAGCGGCGGCGTGGCGCGACCGGGGCCGGCCGTCGGCGCCGCCCTCGCCGCGCTCGGTGCCGCAGGCGGGCCGCCGGCGCGGGTGCTGGTCTGCGGCAGCCTCTACCTCGCGGGCGAGGTGCTGAAGGCCGACACCGCCGGCTGATCGTCGGCGCGGCGAGTCATTCCCGCGTGCCCAGGCCGAGCGCCTGGTACAGCCGCTCCAGCGGCGGCCAGGCCTCGGCGAGCTCGGCGCGCAACAGCAGCAGCGCCGCCAGGGTGCCCAGCATGAACAGCAGCGAGGCCACCCAGGCGAGGATCAGCGTCGTGCGCCCCTGCGGCGGCGCATCGCCGAGGCGCGGCAAGGGCGGCTCGATCGGCCGGGGCTGGCGCGGCGGCCGCGGCGGCGCCGGCGGCTGGACGGGGGGTGCGCCCAGCGCCTCGTCCGGCACCGGCGCCGGGCCC
>CAYNYQ010000283.1:0-6667 GCA_964401305.1 uncultured Acetobacteraceae bacterium | reverse complement strand
GAGGACGAGGCCGTCTCGCTCGACTGCGAGACCACCGGCCTCGACCCGGCGGTGGACGACATCCTCGCCGTCGCGGCCGTGCGCATCCGCGGCAACCGCATCCTGCTCTCCGAGCGCTTCCAGGCCCTGGTGCGACCCGAAGCATCCGAGGCCGGCGCCGAATCGATCAAGGTACACCGCATCCGCCGCGCCGACGTCGCCGACGCCCGCCCGATGCGCGAGGTGCTGCCCGACCTGCTGCACTTCATCGGCGGGCGGCCTTTGGTCGGCTACTACATCGACTTCGACGTCCGCATGCTGGACAAGGCGGCCAAGGATCTGCTGCAGGTGAAGTTGCCCAACCCTCAGGTCGAGGTCTCTGCGCTCTACTTCGACCGGAAATACGGCGATGCACCGCCCGGCACGGTCTTCGACCTTCGCTTCGCTGCCATGCTGGCCGACCTTGGCATCCCGATGCTGGCGCAGCACGACGCGCTGAACGACGCGCTGATGGCCGCCATGGCCTATCTCGCCCTGCGCGACATGAAGGCGCGCGGGACTCGCATCCGGCGCGAGCGCGGCCTCGGCGCCGGCCCGCCGCCAACGGGAGGATAGCGCGGCATGGCACTCGGCATGGTCCGCCGCATCCTCGGTGCCGCCCTGCGAGGCCCGCCGCCGCAGGAGGTATTGCGCCACCGCGCCCAGGACCAGGCGCGCCCGCCGGAGGGCGCCCTGGATCTCGGCCGCCATGTCGTCTTCGACCTCGAGACCACCGGGCTCCGCCCTAGCCGCGGCGACGCCATCGTGGCAATCGGGGCGGTGGCGATCGAGGACGGCGTGATCGGCGACAGCTTTCTCACGTTTGCCAATCCCGGCCGCCGCATTCCCGTGACCGCGAGCCGCCACCACGGCATTGCCGATGCTGACGTGACGGGCGCGCCGCGCGTCGCCGAGGCGGTCGAGCGGTTCCGCGCCTTCTGCCGCGGGGCACGGCTGCTGGTGGCGCACAACGCCGCCTTCGACCGCACTGCGCTCTACATGGCCGAGCTGCGCGACGCCGCACCGCCGATCCTGACGCCGGTGCTGTGCAGCCTGCTTGCCGCGCGCTGGCTTGATCCCGCCGTGGACGACCACTCGCTCGACGTCGCCTGCGCCCGCCACGGTGTCGCGGCGCCGGCACAGCGCCACGACGCGCTTTCCGACGCGAGCGCCACCGCACAGCTGTGGCAGCGCCTGCTGGACCGAGCGCAGCGCCGCGGCGTCGCCTCGCCCGCGGAATTCGCGCGCCGCGCCGGGATGGAACGCGCCATGCTGGAGCAGATGGAGCGGTTCTGACACGATCCGACAGCCGAAGTGGCGAACGGTGCGGAGGGCTGGATCGGGGCGCCCAGTAAGCAGGACCCGCGCCTACCAGAGTTGCCCGGCGATGCTTGCGAAGGTGCCCTGGGCGAAGCTGCGGACCGCGCGGAGGGCATCGCGCAGCGCGGCGCGCTCGGCCCGACCCAGCGCCCCCGTATCGACCAGGGTGCCTGGGGGCTCACCCGCAGCCGCGTCATCGAGTTGCTGGCGCAGCACGGAACCGAGAAGCACGGAGAAGGCGGCGCGCAGCCGCTGCGCCTCGCTTGCTGAGATCGCGCCACTGGCGGCCAGCGCGTCGAGCCGGGCCTGCGTGCCCGTCGCGGCCGCGCCGCGCTGCAGGGCGGCGAGCCGGGCAGCGGACACCAGCGGCATCAGGCCGTGCAGCTTCAGGTCGGTGCGCTGGCCGGGCCCCGGCTCGTCGTCGGCGAAGCCGCCCCAGAAAGTGAGGCCGACCCGTAGTGACTGATCCTGCCGCGCCAGCGCCGCAAGCAGGGCCGGCGTACTGGCCAGCATGCCGGTCAGCGTGGCGCGAAGCCGGGCCGCCGGCGCCTCCGGCCCCGCGCCGGCCGGCAGCAGCCGCACGGTCCCATCCTGCGGCACGATCTCGGCGGCGGCGCGGACGTCGCAGGCGATATCGGCGAGGAGCAGGGCCGCGCCGCTGCGCCTCCGGGCCCAGAGAGCGAGTTGCGCCTCCCATTGCGCCAGGCGCTTTCGCCACAACGGATTGCGGGCCATGACGCCGCCGGTGCAGAGCGGGAAACCGGCGAGGTCGAGCCCATGGTTCAACGCCTCGGCATAGGCGCGGAACCAGGCATCGACGCCCTCGTGCTCGGCATCGGGATAGTCGCCGAGGATCATGCCATTGTCCTGGTCGGGCCGCAGCAGGCTCTCGCCGCGGCCGATGCTGCCCATGACCAGCAGGGTGAAGGGCACCGGCGGCGGCTCGGCCTGCGCCTCGAGGGCGCGGGCAGCGACGCGGCGGTGCAGGTCCAGGTTCACCTCGTTCACCAGCGCGATGACGTCCGTCGCCGGCACACCCTCGGCAAGCAATGCGCCTGCGACGCCGGCCTGGGCCCGCTTCACCGCGGCGTCCTCCGCCGCCCCCAGCGCATCGAGGTGTCCGAGCAGTCGGCCCGAGGCGGCGGCCACCGTCTCGGCGCGATGCAGCAGGCCGACGCAACGGCCATCGGGCGCGAGCACGGGCAGGTGGCGCAGGTGGTGGCTGCGCATCAAGGCGACCGCGCGCCACAGCCCGTCCTCGATTCCGCAGACGATCACGGGCGCCGTCATCGCGGCCGCGAGCGGCGTCTCGGGTGGCAGGCGGAAGGCGATACGGCGAGCGACATCCTGCTCGGTCAGGATGCCGACGGGGCGGCCCGACCCATCCACCGCCAGCATGGCGGAGCAGCGCGCTGCTCCGAGCGTGGCGACCGCCTCGCCCAGCGTGGCCCGGTCGGCGGGCAGAAGGGGCGGCGGTGGCGCCATGGCGCCGGCCACGCTGCCGAGCAATAGCGTCGTGGGAGAGGGGGGAGGCGGCAATTTCGCATCTTTCCCGGTCGCGTCGTCGCGGCAGGCGAAGCGCCGACCGCGCCTGCACCCGGCCCATGCCGCCCGGCCCGGGGGCGGGCGGTTGCCCCGGCGTCGCTGTGCCGCAGGGAGGCTACGGTACGCGGCGGCCGTCGGCCTTGCGCCGGCGCAAGGATGTGCGTCCCTGATGGCCAGCCCGCGTTCCGCCCTGTAGTCCGCGGGGCCGGGTGTCCCGGATGTGACCCGCACGGTGGCCTAGGACCATGCAGGGGAAACCTCCTGTGCCCGGGATCAGCCGATCCGCTCCCCCGGCGGGGCACGGTCCGCGGCGAAGATGTCGCGGCCGCGCGTCTCCGGCACCAGCGCGGCGCCTACCAGGACCGTCCCGGCCGCCACCGCGATCGGGTACGAGAGGCCCGCATGCATGTCGCCCGTAGCCGCGATCAGGGCGAGGCTCGTTGCCGGCAGCAGTCCGCCGAACCAGCCATTCCCCACGTGATAGGGCAGCGAAACGCCGCTGTAGCGGATCCGCGTGGGGAAGAGCTCCACAAGCGCTGCTGCCATGGGGCCGTAGACCATGGTCACCGTCAGCACGAGCAGGGTCAGGATGCCGACCAGTGTCGCCGTCTGGGCGCGGAAGATGTCGAAGGGGTGCGCCATTCGCACGGTCGAGGCGTTGGCCGGCTGAGGGTAGCCCACGGCATCCAGCGCGACGCGCAGCGTGGCAGCGAAGTCCGGCGCATCGACGGCGATCGGCATCCCGTCGCCGATGCGCACAAGGGCTATGCCCCCGCTCGGCGGCGTCCGCTCCATCCGGAAGGCGACCGAGGCACTGGTCAGTGCCGCCCGCGCGATGTCGCAGGGGCGGCTGGGCCGGCGCGTGGTCGTGGGGTCGAAGAGGGAGCCGCAGGTGCCCGGATCGACGGCCAGGACGACCGGAATTGTCCGCTGGGCCTGGTGCAGCGCCGGGTTGCCGACGGCGCCCATCGCCTGGAATAGCGGGAGGTAGCCAAGCGCGGCGAGGGCGCAGCCGGCGAGGATGATCGGTTTCCGTCCCATCCGGTCGGAGAGCCAGCCGAACAGCAGGAACCCGCCTGCGCCCAGCGCCAGCGACCAGGCGACGAGCAGCGCGGTGGTGGTGGCATCGACCCCGAGCACGGAACCCAGGAAGAACAGCGTATAGAACTGCCCCGTGTACCAGACCACCGCCTGGCCCGCGACCAGGCCGAACAGCGCGACCAGCGCCACGCGGAGGTTGCGCCACTGGCCGAAGGCCTCGGCGATTGGCGCGCGGGAATGCGTGCCCGCCTGCTTCATGCGGCGGAAGGCCGGGCTCTCCTCGAGCTGCAGCCGGATCCAGAGGGAGATGCCGAGGAGCAGGACGGAGAGCAGGAAGGGGATGCGCCAGCCCCAGGCCTCGAAGGCCGCCTCGCCGAGCGCGGCGCGGGTGCCGAGGATGACCAGCAGCGCCATCAGCAGCCCGCCGGTGGCGGTGAGCTGGATGAAGGCCGTGTAGGTGCCGCGCCGGCCCTGCGGCGCATGCTCCGCGACATAGGTGATGGCGCCGCCATACTCGCCACCCAGCGCGAGGCCCTGCGCCAGGCGCAGCGCCACCAGCAGGACCGGCGCGGCGATGCCGATGGTCTCGGCCGTGGGCAGCAGCCCGAGCAGGAAGGTGGCGGCGCCCATGATCAGGATGCTGAGGAGAAAGGCGTATTTCCGCCCCACCAGGTCGCCGAGCCGGCCGAAGACCAGGGCGCCCACGGGCCGCACCAGGAAGCCGGAGGCGAAGGCGAGCAGGGCGAAGAGGGTCTGGGTGCCCTCGGGCGACTGGCTGAAGAAGGTGGCGCCGATGGTCGCCGCCAGCGCGCCGTAGAGATAGAAGTCGTACCACTCGAAGACGGTGCCCGCGGCCGAGGCGAGGATGACCTTGCGCTCGGTCCGCGTCATGGGGCGCGATCCGGCGTCGGCCGCCGTCACGCGGCGTCCCCCGCCGCGGCGAGGCGCGCCGCCAGGGACCGGGGGTCGAAGCGCCGCTCCATCTCCTGCTGGGTGGAGACGACGTGGAAGCGCAGCGCGCCGCGGATCGCCGGCTCCTCGCCCCGGCGCTGGTCGGGGTGGATCGGCAGGGTGGCGAAGAGCGGCGCCTCCGCCAGCAGCGGCAGCAGATTCGCAGGCCTGGGCGGCGCCAGCTGCAGGCCGGCGAGGTGGCCGGTCAGGGCCGCGGCCATGGCGGTGGCGGCGGCGGCCTCCTCCGCTGGGGGCGGTTCGGCGGCCAGGGACGCGGCATGGAGCCGGACCAGGCCGGTGGCCAGAGCCGCCTCCCGCCCCGGCGGGAGGGCCGGGCGGAGCCAGGCCTCGGCCACCGCCGCCAGGTCGGAGAGGGCGGAGAGATAGACCTGCCAGCGGCAATGCCGGAGCGCGGCCTGGAAGTCGGCGTCGGCGAACATCCTCGCCTCGGAGCGTCCGGCCTTGACCCGGCAGTAATCCAGAACCGTCTTCTGTGCGACAAAGGCCGCCTGCGCCTGCAGGAAGCGGCCGAAGGCGCCCGGATCATCCGATCGGTTCCGTCCGAGGAGACGGGCCAGAAGACTGGTCAGGCGCACCTCCCTGGTACGATTCCACTCGACCGCGCCGCCCCCAACCAAGAATATTGCGGGCGTGGTAGCGGCGTGATAGCCGCCCGCGAACCTTGCGGTTCGTTTACCCGGGATCGACGCGGTCGAATACCCGGGGACCGAAGACTACCCAAGGCCCGCGAAGCCGCGCCGGGCCGGACTGCAACAGGGAGACGACGTCACATGCCGTTGGCCGAATCGGGCAAGCAACCGACGGGGGCGACAGCGCCGCCGATCGACGCCGCCACGGGGCAGGCGTACTGGAAGAAGACCTCGTCCCTGATGTGGACGGTCCTGGCGATCTGGTTCTTCGCCGGCTTCGTCGTGCATGCCTTCGCCCCGGCGATCAACGGCATCCACGTCCTCGGCTTCCCGCTCGGCTTCTGGTTCGCCGCGCAGGGCAGCCTGATCATCTTCGTCGTCGGCCTGTTCTGGTTCGCCCGCCGCCAGAACCAGATCGACGAGGAATTCGGCGTGCAGGAGGACTGATCCCATGTCCGCCAGCACCGGGACCAAGGATCCCTTCATCGCCAGCCTCGGCAAGATCTACGCCGGATATACCGGCGGCTTCGCCGTCTTCGTGGTCCTGCTCGCCATCCTCGAGCAGATGGGCGTGCCGGACCGCATCATCGGCTACCTCTTCGTCTTCCTGACGATCGGCGTCTACGCCTATATCGGCATCATCAGCCGCACCGCGGCCGTCGCCGAATACTACGTCGCCGGGCGGCGCGTGCCCGCACTCTACAACGGCATGGCGACCGGCTCGGACTGGATGTCGGCGGCGAGCTTCATCGGCATGGCCGGCAGCCTCTTTGCGCTCGGCTATGGCGGCCTCGCCTTCATCCTCGGCTGGACCGGCGGCTACATGCTGGTGGCGATCCTGCTCGCGCCCTACCTGCGCAAGTTCGGCCAGTACACGGTGCCGGACTTCCTCGGCGCGCGCTACGGCGGCAACCTGGCCCGCTCGATCGGCGTCATCGTGCTGCTGACGGCGAGCTTCGTCTACGTCGTGGCGCAGATCGTCGGCGTCGGCATCATCACCCAGCGCTTCCTCGACGTCTCCTTCACCGTCGCGGTGTTCCTCGGCCTCGCCGGCATCCTGGTCTGCTCCATGCTGGGCGGCATGCGGGCGGTCACCTGGACCCAGGTCGCGCAGTACATCATCCTGATCATCGCCTACCTGA
>CAYNYQ010000282.1:0-6670 GCA_964401305.1 uncultured Acetobacteraceae bacterium | reverse complement strand
CCTCCACCGCGGCGCGGTGGCGGGCGATGGCGGCGCGCACCGCCGGCAGGTCCTGCTCGGCCTGCACCACCACGGGCAGCCGCGCGGCCAGCGCATCGATCGCGTCCTGCAGGGCGAACACGGCGCCGTCCTGCACCAGCCCCGCCTGCTCGGCAGCGAGGTGCCGCGCGGCCTCGGCCTCGCGCCCGGCATCCTGGCGGGCGGCACGCAGCGTCTCCTCGGCCCCGCGCAGCCGCGCCTCGGCGTCGGCCGGCAGGCGTGGCGCATCGGCCAGGCCGGCATGCTCGGCGCGGGCCTGGTCGAGCTCGGCCAGGCGGGAGCGGACGCGGCGCAGGCGCTGCAGGCGGCTGGCCTCGGCGGCGAGGTCGCGGGCGCTGCGGTGCGCCGCCGCGAGCGCGGCGCGCAGCGCGGCCTCGGCGGCCTCGGCCTCCTCCCAGTCGCGCGGCTTCACCGCGGCATCCTCGGCGGCGCGGCGGGAGTCCTGCCAGGCGGCGAGGGCGGCGGCGAAGCGGCGGCGGCCGCGGCCATCGCCGTGCAGAGCCTTGGCCTCCTCCTCGAGGCGGTCGAGCGCGGCGCGCAGATGCAGCAGCCCCATGCCGGCCAGCAGGCTCTCCCCGGTCTCGCCGCCGCTGCGCAGCAGCTCCCGCCCGCCCTCGCGCAGCCGAGCGCCGTCGAGGCCGAAGCCGCGCTCGAACAGCGCGCGCGTGGCGCCGCCGAGGAAGCGGCGCAGCGCCTGCTCCGGCACCGGCGCGTCCTCGGCGTCGCGCAGCGTGTCCTGCCGGCCTTTGCGGCGGAGGAAGGCGGCGCGCGCGCCGTCCCGCGCCTCGAGCGTGATGCCGATGCGCAGGCGCGGGTTGCCGTGCAGGAAGCCGCGCTCGCTGCGCTCGGGGATGCCGAAGAGCGCGTCGCCGATCGCCTCCAGCGCGGTGGACTTCCCCGCCTCGTTCGGGCCGAGGACGACATGCAGCGCCGCCGCCCGCGGGAAGTCGAGCGCGACATCGGCCAGGTGGCCGTAGCGCAGCAGGTCGAGGCGCAGGATCCTCACGCGCGCTCCGCCGCGAGGATGGCGGCGGCGGCGACCTCCCAGGCATCCTCGGCCAGGGCGCGCAGCCCGGCCGCGTCCTCGGGCAGGGCGAGGCCGTCGCGCGCGGCGGCGGGCAGCTTCCCCCGCAGCGCAGCCAGCTCCTGCAGCAGCCCGGCCACCAGCGCGGGGTCGTCGAGGCCAGCGGCGAAGGCGGCGCGCAGCGGCGCGAGGCCGGGATCGGCGCCTGCCGCCGCCGGCGGATGGGTGCGCACCCGCAGCTGCTCGACCCAGAGCGCGCCGCCGGCGGCCAGCGCGGCGTTGCGGCACTCGGCGGCGAGATGCTCGACATCGCCGAGCAGCGTGCCGTGCAGCGCCGTGGCGCCGCTGACGGTGACGCGGGCCAGCAGCGGGCGCCCCTCGGCCTCGGCCAGCGCCGCCTCGACGGAGGCGGCGAGGCGCCCGGTCAGCGTGGCGGCATCGGCGCCCGTGGCATCGACGCCGATCGCCGCCCAGCGCAGCACGTCGCAGGCGCGGTGCTCGACCGCGGCGATGCGCCCCTCCTCCACGGT
Source organism: uncultured Acetobacteraceae bacterium (assembly GCA_964401305.1). GTDB lineage: Bacteria > Pseudomonadota > Alphaproteobacteria > Acetobacterales > Acetobacteraceae > JAIEOP01. Next base: position 5,077 of record CAYNYQ010000282.1, on the reverse strand, counting down.
GACGAGGGTGCAGCCCTTCGCCCCCGTCTCCCGCGCGTGGCGGCCCTGCAGGTTGCCGGGAAACACCACCCAGGGCCGCTCGGCCAGCACGCGGCGCTGGTGGACATGGCCGAGCGCCCAGTAGTCGTAGCCCTTCAGCACGAGGTCGGGGACGCGGCAGGGGGCATAGGTCTCGTGCTCGCCCGGATCCTCGGCCGAGCTGTGCAGCACGCCGATGTTCAGCAGGCCGGGCAGCGGGTCCGGATAGCCGGCGGAGAGGTCCTCGGGCACGGCGCGGTTGGGGAAGGAATGGCCGTGCAGCGCCACGCCGAGCTCGGCGAGCGCATGGGTCTGGCAGGCGCGGGCGGAGAACTCGCGGACATTGGGCGGCGGGCGCAGCCCGCGGCTGATCACCGACTTCGCATCATGGTTGCCGCGCAGCAGGAAGCAGGGGCGGCCGAGGCGCTGCATCTGCTCGGCGAAGAAGAGGCCGGTCGAGAAATCCTTCCAGTCGCCGTCGTAGAGATCGCCGGCGATGACGACGAAGGCGACGTCCTCGGCGATGGCGAGGTCGACCATCGCCGCGAAGGCCCGCCGCGTCGCATCCTTGATCAGATCCCCCGGCAGCTCCGCCCGCGCGGCGAGGCCGGCGAGCGGGCTGTCGAGGTGGATGTCCGCGGCGTGGAGGAACTTCATCCCGGCCCGGGTTCAGGCGACGATGCCGGAGGGGTCGCGCGGCACGCCTCAGTATTCCGCCAGCATCCGCGCGATCTCGGCGCGATCCCGCGTCACCGTCAGCGCCAGGCTGAGCAGGAGGCGGGCCTTCTGCGGCGTGAGGTTGTCGGCCGGGATGCAGCCCGCCTCGAGCACGCGCGTGGTGGGGAAGGCGCGGCCCGAGCCGGCGCGGGTGGACATCAGCACCGCGACGCCGGCGGCGGTCGCTTCCTGCACCGCCTCGGCCATCGCCGGGGTGACGAAGCCGGGCGCGAAGGCGGCGACGACGATGCCCTGCGCGCCGGCGGCGCGGAAGGCCTCGATCGCCGCGCCGTCGGCGCCGGCGTAGCAATAGGCGATGTCGACGCGCGGCAGGGCGTCGAGGCCGCGCACCTCGAACTCCGTCGCCGGCGCGGTGCGGCGCAGCGGGCGGCGGTACCAGGCGAGCCGGTCGCCATCGGCATGGCCGAGGCAGCCGAAATCCGCGGCGCGGAAGGTCTGCAGCCGGCCGGTGGAGGTCTTGGTCACGTCGCGCGCGGCATGGATCTCGTCGTTCAGCAGCACCAGCGCGCCGAGGCCGCGCGCCTCGGCGCTGGCGGCGACGCGCACGGCGTTGACGATGTTCATGCCCGCATCGGTCGAGAGCGCCGAGGCCGGGCGCTGCGCGCCGACCACGACGACGGGCACCGGCACCTTCAGCGTCAGCGAGAGGAAATAGGCGGTCTCCTCCAGGCTGGCCGTGCCGTGGCCGATGACGATGCCGGCGAGGTCGGGATGCTCGGCGCAGAGCCGGTCGCAGAGCAGGAGCAGTTCCTTCCACTCGGCCCAGGCGATGGCGGTGGAGGGCACGGCGCGGAAGCGGACGGGGAAGACGTCGGCGACCATCTGCGCCTCGGGGAAGCGCGCGAGCAGGTCCTCGGCGTGCAGCATCTGCCCGGCGACGGCGTAGTCCTGGATGTCGAGGGGCGTGCGGCCGACCGAGGCGATGGTGCCGCCCGTGCCGATGAAGGCGACCTTGGGCTTCGGCCGGTGTGCGGACGGGGCGCTCATTCGGCGGCGGCCTTCTGCGCGGCGGCGGCGAAGCCGGCGATGCATTCCTCCACCGTCAGCACGTCGCCGAACTGCAGGTGAAAGGCGATGAGGGAGGCGGCGTGCTCCTCGTCCGTCACGGCGGCGCAGCCGTCGCTGACCATGACGGTGCGGAAGTTCAGCATCATCGCGTCGCGCGCGCTGCTCTCGCAGCAGACATTGGTGACGGTCCCCGTGATCAGCACGGTGTCGAGCCCCCGCGCGCGCAGGATGGCCGGCAGCTCGGAGCTGCCCTGGATGAAGGCGCTGTAGCGCTTCTTGCGCACCACCTGGTCGCCGACGCGGACATCGAGGCCGGGCCAGAGCTGGTGGCCGACGGCGCCCTCGCTCATCGACGCGGCGCGGCGCGCATTGGCCGCGGGCGTGGCCATGGCCTGCATGACCGACCACTCGGTCTCGCAGGAGGCGTCGAAGGTGTTCTGGATCCAGAACACGGCGCCGCCGGCCTCCCGCAGGGCGGCGGCGAGCCGGTTGATGGCGGGCACGACATGCTCGGCCATGGGGCACCAGGCATGCGCCACGTCCTGGCGCATGAAGCCGTTCTGCATGTCGATGACGACGAGCGCGGTGCGGCGGGGGTCGAGCGCGGCGAAGGGGTGCGGCGTGCCGCAGCGCGCGGCGACGCGGGCGGCGATGGCCTCGGGGATGGCGAAGGGATGCATCGCGGTTGGGCGGCTCCTGCTGGACGGGGCGACGATGCGTTTCCCGGGCGATGGCCGGTCGCGCGCCGGCCTTCGCCCGAAGCCTAGCCCGGGACGGGCGGGCGTGGAACCGCGGCCGCGCCCCGGGGGCCTTGACCGCCCCCGCCGCCCGCCCGCATCGGGGCGCGCATGACCCCCGCCATCATCTACACCCTGGTCCGTGCCGCCGACTGGGCCGAGGCCGAGGCGCGCGGCGAATACCGCGGCAGCGCCGACGACGCGCGCGACGGCTTCCTCCACTTCTCCGATGCCGCCCAGGTGCGGGCCAGCGCCGCGAAGCACCGCGCCGGCGTCGCCGACCTGCTGCTGGTCGCCGCCGATGCCGCCGCGCTGGGCCCGGCGCTGCGCTTCGAGCCGGCGGCGGGCGGCCGGCGGCCGGGCCGCTTCCCGCATCTCTACGGCCCACTGCCGCTGGCGGCGGTGGCCGCCGTCACTCCCCTGCCGCTCGGGCCGGACGGGCTGCACCGCTTCCCGCCGGGGATTCCATGAGCGCGCGCCGCCGCGCCCGCTCGCTCAGCACGCAGGCCACCACCACCACCACGCCGCCGGCGATGGTCAGCAGGTCCGGCAGCGCGCCCCAGAGCGCCAGGTCCAGCACCACCGCGAAGGGCAGCGCGGCGTAGTTGTAGGGGCCGAGCCGCGCGGCGTCGGCGCTGCGGAAGGCCAGCGCCGTGCACAGCACCGCCGCGCCGGAAATCACCCCACCCGCCGCCAGCTGCGCCCATTCCAGCCCCGCCGGCTGCACCCAGTCGCGGACCGCCAGCGGCAGGTAGAGCACCACGCCAGCGACAGAGGGCCAGAACAGGATGCGCGCCAGGCCCGGCTCCGTGCGCAGCATGCGGTTGACGGTCTGCGTCACCGCGAAGCCGATGGTGCCGAGCAGGATCGCGCCGTAGCCCAGCATGGCATCGCCCGGCGCCGCCCCGCCGCCCCCGGGCGCGCCGAGCTTCGGCAGCACCGCCAGCAGCACGCCCGCGAAGCCCACCGCGCACCAGAGCCAGGCGGCGGGCGGCACGCGCTCGCGCAGCACCGCGGCGGCCAGCGCCAGGGTCAGGAAGGGCGCGGTGAAGAAGACCAGGTAGCCCTCGGCCAGCGGCAGGTGGCGGAAGCCGAGGTAGAAGCCGGCGACCGAGACCATCATGCTGGCGGTGCGCAGCAGGTGCAGGCGCGGGCGGTCCGTGGTGACCGGCCCGAAGGCGCCGCGGCGGAGGGCGCGCGCGGCGAGGAAGATCGCCAGCAGCGTCGCGTAGCGGAACACCGCCGCCTGGCCGACGCCGTACTGGCCCGAGAGCAGCTTGTTGTTCGCATCCAGCAGGCTGAACAGCGCGATGCCGGCGAGCAGCAGGGCGGGTCCCCTCACGCGGCGGCCGCCCGGTCGATGATGGCGGCGAGGGTCGGCACCCAGCCCGGGCTCTCGACATTGGCGCCGAGATGGCCGCGGTCGTTTTCGATCTCGAAGAAGCGCGCCTCGACCCCCGCCGCGCCGAGGCGCGCCATGACGTCGGGGGCGATGGCCGGCGGGAAGAGCGCGTCCGTGGTCGTCAGCGCGTAGAGCAGCGGCGCGCGGATGCGGCCGAAGCCGGGCCGCGCGTCGAAGCGCACGGCGGCGCGCCGCAGCGTGACGAGGCTGTTGCCGTCGAAGCCGCGCGCCCAGGGCTCCGCCAGGCGCCGGATCTCCGCCGCGCGCGCTTCCGGGTCGGGGAAGCGCTCGGCCAGCGCCGCCTCCACGCCGTAGCGCCGGAGCGTGGCGATGCGCATGCCGAGCAGCGTCGCCGCGATGCCGCCGCGGTCGTAGTAGTGCCCGCCATGCCAGTTCGGGTCGCGGGCCAGCTCGGCGACCAGGGCATCGACATCCGCCTCCTGCCCGCTGCCATGCGGCGCGGTGTTCACGGCGATGACGGCGCGCATGGCCTCGGGGTGGGTCGTCGCCCAGGCGAAGGCCTGGTAGCCGCCGTAGGACGTGCCCATCACCGCGACCAGGCGCCGGACGCCGAGCTGGTCCAGCAGGCGGCGCTGGGCGGCGACGATGTCCCCGAGCGTGATCTCCGGGAAGTCGGGCCCCCAGGGGCGGCCCGTCGCCGGGTCGGGGCTGGCCGGGCCGGTGGAGCCATGGCAGCCGCCGAGCATGTTCGAGGAGACGACGAAGAGGCGCGCCGGGTCGATCGGCCGCCCGGGACCGATCATCAGCGACCAGGAGCCGGGGTGGTCCTCCGGCACTCCCGGCGGCGCGCCGCCCGGGGCGTAGCGGCCGGCGGCGTGCTGGCTCGAGGTATAGCCGTGGGTGATCAGCACGGCGTTGTCGCCGGCGGCGTTCAGGCGGCCATGCGTCTCGTAGGCGATGGCGACGTCGGGCAGCACCCGGCCCGACTCCAGCACGAGGTCGCCGATGCGGGCGATGCGGGCCTCGACCCCTGCGAGCGGGTCGGCCGGCGCCGCGGCGCGCGGGTCGGTCATGGCGTGTCCTCCGGGCCCGGCGCCCGCATCGGCGGGGGGCGGCGATTGATGCCCCGGGGCGTGGCCGTGCCGGGGGGCCGCAGGCTAGCGCGTGATCCGCGAAGGCGGAATCGCCGGAGCGGTGGATCACGCGCTCAACC
>CAYNYQ010000281.1:0-6671 GCA_964401305.1 uncultured Acetobacteraceae bacterium | reverse complement strand
GGCCGGCAGCGCGACGAAGGGCCCGAGCGCCGCCGCCAGCGCGTCCAGCAGCCCGCCGATGCTGGCCTCGGCCGCCTCGTCCCGCCGCGCGCCGCCGCCGGCCTCGGCGACGGCGGCGCGCAGCGCGGCGAGGCCGGGGCCCGGCCGCGGCCCGCGCAGCGCCGCGCGCTCCAGCCGGCGCACCGCGCGCAGCCAGTCGATGCGGTCCATCCCGGCGGCAGAGAGCGGGTGCTTCAGCACGGCCAGCAGCGGCACCGGCGCGAATTCCTCGGCCACCATGCGGGCGATCAGGCGCAGGAAGGCGCCGGCCGCGGTCTCGCCGAGCGGCTCGCCGGCGCTGTCGTCGCAGGCGATGCCGTGGCGGGCGAGCTCGGCCGAGACGCGGCGCGCCAGGTCGCGGTCCGGCGTCACCAGGGCGGCGCGGGCGGCCGGGTCCTCCAGCGCCTCGCGCAGGGTCAGCGCGATCGCCACCGCCTCGGCCTGCGCATCCGGGGCGGCGAGCAGGGAGAGCCCTTCCAGCGCGGGCGCCCAGGCATGCGGGCGGCGCGCCTGCCAGGCCGGCAGCCCCTGCGCCGGGCGCAACGCCATGCCCAGCAGCAGCGGCCGCGCCTCCGGCACCGCGCCGCGCGGCGCGGGCAGCCCCGGCACCGCTCCGCGCGGCGCGGGCAGCCCCGCCGCCGTGCAGCCGGGCCAGCGCCGCACATCCTCCCGCCGCGCGCCGAGGGCGGCGAGCAGCCGGTGCTGGCCGCAGAAGGGGTGCGTCGGCGCGCGGTCCAGCACGTCCCAGACCGCCTCGGCCGAGAGCCGGTCGACGCCGTGCAGCACCACGGCACCCCGGGGCAGCTCGCTGGCGATGGCGCGCAGCAGGGCGGTGGCGGCGGGGATGGTGCCGCCGACGCCGATGCCGGCGGCGATGACCGGGTCGGGCGGCGGGTCGCGGGCCCAGGCCTCGGCCTGCGCGCGCAGCGCGAGCACGCGGCGCAGGCCGACATCCAGCATGCCCTGCTCGCGCAGCCAGTCCTGCCACTGGTCCAGCACGCCGCGCAGGAAGAGCAGCGTGATCTGCCAGTGCGCCGCATGGGTCTCCGGCACCAGGCCGGCGAGGCGCTCGAGCCAGACCTGGGTCAGCGTGTCGGCGTCGTCGAGCAGCGAGAGGTCGCGCTCCTCCAGCGCCATCTCGTCCAGCAGCTGCGCCAGCGCGCCGGCCAGCGCCCAGGCCTGCTCCACCGTGCGCGGCCCGCCATGGCGCGTCTCCAGCCGGCCGATCATGCGGGCGAGCACGGCCTGGCGGCACAGCGGGTCGACCGCCGGCGGCAGGTCGAGCAGGGTGGCCAGGGCGAGCTCGTCCGCATCCTCGGTGGAGAGGCCGGCCAGCGCCCGCATGCGCGGCAGCAGCAGCGCGCGGCTGGCCCCTGCCCCGGGCGGGGCGACGGCGCGCAGGAAGGCGGTGCGCAGCGCGCGGGCCGAGCGCCGCGTCGGCAGCAGGATGGTGACGCGGGAGAGCCGCTCCGGCGCATCGCCCGGCACCGCCGCCAGCACGCCGGCGGCGAGGCAATCGAGGAAGGGCAGCTCGGCCGGGATGTCGAAGAGGCGCAGGCCGGGCGCCATGGGGGCAGGCGGGGCGGCGCTCAGAACAGGGCCCTCACCAGCCCGGCCTCGAGCGCCGCCTCGGCCCGGTCGAGGTCGGGCGGGGTGGAGAGGTGGAACCAGACCCCGTCATGCACCAGGGCGAAGAGGCGCCCGGCGGCGATGGCGCGGTCGTAGAGCAGGTTCAGGCTGAAGGGGATGTCCGGCCCCGGCGCGCCCTCGAACAGCGCCGGCGCCAGGATCTGCAGGCCGGCGAAGACATAGGGGCTGATCTCGCGCTCCTTCGGGCGGCGGATGGCGCCGAGCGGGTCCATCAGGAAGTCGCCGCGGCCGACCTCGCCCTCCACCTGCGCGGCGCGGACCAGCAGCAGCAGCCCGTCCATGCGCGCCGGGTCGAAGGCGGCGGCGAGGCGGGCGAGCGCCGGGGTCGGGCCGTCGAGCCAGACGCTGTCGCCATTGGCCACGGCGAAGGGGCCGGGCCCGAGGCGGGGCAGGGCGCGCAGCACGCCGCCGCCGGTCTCGAGCAGCACGGCCTCGCGCTGCAGGGCGCAGGCCGGCGCCGGCCGGGCGGCGATGGCTTCGGCGACCTGGTCGGCCAGCCAATGCGCGTTGACCACCGCCTGGCCGATACCGGCGGCGGCCAGGTGGTCGAGCGCGCGGTCGAGCAGGGTGCGCCCGTCGAGCCGGAGCAGCGGCTTCGGCGTGGTCTCGGTCAGCGGCCGCATGCGCAGGCCGAGGCCGGCGGCGAGCACCATGCCGTGGGTCAGGGTGATCAGCGGCGGACTCCGGGGGCGAGAGGACCCCCGCATCTGACACGGGCGGCACCGGTCGCGGAAGGGGCGAGATGGGCGGGGCGGCCTCCCGGGCGCCGCGGCGGGTCATGCGGTGGCGGCGGGCGGGGGGCGGCGGCCTCAGGCCGGCGCGCCCAGCCGCCGCGGATTGGCGCGCATCTCCCGCGGCACGTGGCGGTCGAGGAAGCGGCGCAGCGGCGCGGCGGCCGGGTGGTCCAGCGCGCGCTCGAGCAGCGCCCAGCAGCGCGGCCCGTGCACCAGGTAGCGCGGCTTGGCGTCGCGCAGCGCGAGGCGCACCCAGAGCGCCGCCACCCGGAGGTGCCGCTGCGCCCCATGCGCGGCCATCGCGGCCTCGAGGTCCGGCGCCGGGTGGCGGGCGAGATAGGCCCGCAGTGCCGCCTCGCGCGCCGCCGGGGCGACGTCGCGCCGCGCATCCTCCACCAGCGAGAGCAGGTCGTAGGCGGGGTGGCCGAGACCGGCATCCTGGAAGTCGATGATGCCGGTGCGGCGCGGCCCGTCGCGCTCGGGCAGGCGCAGCAGGTTGGCGGGGAAGAAGTCGCGATGCACGAAGCCCCGCGCCGCGAAGGGGTCGAGCATGGCGTGCAGCGCCGCGGCGAGGTCCGTGCGCAGGGCATCGGCGGGCGGCGTGCCGAAGGCGGCGGGCCACCACCAGTCGAGGAAGGTCGCCGCCGTCGCGCGCGCCATGGCCGCGGCGTCCCAGGCGGGCAGGCCGGGCGGCGGCGGGGCGGCGTGCAGCGCGGCCAGCACCTCGGCCGCCTCGGCATAGAGGGGCACGGGGTCGGCGCCGGCATCCAGCAGGTCGGCATGGGTGGCGGCGCCGAGATCCTCGACGATCAGCAGCCCCTGTTCGGCGTCGGCGGCGATGACCTCGGGCGCGGAGAGGCCGGCCGCGCGCAGATGCGCGCCGATCGCGAGGTAGGGGCGCACATCCTCGGGCGGCGGCGCATCCATCAGCAGGGCGGGGCGCGGGCCGCCGGCGAGCCGGGCATAGCGGCGAAAGCCGGCATCGCCGGGCAGCGGCTGCAAGGTGGCCGCGCCGAAGCCATGCGCGGCGAGGAAACCGGCGGCCTCCCTCATGCCGCGAGGTCGAGCCCGGCCAGGCGCGCCTCCCAGCCGGCCAGCGTGGCGATGCGCTCCTCCTCCGTCGCGCCGGGGGCGAGCGAGAGGGTCAGCGCCTCGGCCGGGCGCAGCGGGCCCAGGCGGTCGGGCCATTCCACCAGCACGATGCCGCGCCGCGCCTCCTCCCAGCCGAGCTCGGCCACCTCCGCCGGGCCGGCGAGGCGGTAGAGGTCGAAATGCGCGGCCTCGATCCCGCCGGGCAGGTCGTAGCCCTGCACCAGGGTGAAGCTCGGCGAGGGGACCTCCAGCGCCGGATCGCCCGTGGCGGCGCGCAGGAAGGCCCGGGCGAAGGCGCTCTTGCCGGCGCCGAGCGGGCCTTCCAGCAGGATGGCGTCGCCGGGGCGGGCGAGCGCGGCCAGGCGCGCGGCAAGCCGCCCGGTGGCGGCGAGGTCGGGCAGGCGCAGGGTCACGGCCGGCGACATGGGAGGCGACTCGCGGGGGCTGCGGTGCGGGCGGCCGGACTTTCGCGGCGGCGCGGGCCCGCCGCAAGGGGCGCGCATGCGGCGCGGACTGTCCCTGCCGGAACAGGGCGGCGACGGCGCCCGTGCCAGGCTCTGCCCGCCGCGATCCTGCGGCGTCACGGGACCAGGGCCATGAGCGACAGCACGGGCAAGTCGATGTTCGACACGTTCCGCGAGAACGGCACCAAGGGCGGCTTCGACGAGAAGCACGCCATCGAGATGTACTATGGCGACACGGACCGCAACTTCTGCACGGCGGCGGAGCAGTTCCGCGTCTGGCGGCTCAACCGGCAGCGGGTGATGCATCCGCCGGGCACGAGCCCGCAGCAGCAGACGGCCAACGGCCAGCAGATCCTGAAGCTGCTGACCGCCAGCATGCCCAAGGACAAGCCGTTCTGAGCGGCGCGCCCCGGGCTACTCCAGCACCGCGATCGTCTTCGCGCGGATCAGGTCGAAGTCGATCTCCGCACCCAGGCCCGGGCCCGTCGGGGCATGCACCAGCCCCTCGCGGTCCACCACGATCTCCTTCGCCAGGCCGTACTTGTGCGCGCCGTCGGGCAGCAGGACCTCGAAGAAGGTGGTGTTGCGGATCGCCATGCAGACATGCAGGTTCGCCACGTTGTTCAGGCTGTTGCCGCCGTGGTGGACCTCGTAGGTCATGCGGAAGGCCTCGGCGAGGTGCGCGGTCTTCATCAGCGTGGTGATGCCGCCCTTCACCGCGACGTCGCCGCGGAGATAGTCGGTGGCCTGCAGCATGATCCAGGGCGCGTAGGATTCCAGGCCGGTCTGCGGGTATTCCGTCGCCATGATCGGGATATCCAGCTTCTGCCGCAGCTTGACGTAGCTGGTGATGTCCTGGTCGTGCAGCGGGTCCTCGTACCAGAGGAAGCCGAGCCGCTCCGCCGCGCGGCCGACCTTCAGCGCGGCGGGGAAGTCGTAGGCCCAGGTGCTGTCCAGCATGATGGTGTAGTCGTCGCCGACGGCGCGGCGCACCGCCTCGCAGACCTTGATGTCGGTCGGCGGGTCCTGCGGCGGGTGGATCTTGTAGGCCTTCCAGCCGGCATCGCGGAAGGAGACCGCCTCCTCGGCATAGGCCTCGATCGAGGGCAGGCGGGCGCTGCTGGCATAGGCGCCGATGGCATGCCGCGTGGTGCCGAGCAGGCGGTGGATCGGCATCCCCGCCGCCTTCCCCGCGATGTCCCATAGCGCGACGTCCACGGCGCCGATGGAGCGCACCGTCACCGTGCGCGTCCAGGGCCAGAGCCGCGCGTTGATCGCCTCCCGGTCCAGCGGGTCCTTGCCCATCAGCATGGGTTTCAGGAAGCGGATCAGGCCGGGCCCGTCGTTCTCCGCCGTATGCGTCGCGGAACCGAGGAAGGCGTGGCCCTCGATGCCGGTATCGGTGCGGATGCGCAGCAGCCCGAGCGCCGAGCGCCCCCCGGTCTGGATCGAGGCCGCGTGGTAGCTGGTGGGCGGGATGCCCTCCCACGCGAAGAGCGTGAGCGAGACGTGGTCGATCTTCATGGCGTTTCCCTCGTCCTGTCCCCGCAGCCTGGATCGCCCCGCCCTCTTTCACAATCGGGTTCCAAGGGCCTTTCGGCCCTTGGCGGGGTGGCCTGGAGGGGCGGCGCCCCTCCAGAGTCCGCGCATGCCCACGCTTCTCGCCGATATCGGCGGCACCAATGTGCGTTTCGCCCTGCTCCGCCCCGGCGCGCTCGAGCCCGAGCCGCCCGAGCGCCTGGCCCTCGATGCCCTCCCCGGCATCGCCGCCGCGATCGAGTCCTGGCTCGCCGCCCAGCCCGGCCCGCGGCCGCGCGCCGCCATGCTCGCCGTGGCCGGCCCGGTGGCGGGGGACCGGGCGCTGCTCACCAACCGCGGCTGGCTGGTGGATGGCGCGGCGCTGGCCGCCGGGCTCGGCTTCGCCCGGGTGCGCGTGGTGAACGATTTCGCCGCGCTGGCCTGGTCGCTGCCGGTGCTCGGCCCCGCGGCGCTGGTCCCGCTCGGCGGGCCGGCGGAGGGCGCGGCGGGGGAGGCGATGGCGGTGCTCGGCCCGGGCACCGGCCTCGGCGTCGCGGCCTTCCTGCCGCCGGGCCGGGTGCTGCCGACCGAGGGCGGGCATGCCGCCCTGGCCGCGCACGATGCGCGCGAGGCGCAGCTGATCGAGGCGATCCGCGCCCGGCTCGGCGATCATGTCTCGGCCGAGCGCGGCGCCCTTTCCGGCCAGGGGATCGAGGCGCTGCACGCCGCCCTCGGCGGCGATCCCGCGTGGGAGGCGCCGGAGATCGTGCGCGCCGGCATCGCCGGCACCGATCCGCGCTGCGCCGAGGCGATGGGCCTGTTCTGTGCCATGCTCGGCGGCTTCGCGGGCGACGTGGCGCTGACGCTCGGCGCGCGCGGCGGCGTCTTCATCGCCGGCGGCATCCCGCCGCGCTTCCCGGGCTTCCTCGCCGCCTCCGCCTTCCGCGCGCGCTTCGAGGCGAAGGGGCGGTTCCGCGACTGGCTCGCCGCCATCCCCACCTGGCTGGTCGCGGACCCGGAGGCGGCGGCGATGCGGGGCCTCGCGGTCCTCGCCCGGCAGCCCGGGCCATGAGGCGCGGCGTGACCCGGCGTGGCGTGCTGGCGGCGCCGGCGCTAGGCCCCCGACCTGATTGTCATCGACGGCGGCAAGGGCCAGCTCGGCGCCGCGGTCGCC
>CAYNYQ010000280.1:0-6780 GCA_964401305.1 uncultured Acetobacteraceae bacterium | reverse complement strand
CGGGCGCAGCGCGAGGTGCTGCGCGAGGTGATGGCGCCGGACTACGCGCTCTACGCGCACGGCCGCGCGCTGTCGGAGCGCTGGATGGCGGGCGAGGCGCCGGGGAGGGTTGGCTAGCGCCGCCTGCCGCCCCGCCGCTTCTCGGGGTCGTAGCCGCCGCCGCCGGGGCCGAGGGGCTTCGGCTTCCAGTCCTGCCGTTCCTTGCGGCCCGGCGTGCCGGGCGTGGGCCTGCGCGGGACCGCGTCCTGCAGCGAGCGGCCCGCGAGGTTCGGCTCCAGCCCGAGCTCCAGCGATTCAAGCCGCTTGATCTCGTCGCGCAGCCGCGCGGCGTCCTCGAACTCCAGGTCCGCCGCGGCGGCGCGCATGCGCTTCTCGAGCTCGGCGATAGTCGCGCGCAGGTCCTTGCCGACGAACTCCGCGGCATTGCCCTCGCCCTCCACCGCCTCGACGGTGACGTAGTCCTGCTCGTAGACCGATTGCAGCACGTCGGCGATGTCGCGGCGGATGGTCTGCGGCGTGATGCCGTGCGCCTCGTTCCAGGCGATCTGCTTGGCGCGCCGGCGGGACGTCTCCTCCAGCGCGCGCGTGAGGCTGTCGGTCATGGTGTCGGCGTAGAGCACGACGCGCCCCTCGGCATTGCGGGCGGCACGGCCGATGGTCTGTACCAGCGAGGTCGTCGAGCGCAGGAAGCCCTCTTTGTCGGCATCGAGGATCGCCACCAGCACGCATTCCGGGATGTCGAGCCCCTCGCGCAGCAGGTTGATGCCGACCAGCACGTCGAACACGCCCTTGCGCAGGTCGCGGATGATCTCGATGCGCTCCAGCGTATCCACGTCCGAGTGCAGGTAGCGCACGCGGATCCCTGCCTCGGTCATGTATTCCGTCAGGTCCTCGGCCATGCGCTTGGTCAGCGTCGTCACCAGCACGCGGCCGCCCTTCTTCACCGCCTCCCGGCACTCGGCGAGCAGGTCGTCCACCTGGCCCTCAACGGGGCGGATCTCGGTCACGGGATCGACGAGGCCGGTCGGGCGGATCACCTGCTCGGCGAAGCTGCCGCCGGTGCGCTCCATCTCCCAGGGCCCGGGGGTTGCCGAAACGAAGATCGTCTCCGGCCGATAGGCCTCCCACTCCTCGAACTTCAGGGGGCGGTTGTCGGTGCAGGAGGGCAGGCGGAAGCCGAACTCCGAGAGGATGGTCTTCCGCGCATAGTCGCCGCGATACATGCCGCCGATCTGCGGCACGGTGACGTGGCTCTCGTCGACGATGAGCAGCGCGTTCTCCGGCAGGTACTCGAAGAGGGTCGGCGGCGGGTCGCCGGGGCGGCGGCCGGTGAGGTAGCGCGAGTAGTTCTCGATCCCCTTGCAGCTCCCCGTCGTCTCCAGCATCTCGAGGTCGAAGGTCGTCCTCTGCTGCAGCCGCTGCGCCTCCAGCAGCTTGCCCTCGGTTTCCAGTACCGCGAGGTGCTCGCGCAGCTCCTGCTTGATCTGTCCGATCGCCTGCTGCAGCGTCGGGCGCGGCGTGACGTAGTGGCTGTTGGCGTAGATCGCGACGCGCGCCATCTCCGCCGTCACCTCGCCGGTGAGGGGGTCGAACTCGCGGATCCCGTCCACCTCGTCGCCGAAGAGCGAGATGCGCCAGGCGCGGTCCTCCATGTGGGAGGGCCAGATGTCCACCGTCTCGCCGCGGATGCGGAAGGTGCCGCGGGCGAAGAAGCTGTCGTTGCGGCGGTACTGCTGCTCGACCAGGCCGCGGATCAGCGCGTCGCGCTCGATCCGCCCGCCGACCTCGAGCTTCACCACCATGCGCGAATAGGTCTCGACCGAGCCGATGCCGTAGATGCAACTCACCGACGCCACGATCACCACGTCCGACCGCTCCAGCAGCGCCTGCGTCGCGGAATGGCGCATGCGGTCGATCTGCTCGTTGATCTGCGCGTCCTTCTCGATGTAGGTGTCGGTGCGCGGCACATACGCCTCGGGCTGGTAGTAGTCGTAGTAGGAGACGAAGTACTCCACCGCGTTGTCCGGGAAGAAGCTCTTCATCTCGCCGTAGAGCTGCGCCGCCAGCGTCTTGTTCGGCGCCAGGATCAGCGTCGGGCGCTGCACCGCCTCGATCACCTTGGCCATGGTGAAGGTCTTGCCGCTGCCGGTGACGCCGAGCAGCACCTGGTCGCGCTCCTGCGCCTGCAGCCCCGCCACCAGATCGCGAATCGCCTGCGGCTGGTCGCCGTTCGGCTCGAAGGGGGAGACCACCTGCAGCGGCCGGCCCGTGGGCGGCGCCGGGCGCTTCTCGGGGAAGAACTGCACCGGCGGCAGGTCGCGGTTGCGCGCCGCGGCGCCCGGCTTGGGCTGGGCGGCGCGGGCAGTCGGGACGTGGTTCATGGCAGACCCCATCTGGGGCTCCGCCGGCGCCAGGGGAAGCGCCGGCGGAGTCCGCCCTGCCATGCTGCCACGCGGCGCAGCGCCGGTCAGCGGCGACGCAAAGCCGCGCCGCTCAGCGGCGACGCGGCCCGCTCAACATGCTCGCGACCAGCCAGGTCGCGCCGACCAGCAGCCCGGCCGCCAGCAGCGGGTGCGCCCGGGCGGTGTCGCGCACCGACAGAGCCGCATGCTCCGCCACCTCGCGCGCCTGCGGGCCATATTCGGCGACCGCCCGCCTGGCGCGCCGTGCATAGTCCGACGCCGCCTCGCTGGCGCTGTGCGCGTAGTCCGAGGCCGCCGCGGCGGTCCGCCGGGCCCCGACGGAGGCCGCCGGCGCCACCTCCCGCTCCATGATGTCCTCGATCTGCGACCAGAGGCGGCGAAGCTCCGCCGCCGCATCCTCGCCGCCGCGGCGGGCGCGGCGCCAGCCGGCCCCCCCATGGGTCTCCGCCCGATCCTCGGCCTCCTCGCGCCAATGTGCGGCGCGGCGGGTCAGCCCCGACAGGAATCCATCGGCCATGGCATGCTCCTCTGTCCCGTGTTGCGCCAGGACAACGGGCGCAAGCCGCGATGGTTCGCACGCCGGCAGGGTTGACGCCGCGCCGCGGCGGTGGTGCGCCCCGGCATGCAGCACCACGCAGACCCACCGCGCATCGCCGTGATCGGCGCCGGCCCCGCCGGGCTGATGGCGGCCGAGGTGCTGGCCGGGCGGGGTGCCGCGGTGACCGTCTTCGACCGCATGCCCTCGCCGGCCCGCAAGCTGCTCATCGCCGGCCGCGGCGGGCTGAACCTGACGCATTCCGAGCCGCTGGAGCCCTTCCTCGACCGCTACGGCGCGGCGCGGGACTGGCTCGCGCCCGCCATCCGCCGCTTGCCCCCCGAGGCGCTGGTCGCCTGGGCGGAGGGGCTGGGGCAGGCGACCTTCACCGGCTCCTCCGGCCGGGTCTTCCCGCGGGCGATGAAGGCCTCGCCGCTGCTGCGCGCCTGGCTGGCGCGGCTGGCCGCGCTCGGCGTGGTGCTGCGGCCGCGCCATGCCTGGCAGGGCTGGGACGCGGAGGGCGCGCTGCTCTTCTCGACGCCCGAGGGACCGGTGCGGCTGCATCCCGATGCGACGGTGCTGGCGCTCGGCGGCGCCTCCTGGCCGCGGCTCGGCTCGGATGGCGGCTGGGCCTCGCTGCTCGGGGATGTTGCGCCCTTCCGCCCCGCCAATTGCGGCTTCGCCATCGCCTGGTCGGCTCCCTTCCGCGCGCGCTTCGCCGGGGTGCCGCTGAAGCGCATCGCCCTCTCGCTTGGCGCGCGGCGCGTGCGGGGAGAGGCGGTGGTCACCGAAGCGGGCATCGAGGGCGGCGCGGTCTATGCCCTCTCGGCCGCGATCCGCGACGCGCTGGCGGCGGGGCCGGTGACGGTCGCGCTCGACCTGCGGCCGGATCTCGAGACCGCCGCGCTCGCCGCGCGGCTCGACGGGCCGGCGGGCAGCGTCTCGCTCGCCAACCGGCTGCGCCGCGCCGGCCTGCCGCCCATCGCCGCGGCGCTGCTGCGCGAGACGGCGGCGGCGGGGGATGCGCGGCCGCTGTCGCAGCGGGTGAAGGCGCTGCCGCTCCGGATCGATGCGGCGATGCCGATCGCGCGCGCCATCTCCTCGGCCGGCGGGCTGCGCCGCGGCGCGCTCGACGCGCACTTCATGCTGCGCGCCCGGCCCGGGGTCTTCGCCGCCGGCGAGATGCTGGACTGGGAGGCGCCGACCGGCGGCTACCTGCTGCAGGCCTGCTTCGCCACCGGCGTCGCGGCGGCGGAGGGCGCGCTGGACTGGCTCGGGATGCCGCCGCCGCGGGACGCGTGATCCGCACGCACGCCGTGTCACCGACGGAACAGGGAAGCGCGCACGCCCGGCGGCATGGTGCGGTCACGCCGGTGGAACGGTCCGCGGCGATACGAGACGCAGGAGAGCACCATGGCCAACAACGGGCGCACGAAGAGCTTCGGCAACGGCGCGGACGTCATCGACCTCCGGCTGCCGCAGGGCGCCTTCGGCATCGAGGGCTTCTTCGACAACGCCAATGCCGGCGGCGGCAACGACACCGTGCAGGGCAACGGCGCCGACAACGTCATCACCGGCGGCGCGGGCGCGGACAGCATCAAGGGCGATCTCGGCCACGACACCATCGACGGCGGCACGGAGAACGACCGCCTCTACGGCGAGTTCGGCAATGACAGCCTGCTCGGCGGCGACGGCAACGACACGCTGGATGGCGGCTGGGACCAGGACGTGCTGCGCGGCGGCAGCGGCAACGACCGCCTGCTTGGCGACCTCGGCAACGACCGGCTCTTCGGCGATGCCGGCGCCGACACGCTGGAAGGCGGCAACGGCCGCGACACGCTGAGCGGTGGGACGGAGAACGACCTGCTCAAGGGCGGCTTCGACAACGACACGCTGGCCGGCGACGCCGGCAACGACACGCTGCGCGGCGAGGATGGCGGGGACAGCCTCAACGGCGGCGACGGCGCCGACCTGATCTTCACCGACGAGGCCGGCCAGCTGCTGTCGGACGCCGACGTCGCCCGCGGCGGCATCGGCAACGACACCATCCACAGCCACACCGGCGCGGACCAGCTCTTCGGCGACGCCGGCAACGACACCTTCGTCTACAACGACCTGCTCTCCAACCGCATGCTGACCAGCCAGGTGCTGATCGACGGCGGCACGGGCACGGACACGGTGGTGCTGAAGGGCCAGGTCCTGCCGGTGGCGAATATCGGCGACGACGCCACGCCCATCCTCCGCCTCTGGGACGCCTTCACCAGCATCGAGCGCATCGATGTGGAGCAGGACACCGGCAACCAGACGCTGACCTTCGGCTACCGGGACGTGCAGGACCTCTCCGACACCAACGTGCTGACGATCGACGGCAATGTCGGCGACCAGGTGATGCTCTACCGCTTCGTCAGCGGCGACATCCTGACCGGCAACTGGGTGCGCGGCGTTGACCAGAGCATCGGCGGCGAGCTGTTCAAGGTCTTCGACTTCGACCCCTTCGGCGATGCCGGCCCGGTGGCGCAGATCCGCATCGATGCCGACATGGGCGTGGTGCTGCTGTGACGCGGGCGGTCCCCGCGCTGCCCTCACCCATCGGGCAGCGCGAGGACCAGCAGCCAGGTGCGCTGCAGCGTGTTCTCGTTGTCGTCAGAGACCAGCAGCACCACCGTCCGGCCGCCGATCCGCGCGGCCGCGACGCCCTCGTAGTTGTCGACGGGCAGCGGCGGGGCGAGGCGCAGCAGGGCCGGCTCCTCCGGTGCCAGCACCGCACCGGGGCCGGCCGCCGCCAGCGCCGCCGCGGGCAGGCGCACCAGCCGCCCGCCGAAGCCGCCCAGCAGGCTGAAGCTCCGCTCCAGCACCAGCACCCCGCCATCGGGCAGCGGCGTGGCATCCACCGGGTCCATCCCCTCCGCCGGGCGATAGCCGAGGGCGAGCCAGCCGCGCCCGGGCCGGCCGAGCCAGGCGCGGCGCAGCCCGGGCGCATCGGGCAGCAGGTGGCGCTCGGCGATCAGCAGCCAGCGCCCGTCGGGCAGCACCGCCAGCGCCTCGATGCCGCCATTGGCCGGGGCCTGCGCCAGGGCGGCGGGCGCGTCGACATAGCGGGACGGCGCGTCGAGATGCCCGGCATGGGCGCGGATGCGATGCCAGCGCTCATGCGCGACGAGCCAGGTGCCGTCCGGCAGCCGCGCCAGCGCCTCGGCGTCGCGGGCATAGCCGGGCAGCGGGTTGCCGGCGCCGTCGCGCAGCGGCCCGGTGCGGAGGTCGCCGAGCCCGACCGGGCGCTCGCCGTCCCAGAGCAGCCGCGCGGTGAGCCAGAAGCCACGGTCGCTGACGGCGGCGATGCTGCCATCCGTGTCGAGATGCAGGCCGGAGAGCCCGCCGAAGCCGAGCAGCGCGGTATCGATCGCCAGCGCGCCGAGCGGGCGGAGCGCCGCGCCGGGCGGCAGGGCGAGCGGGACGGGCCGCGCCACCTCGCCCGGTGCGGCGGCGACACAGGCGGCCGGGGCGAGCAGCGCGCCGAGCAGCAGCGCACGCCGGCTGGGCGGCGTCGGACGGCGCATGGGGGCGCTGCCGCGCCGGGCCGCCCTCAGATGACGAGCGCGGCTCGCTCGGCGGCGGCGCGGTGCCAGGCCTCGGCGGCGTCCTCGTCGAAGAGCTCGGCGAGCTTCTTCATCATCGTGCCGCCGAGCTCCTCGGCATCCACGATCGTCACGGCGCGGCGGTAGTAGCGCGTCACGTCGTGGCCGATGCCGATGGCGATCAGCTCCACGTCGCCGCGGTTCTCGATCTCGTGGATCGTCTTGCGCAGGTGGCGCTCGAGGTAGT
>CAYNYQ010000279.1:0-6816 GCA_964401305.1 uncultured Acetobacteraceae bacterium | reverse complement strand
TGCTGGCCAGCATCCCGAACGGGATCTGGGCCGAGCAGATGGGGCTGCTGGACGATCTCTGGGTGGACCCGCCGGAGGTCGCGGCCGGCTTCATCACGGCGCCGGAGCGGCCCGGCCATGGCCTGGCCTTCAGGCCGGAGGTGCTGCGCGAGGCAAGGCCCGCCTGACGGCGGGCCCCGCGCCGCCGCGCTCAGGCCGCGGCGGCGAGGCTCGCCAGCGCCGCGTCCACGCCGCCCGGCGCGTGCGGCACGCCCGAGACCCGCATCGCCAGCTCCACCGAGGCCAGCGTGCCGAGGATCATCGGCTCGTTCAGGTCGCCGAGATGGCCGATGCGGAAGATCTTGCCGCCGAGCGGGCCGAGCCCGCCGCCGAGCGAGACGTTGTACTTCTCCACCGCCACCTTCCGCAGGTCATCGGCATTGTGCCCCTCCGGCATCAGCACGGCGGTGACGCTGTCGGACAGGCGCGACGGGTTCTCGCAGAAGAGGCGCGGGCCGTTGTTGCCGGCCCAGTGCCGGACGCAGGCGCGCACCGCCTCGGCCAGGCGGGTGTGGCGGCGGAAGACGTTCTCCAGCCCCTCCTCCTCCTCCATCAGGCGGAGCGATTCCTTCAGCCCGTAGAAGAAGCTGATCGGCACCGTGCCGAGGAAGCTCTTCAGCGGCCGGTTCTGCATCGCCGTCCAGTGGAAGTAGTGCTTGGGCAGGCGCGAGGCCTTGTGCGCCGCCAGCGCCTTCTGCGAGACGCCGGTGAAGGAGAGGCCGGTCGGCAGCATCAGCCCCTTCTGGCTGCCGCCCACCGCGGCATCGACGCCCCACTCGTCCATGCGGAAGTCGAGGCTGCCCAGCGAGGAGATCGTGTCGGCCAGCAGCAGCGCCGGGTGGCCCGTGGCGTCGAGCGCCGCGCGCACCTCCGCGACCGGGATCATCATGCCGGTGGAGGTCTCGTTGTGCACCACGCCGATGGCCTTGATGGCGTGGTCCCGGTCCGCGGCGAGGGCGGCGCGGAGCTCGGCCATGTCGACGCCGCGGCGCCACTCCGCCGGCAGGGTCCGCACCTCGACGCCGAGGTCGGTCGCCATGCGGGCCCAGGATTGCGAGAAATGCCCGCTCTCCAACACCAGGATCACGTCGCCGGGCGAGAGCAGGTTGACCAGGCTCGCCTCCCAGGCGGCGTGGCCGGAGCCGGTGTAGAGGAAGACCTCCTGCTCGGTCTTCAGCACGCGCTTGAGGCCGGCGATGCAGTGCCAGTAGACCTCGGCGAAGGACGGATCGTTGAAGTCGACGGTCTGGTGCGCCGTCGCCAGCAGCACCGAATCGGGGATGTTGGTCGGGCCCGGGTTGGCGAAGAACTGGCGTCCGCGGGGCTTGCGGGGGGCGGTGCTGCTCATGGCGTCGTCTGGCTCCGGGCGTCGGTCACGTATGTGTTTATCGGCGCGGGCGGCGGCTTGCCCAGGGGGTGCCGGCTCAGGCCGCCCCCGCGATGTGGTTCGCGGCGATGAAGCCGAAGGTCATGGCCGGGCCGAGCGTGATGCCGCCGCCCGGGTAATTGCCGCCCATGATGGAGGCGAGGTCGTTGCCCGCGGCATAGAGGCCGGGGATCGGCCGCCCCTCGCGGTCCAGCACCTGGGCGTCGGCGGTCGCGCGCAGCCCTGCGAAGGTGCCGAGATCCCCTGGCACCAGCTTCAGCGCGTAGAAGGGCGGCGTGGCGATGGGCGCGACGCAGGGATTGGGCGTGACCAGCGCATCGCCGAGATAGCGGTTGTAGGCCGTGCTGCCGCGCCGGAACTCGGGGTCCTCGCCGCGCGCGGCGTGCCGGTTGTAGTCCGCGACCGTCGCCTCCAGCCCCGCCGCGTCGATGCCGGCCGCCTGCGCCAGCGCCGCCAGCGTCGCGCCGCGGGAGAGATAGCCGTTGCGCACGTAGGGGCCGATCGGCACGGGGAAGGGCTTGGCCCAGCCCAGGCCATAGCGCCGGATCGTCGGGTGGTCGGCGATCAGCCAGGAGGCGACCTCGGCCTCGCCGGTGCAGGCCCCGACCATGGCCTGCACGTAGTCGTGGTAGCTGTTGGCCTCGTTGGTGAAGCGGCGGCCCTGGCGCGTCACGCCGATCACGCCGGGCTTCGCGCGGTCGATGAAGTGGGGGAAGGTGCCCGTCGTGCCGTCGCGGCGCGGCACGAGCGAGACCGGGCACCAGGCGGCGGCATTGGGGTAGCGATCCTCGACCGCCGCGCCGATGCGCTCGGCGAGGCCGAGCCCGTCCCCGGTATTGCCCTCGGGCGCCGGCGACCAGTGTTCCCTGCCGGTCGGCGCATGCGGGAAGAGGGCGCGGCGGCGCGCGACATCCTGCGGGAAGCCGCCGGCGGCCAGCACCACGCCGCGGCGGGCGAGGACGCGCACCTCGCGCCCCTCGCGCCGCACCATGGCGCCGGTGACGGGCCCGTCGCCGTCGCGCAGCAGCCCGACGGCCGGCGCATCGGTCCATATGGTCACGCCCGCATTAAAGCAGGACTTCGCCAGGCGCGCCGCCAGCGCATTGCCGTTGGTCAGCCGCATGGCGCGGCCCTGCGTCGCCATGTCGCGGCCGAAGATCGCCAGCGACCGTGCGACGAAGAAGGCGCTCTTCACGGAGCGGGTGATGTTGAAGAAGTGCAGCAGCTCGCGGTTGGAGCCGATCATCATGCCGAGCATGGTGATCTCGTCGAGCGGCGGCCGCAGCCGCTTCACCTCGGGCCCCAGGCGGCGCGCGTCGTAGGGCGCGGCGCAGATGGAGCGCCCGCCCGGCGTGCCGCCCGGCGCATCCGGGTGGTAGTCGGAAAACTGCGGGCCGAGCTCGAAGCGCACCTCCGTCTCGCGCTCCATGAACTCGACCATGCGCGGGCCATTGGCGAGGAAGGCATCGACCCGCGCCGCGTCGAAGTGGTTGCCGGCCTCGTGCTGCAGATAGGTGCGCGCCGCCTCCGGGCTGTCCTGCACGCCGGCCGCGCGGGCCTGCGGGCTGCAGGGAATCCAGAGCCAGCCGCCGGAGCGCGCGGTGGTGCCGCCGAAGACCGGCGCCTTCTCGGCCACCAGCACCTCGAGGCCGCGCTTCGCCGCCGTCACCGCGGCCGCAAGCCCGCCGGCGCCGGAGCCCACGACCAGCACGTCGCATGCGTGGTCAGCCATCCGCGGCGTGCCTTGCGGGTGGCAGGCGGCGGGCCGCGGGATGCCCCCCGGGCACCAGGCGGCAAGCGGTCGGGCGGCGCGGCATCAGGCGGGCAGGGGGTATTTCTCGAGATAGGGCCGGTAGCTTTCCTCGACATCGATGTCGAAGCTCGCCAGCAGCCGCACCACGGCGCAGTAGAAGCTGGCGGTGACGACGATGTCGAGGATCTCCGCCTCCGAGAAGGCGCCCTGCAGCGCCGTGAAGGTGGCCTGGGCGCAGCCGCCGGCATGGATCTCGCGCGCCGCCGTGAGCACCAGCCTCGCCTTCGGCTCGAGGGCGCTGGGCCTGCCCTCGGTCTCGGCGATCAGCGCCTCGATGTCGGCATCGGTGACGCCGAAATCATAGCCGATCTTGACGTGGTGCGACCATTCATAGGGCGCGCGGGCCAGCCAACCGACCTGCAGGATCGCCAGCTCGCGCAGCCGCGCATCGAGCGTGGTGCGGTGGCGCAGATACTGGCCAAGGCCGGAGAAGGCGCGCATCGCCTCCGGGTTGTGCACCAGGATGCGGTAGAGGTTGATGTCGCGCGACAGCAGCCCCTTGTCCTCGGGCTTCAGGTCCTCCGCTGTCAGGTAGGGCAGGCGGGCCATGGCGGTCTCTCCCTCGACGTCGTGCCGGTTCAGCGGTGGAACTGCCAGCGGAAGCCGCCCGGCGGTCCGCCCGAGAGCACCCGCCCGGCGGTCGGCCCGGGGAAGTGGATGGGCAGGATCAGGTCGCCGCTGTCCGCCGCGCCCTCGAGGAAGCGCCGGCGGCTCTCGATCCCCTGCTGCGGGTCCCAGTCGAAGATGGTCGAGAGGTCGGGCTGCATCACCTGCAGCGCGTGGTGCATCAGGTCGCCGGTGACGACCGCGCGCTGGCCCTTCGAGCGGATGGCGACGCAGCAATGGCAGGGCGAATGGCCCGGCGTCGGCACCAGGCTGACCATGTCGTCCAGCGTGTAGCCGTCGTCGACCAGCAGCGCCTGGCCGGCGGCGACCACGGGCTCGCAGTTCATGCGCCAGACATTGCCCGGCGGGTTCTTGCCCTCCCGCGTCGCCTGGTCCCAGGCGGCGTATTCGCCCTTGTGGAAGACGTATTTTGCGCGGGGGAAGGTCGGCACCCAGCGCCCGTCCACCAGGCGGGTGTTCCAGCCGCAATGGTCGATGTGCAGGTGGGTGCAGAAGACGTAGTCGATGTCCTCGAAGCGCAGCCCAGCGGCGCGGAAGCCCTCGAGCCAGGGCGCCTTCGGGAAATCCATCGGCGCGGGGTAGCCCTTGTCCTCGCCGGTGCAGGTATCGACCAGGATGGTGTGCTTCGGCGTGCGGACGACGAAGGTCTGGTAGGTGATGACCATCTTCCCGCTCGTCGGGTCGAAGACCACGGGGTCCAGCTCGGCCAGCAGGCGCCGGCCCTGCTCGGGGTCGTAGGCGGGGAACATGGTCTCGGGCGTGCGCCAGGGCCCGTCGCGCTCGACGATGCTCGTGATCGTCACGTCGCCGATGGTGATCTGCTGCATGGCGTTCCCCCCGTCGGGCGGAGCCTAGAGCGGATCGGGGGAGGGCGTAAGCGCCCGCGGGGGCGGCGGGCTCGGCCAGCCGGCGCCGCGGCGCAAAGCGACCGTTCGCCGCCGGGCGTCCCTGCGCCGGCGGGCGGTGGCGGCGGGTCAGGTGGGGGCGGCGCCCGCTCCGCGCCGGGGCCATCGCCCGGGCGCCGGATGGGGCAGCCGCGCGGGGCTCAGAAGCCCTCGCGCTCCAGCCGCTTGCGCTCGACCTTGCGGGCGCGGCGGACGGCCTCGGCGGCCTCGCGGGCGCGGCGCTCGGAGGGCTTCTCGTAGTGCCTGCGGAGCTTCATTTCGCGGAAGACACCCTCCCGCTGCAACTTCTTCTTGAGCGCCTTCAGCGCCTGGTCGATGTTGTTGTCACGGACGACGACTTGCACGCGGTGCGACCTCCTCGGGTGGCTCGGGCCTGACGGAAAACGAAACGCCGCGCCCGGACACGACCGCGAGGGCTCCGGGGCACCCCGGAACCCACGCGCCGTCCCCATGAAGCGCGGAGAGAGCTTCGATAGCACGGATTCGGGCGTAAACGGAAGCCCTGCGCGGGGGGCTCGCGCAATCCCGCCCGGCTCCCTAGGTGACCGGCTCCCGCCTGAGGAGCCGGACGCCATGGCCATCCTGAAGATTGCCCGCATGGGCCATCCCGTCCTGCTGCACCGGGCCGAGCCCGTCGCCGACCCCAGGGCGCCGGAGATCCGCCGCCTCGTCGCCGACATGCTGGAAACCATGGAGGATGCGGGCGGCATCGGCCTCGCCGCCCCGCAGGTGCATGTGCCGCTCCGCCTCTTCGTCTGGCGGGTGCCGCCCGCCGCGGGGGGCGTGCTGGTCAACCCTGTGCTGACCCCGATCGGCGAGGAGACCGAGCATGGCTGGGAGGGGTGCCTCTCCATCCCCGGGCTGCGCGGCTGCGTCGGCCGCTGGAAGCGCCTGCGCTTCGAGGGGCTGGACGCCGAGGGGCGGCCCGTCGCCGGCGAGGCGGAGGGGCTGGCGGCCCGGGTTATGCAGCACGAGACCGACCACCTGGACGGCATCCTCTACCCGATGCGCATGGAGGACCATTCCTTGTTCGGCTTCACCGAGGAACTCGCCCGTGCCGCCGCCGCCGCCGCGCCGGCCGAGGAGACCGGGGTATGACCGCCCCGCTTGCCGAGCGCAGCCCGGAGCGCGACGCCGCGGTCCGGGCGATGCTGCCCCTGGCCGCGGCGCAGGGCTGGACCTGGGCCACGCTGCGCGCCGGGCTCAAGGCCTCCGGCGCCGACCCGGCCCTGGCCGAAAGCCATTTCCCCGGCGGCCCGGTGGACGCCATCCTGACCTGGATCGACCTGGCGAACCGCGAGATGGAGGCGGCAGCGGCCGCCGAGGACCTGGCCGCGCTGCGCGTCCCGGCCCGCATCCGGCGCCTGGTCGAGCTCCGGCTGCAGGCCGTCGCGCCGCACAAGCAGGCGCTGCGCCGGGCGCTCGCCGTGCTGGCCCTGCCCTGGAACGCGCCGCAGGGGCTGAAGGCCTCCGCCTGCACCGTCAGCGCCATGTGGTATGCGGCGGGCGATACCTCGGCCGATTTCTCCTGGTACACGCGGCGCGCCACCCTCGCCTCGATCTACTGGGCGACGCTGGCTTGGTGGATGCGCGACGACGATCCCGACCTCGCCGACACCATGGCCTTCCTCGATCGGCGCCTGGCCGATCTCGGTCGGCTGCAGCGGCGCAAGAGGGCGAAGCCGGCGGCGGCCTGACCGCGGGGGCCTCCCGCGGCGCATGGCGGCCTCACCGCATGGGGCCTGGCGCGGCCCGGGGCGACCGCCTGAGCCGGCGCCGCGGCTTGCGCCCCGGCCCCCCCGCTGCCACACACGCGGGCCCGTTCAGCCTTCCAGGCCCGCCGCGCCCCCGATGACGCCCGCCGACGAGACGCCCAACCCCGCGCTGCTGCCCGCCGGGCTCGCCGACCTGCTGCCGCCCGAGGCGGAGCGCGAGGCGGCGCTGGTCGAGGCGATGATGGCGGTCTTCGCCGGCCACGGCTACGAGCGGGTCAAGCCGCCGCTGCTGGAGTTCGAGGACAGCCTGCTCGCCGGCTCCGGCGCCGC
>CAYNYQ010000278.1:5535-6823 GCA_964401305.1 uncultured Acetobacteraceae bacterium | reverse complement strand
CCTCGCCCGGGCCGCCACCGGCCGGGCCGCCGCCCGCCCCGCACACCAGGCCCCAGCCGGCCCAGGCGCGGCGCCGGCCGCGACGCAGCGCGCGGAGGTCAGGCTTGACGGGAAATCCTTTCACAAGCGCGAAGGCCGGCGGCGCGTCCCGGCCCTGGCGCGCGGCGCTGGCGGGGCTCGGGCTGCTGGCGCTGGCGCTCGGCCTGGCGCCGGCGCCGGCCGCGGCGCAGCCCGTGCGCATCAAGGACATCGCCGACATCGAGGGCGTGCGCGACAACCAGCTCGTCGGCTACGGCCTCGTCGTCGGGCTCGCCGGCACCGGCGACCGGCTGCGCACCGCGATCTTCACCCGCCAGTCCCTGGTCGGCATGCTCGAGCGGCTCGGCGTCAACACCCGCGACAACGAGATCCGGCTCGATACCCGCAACGTCGCGGCGGTGATGGTCACGGCGAACCTGCCGGCCTTCGCCCGCCCTGGCAGCCGCATCGACATCGCCGTCTCGGCGCTCGGCGACGCCACCAACCTGCAGGGCGGCACGCTGCTGGTCACCCCCCTGCTCGGCGCCGATGGCGAGGTCTATGCCGTGGCGCAGGGCACCGTCGCCACCGGCGCCATCGCCGCCCGCGGCGCCGGCGCCAGCGTGCAGCGCGGCGTGCCCACCAGCGCCCGCATCGCCTCCGGCGCCATCGTCGAGCGCGAGATCCCCTACGCCTTCGCCAGCCGCGGCACGATGCGCCTCTCGCTGCGCAACCCGGACCTGACCACGGCGCGGCGCATCGCCGCCGCGATCAACCGCGCGGCCGGGGGCGGCGGCGGGGTCGCGACGGTGACCGACCCGCGCACCGTCGCGCTGTCGCTGCAGGGCCGCGACCCCATCGCCTTCCTCGGCCAGATCGAGCAGCTCCGCGTCGAGCCCGACCAGGTCGCGCGCATCATCATCGAGGAAGCCTCGGGCACCATCGTCATGGGCGCCAATGTGCGCGTCTCCACGGTCGCCGTGGCGCAGGGCAACCTCACCATCCGCATCACGGAGACGCCGCAGGTCGTGCAGCCCAACGCGCTCGCCGGCGGCGAGACCGCGGTGGTGCCGCGCACCAACATCGAGGTGGACGACCAGGGCGACCGCCGCTTCGGCATCTTCCAGGGCGGCGTCACCCTGCAGGAGCTGGTGCGCGCGCTGAACGCCCTCGGCATCGGGCCGCGCGACATGATCCCCATCCTGCAATCCATCAAGGCCGCCGGCGCGCTGCAGGCGGAGCTGGAGCTGCGCTGATGACCCCCAACATC
>CAYNYQ010000278.1:0-5435 GCA_964401305.1 uncultured Acetobacteraceae bacterium | reverse complement strand
AGCCGCGGCACCTTCGGCGGCGGCGCGGCGGAGGCGCAGTGGCGGCCCCTGCTGCTCGACGCCATGGCCGGCGCGGCGGCGCGCGGCGGGCGCGGCATCGGCCTCGCCGACGCGGTGCTGCGGAGCATGCTGCAACGCCAGGCCCAGGCCGCGGAGGACGGACGATGAGCCACGCCACCCAGGGGCCCGCCGAGCGGCCCGAGACCACCCTGCTCGCCGCCCTGCTGATCGCCGGCCAGCGCCTGGCCGAGGCGCTGCGGGCCGAGAACGCGGCGCTCTCGGCGCTCGATCTCGGCCGCGCCGCGACCCTCGCCGAGGCCAAGATCCGCGCCACCGACGCCTTCGCCGCGGCGCAGGCGGCGGCGGCGCGCGCCGGGGCGCGGGCGGTGGGCACGGTGGCCGGCGCCATCGCTGCCCTCGCCGCCGATCTCGGCACCCTCGGCGAGGAGAACCGGCGCCTGCTGCAGCGCGCCGTCGCCATCCAGTCGCGGGTGATCGAGGCCATCGCCGGCGCCGCCGCGCCGCGCGCCGCGCCCGGGCCGCGCTACGGCGCGACGGGGCAGCGCACGCTCTCGGCCCAGGCGGCGGCGATGGCGCTGCAGGTGCGGGCCTGACGCCGGCGCGGACCGGCCGCGCACGAAAACGCCGCCCGCGCGGGAGCACGGGCGGCGGTCAGTCTCCCGGCACGGGCCCGCGCGCGGGCGGGCCGGGCGGCTACTTCTTCGGCTGGCTCAGGGCGCGGACCTCGTCCATCGCCTCGGCGAAGCGGCGGTTCAGGACGGAGACCGCCTCCTCGCTCGACTTCTGGATCAGGTCGGCGAGCTCCTTCATGTTCGCCACCGCCTTCTCGTAGGAGCTCTTCATCAGCTCGGCCTGGCGGGCGGCGGAGCTCTGCGGATCCTGCGAGGCCATCTGCTGCATGGACTGCGTCAGCTCGGACATGCCGTGCTGCAGGATCTCCATGTGGCGCCGGGCGATCGCCTGCGCGCCCTCGAGCGCCACGCGGTTCGCCTGCGAGAGCGCCTCCAGGTTCTTGCGCTGCGAGGCGGCCAGCGCCTCCAGGTCCGGCATCATGGGCATGCGGAATTCGCCGAGCATGCGCATCATATCGCTCTCGAGCTTGGTGCCGGGCTTGTCGGACATTGCCTGTCTCCTCGGGATGGGATCGCCGCACGCCTTTAGCGGCGGCAACCGCCTCGGGTCAAAGCGAATGTTGCAACGCAACAAAATCGCCGCGCCCGCGCAACGATCCGCACGCCGGCGCCACCCCCGGGCGGATCAGCCAGGAAGATCCAGCCGCAGGCTGCGCCCGACCTGCTCCGCCCGGTCGAGCGCCCGGTCCAGCGCCGCCATGGTGGCGCCGAGATCGGTCGTGTCGTCCCCTGTCCAGGCCCGCACCGCATAGAGCCAGACCACCGTCACCGCGTTCACCCGGGCAAAGCCGCGCGGCCCCAGGGTCGGCGGCGCCTCCGCCGCCTCCAGCATCCAGGCCATCGAGCGCGGCAGCGCGCCGAGCAGCGCCAGGGCCAGCAGCGGATCCCGGCGCAGATCCTCGAACAGCCGCAGGATGCCGGCGCGGTGCGGCTGCATGGCGTCGAGCCGGCGCATCAGCACGTCGAAGACCCGGTCCCGCGCCGTGCCGCCCTGGCCCGGCACCGTTCCCTCCAGCACCGCCTGGTCGGTCACCCGCCCGTGCAGGGCGAGCAGGTGCAGCGGCGTCGGGCAGCGCCGGCGGAGCTCGGCCACCGGCACGCCCGCCGCGGTCGCCACCCGCAGCATGGAGAGGCCGTGCCAGCCATGCGCCGCGATCACCCGCCAGAGGCCGGCGACCAGGCGCCGGTCGGTCGCGTCGGGGGTGGTGCTGGTGTCGGTGCTCATGCGCGGCAGGTTGGGGCCGGAGCGTGGCTTGAGAAGGGGCGGGCGGTGTTGCGCGCGGGGCCGGTCGGCGCCCTGCGCCCCACGTGGCGTCTCACCCCGCCAGCTCGCGGGAACGGGCGGTGGCCGCCGCGATGGCGCGTTCCATCAGTGCCGGCCAGGCCTCGGGCGCCATCAGCACGGCCAGCGCGCGCTCCGTCGTGCCCTTGGGGCTGGTCACGGCCTTGCGCAGCGCCGCCGCATCCTCGGCGCTGGCGCCGAGCAGCGCGCCGGAGCCCGCGACGGTGGCGCGCGCCATGCGCCGCGCCAGGTCGGGCGGCAGGCCCTCGGCCCGTGCCGCCGCCTCCATCACCTCGGCCAGCAGGAAGACATAGGCCGGCCCGCCGCCGGAGACCGCGGTGACGGGGTCGAGCCAGCCCTCCTGCTCGGCCCAGGCGACCTCGCCCACCGCGGCGAGCAGCGTGTCGACCAGCGCGCGTTGCGCCGGCGTCACGCCGGGGCCGGGATAGGCGACGGTGAAGCCCTGGCGCACGGCGGCCGGGGTGTTCGGCATGGCCCTGACCACCGCCGGATCGCCGCCGAGCAGGGCGCGCATGCCGGCCAGCGTCTTCCCCGCCATGATCGAGAGGAACACCGTGCCGGGCCCGGCGAAGCGGCCATAGGCGGGCAGGGTCGCGGCGGCCTCCTGCGGCTTGATCGCCAGGATCACGGCCGCGGGGGCGAAGCCGGCGGGGATGGCGGCGGCGTCGGCGACGGCGGTGACGCCGGGCTTCCCGGCCAGCGCGTCCCGTGCCGCGGCAAAGGGTTCGACCACCACGACCTGCGACACCCCGCGCTCCAGCCAGCCGGCGAGCATGGCGCCGCCCATCTTGCCGCAGCCGACGAGGAGCAGGGGGGGCAGGGCCGGGTCGGTCATGGGGTCCTCGCGGTGGGCGTCACAGGGCTTGGGTCCGGTTGGAAGGATTCGGACAAAACCAGGGTCCGCGCCAGGGGGCGCGTTCCGGACGAGCCCCGGGCCGGGCGCCGCGCCGCGGTGCCGGACGAACCCCCGGGCCGGGCGCCGCGCCGCGGTGCCGGACAGGCCCCCCGTCCGCCGCCGCAGGCACGGCCTAGCCAGGGGGCTGGAGGGACGATGGGCGGGCGGCAGGAGCATCGCCGGGGTCTCGAGAGGGAACCCTGGCAGATACCGAAGCCAGGCGTCGGTTTCAAGAATGATTTCCTAAGTCGCGGCCACCACGGGCGAGGCTCCGCCCCCCCGGCGGCCAGCGTCGCGGCCAAGCCGGCGGGACACCGCCCCCGCCTCCACACCGCCGCCGGGCCAGCCCGGGCCGGCGACCAGGCATGCGGCCCACCGGGCCGCCGCGGACACCCGTCATCCGCCCGCCAGGGTCGCGCGACGCCGGTCCGGCCGGATCGCTGGCCCCGTCATGCTCTCGCGGTCATGTGACCGGCCCCCGGCCGCCGTACGCGCGGCCGCAGGATGCCGCTCTTCCGCCGGTCGGACCGCTTGCAACGCGGTGCCGCGGGGGTTGTGGGCCGATCGTTGCCGTACAATCCACGTCTTGTCCGCCCGCCCGACCACCCCGTACGAAGGCCGGGTGAACCAGGGCGGCGACCAAAGCACACCCGTCGCGGACTCCCGCGGCCGCGACGCGGTCATGGACCAGGACAGCAAGGCGCTGTCGACGGCGCGCGCCGAAACCGCCGCCGCGCGCGCTGAGATCGGTCGCCTGCACGACGCCGCCGAGGCCGCTGGCGCTGCCCATGCGCGGGAGATGGACGCGTCCCGCACCGAAGCCGCCGCCGCCCGCGCCGAGATCAGGCGCCTGCACGACGCCGCCGATGCCTCCGCCGCCGTTCATGCGCGGGAGATCGCCGCGGGCCGGGCCGAGCTGGACGCCGCCCGGGCCGCCGTCGTCGCGCTGCAGGCCATGCAGGAGGCGGCGCGGGAGAGCGAGCAGCGGCTGCGCGGCCTGCTGCACGGCGTGGCCGACTACGCCGTCATCGCGCTCGACGAGGCCGGGCGGATCACCCTCTGGAACGCCGGCGCGCGCGCCCTCTTCGGCTGGGAGGAGGCCGAGGTGCTGGGCCAGCCCGCGGACATCCTCTGCACCGAGGAGGACCGCGCCGCCGGGCTCGCCGCGGCCGAGATGGCCGCGGCACTCGGCACGGGGCGCTCGATCGCCGAGCGCTGGCACCGCCGCCGCGACGGCAGCCGCTTCTTCGGCCTGCAGTTCCTGACGCCGCTGCACGATGCCGACCCGCCGCGCGGCTTCCTCGAGATCGTGCGCGACCGCACCGACCAGCGGCGCGAGGCGGAGGAACGCCGCCGCACCAACGAATGGCTCCACCTGATCCTCGAGAGCGCCACCGAGTACGCGATCTTCACGCTCGACCGAGAGCGGCGGGTGACGACCTGGAACAGCGGCGCGCAACGCGTGCTGGGCTACACGGATGCCGAGATCCTGGGCCGCTGCGGCGACGTGCTGTTCACCCCGGAGGACCGCCAGGCGGGGGCGCCGCAGCAGGAGTTCGAGACGGCGCTCCGCGACGGCCGGGCGGTGAACGAGCGCTGGCACCTGCGCGCGGACGGCACGCGCATCTGGGGCAGCGGCCTGGTGATGCCGCTGCGCGACCCGGCGGATGGCTGCCTGAAGATCCTGCGCGACCGCACCGAGCAGCGCCAGGCCGCGGAGACGCAGAAGGTGCTGGTCGGCGAGCTGAACCATCGTGTGAAGAACATCCTGATGGCGGTGCAGTCGCTGGCCGAGCAGACCATCCGCACCACCGAGACCCCGGCCGACTTCGTGGCGGCGCTGCGCGGCCGCCTCGCCGCCATGGCGCGGGCGCACGACCTGCTGACCAGCCAGGCCTGGAAGAGCGCCGGGCTGGAGGAGGTGGTGCGCGCCGCGCTGGCCCCCTGGCTCGGCGCGGGGCGCATCGCGCTGTCCGGCCCGCCCGTGGCGCTGGGCGCCCGCCAGGCGCTGGCCCTGTCGATGGCGCTGCACGAGCTGGCGACGAACGCGCTGAAGTACGGCGCGCTGTCGGTGCCGGGGGGCCGGGTGACGATAGGCTGGCACGCGAACGGCGCCGTCGCGCTGCGCTGGGAGGAGAGCGGCGGGCCGCCGGTGTCGCCGCCGCGGCGCCAGGGCTTCGGGTCCCGCGTGCTCAACCGCGCCCTGGCGGCGGAGCTGGACGGCGCGATCGACCTGCGCTTCGCGCCCACGGGCGTGACCTGCGCCATCCGGTTCGAGCCAGATGGCAGGGTGGCGCCGGTATGAGGGGCGCGTGCCGCCCTACGCCTCCCCCACGCACTCCAGCATCGCGGCCTGCAGCGCCTCCTCCGGCTTCTTGCCGCCCCAGAGCACGAACTGGAAGGCGGGGAAGAAGCGCTCGCACTCGGTGATGGCGATGTCGACCATGTCCTCGAGCGATTCGGCCGAGGCGCCCGGGGCGCCGCGCAGCAGCACGGAGTGGCGGAAGACCGGCACGCCGTCCTCGCTCTCCAGGCCGAAATGGCCGATCCAGAGCTTCTCGTTGGCCATCGCCAGCAGCTCGAA
>CAYNYQ010000277.1:0-6849 GCA_964401305.1 uncultured Acetobacteraceae bacterium | reverse complement strand
ACAGCCACGAGGCAGGCCAGACGACGATCACCATGGGGCCAGGACGACGGTTACGGCAAGACGGCCTCAACCACGAAGGGGCCGGTGACGCGGGTGATCGCGTCGTCCGTCTCCGGGCGATCTACGAGCACTTCCTCAGTGGGCTTCTCATTGTTCGCAATGGACCTCAGCGTGATGTGGGGGACAATTCCGCCGACCTCATCTCCACGCTGGTTCCGGCGACGCGCGTAGACGAACCCGCCACCGGGACCCGCTTTCTCACCCGCAGGCGATACCAAGGGTATGTCGCCGTCATCAGTCGTTGGCGCGCCAACGCGAGCGGCACCCGAGATGTGTCGATAGTGATCCAGCGGCGGCCCCACGCTTCCGCCACATAAGCTGTTGTGCCGCTGCCGCACGTTGGGTCTAGAACGAGATCGCCGGGATCGGTGGTCATCAGCACACACCGCTGCACCGCCTTCGCGGCGGTCTGAACCACATACAGCTTCTCGTCCAGAAAGCTGCCGGTCCCCGTGTCGTCCCAAAGGCTGTTGATGGGGCTTACGGGGAAGTCGTGCGCATACTGGACGAAGCGGAGGCCGTCACCCACTGCGACAAGGCGCCTCGATGCGGCTAGACGGTCCATGCCGTCCTTGGTGGTTCGCCATCCACGCTTCTTCACACGATAGATGCGTCCCTCAAACTCGTAGTCATACATCTGGTTGTCGTTCTGCGCAGTCATGTCCCCTAAAGCAAACAGTTTTGCTCCTTCAGGAATCAGGCCACTGCGTGCTTCCTCGGCGGTAAGTGGCCTGCGCTTGCCATCTGGTAGCTCGACATGTCGAAAGACATCAGAAAAAGACTTGCCGCTATCCTTGCTACGGAAAAGCTGTCGATATTTTACGTGCTGCGCATCGCGCGCATACCAAACCAGAAAGTCTGTGGTGGTGGCGAGAGTGAGGGTGCGTGCTTGAGGGCTGCTCAAGCCACTCGTCTTGCTCAGCGCGATGACGGAAACGAAGTTCTCGGCGCCAAAAACCTCATCCATGACCTCTCGAACATGGTGCAGGTTGTCATCGCTGATCTGGACGAACACACTGCCGCTCATCGTCAGCAGGTCCTTCGCCACAAGCAGCCGGTCGCGGAGGTAGGTCAGGTAGGAGTGCAACCCCAACTCCCACGTGTCGCGATAAGCCTGCACCATTTCAGGCTCGCGTGTCATGTCATCGTCGTCGCCGTGCTTGACCTCCTTCTTTCGGACAAAAGGCTGGAAGTTGGACCCGAACTTCACTCCGTAGGGCGGGTCCATGAAGATCATCTGCACCTGCCCGCCCAAGCCCTCGTAGCGCAGCAGCGAGTTCATCACTGCGAGGCTGTCTCCAAGGATCATGCGGTTCACCCACGCATTCCGATGCGCGTAGGCGTCCACCATCTTCGCCATCGGCATCTGCGGGTCCGCGAACAAGTCGAACAAGTCGGACTGCGGCGTCGCCTTCCTGTGTCCTTCCAGCGTCCTGATGATGGCCTCGGTAGACAGACGCTCGTGGATGAACAGGGGCAGCGTCGGAACGTCGAAGGATAGGCGCTCGGCCTTGCCCGACCAGTTCAGGAAGGGTTTCTGGATCGCCTTCAACTGCGCCAGCGCATCCTGTAGGCCGGCCACTGAGAGCAGGGCGCCGCCATCGGCACCCCGGAGCACGCGGCGCTCGGGGAAGGTCTGGCCGGGCAGCGTGGCCGCCTCCTCGATGCAGGCCAACAGCCATGCCGCAACCTCGCGCGCGGGCTTCTGGTCCCATTCCAGCGCCGGGGAGATGCTGCTGTCGTAGCGGTAGGTCGTCGCCTCCTTCTTCGCCTTGAAACGCGGCGCGGCCCCTGCTTCGGGCCGGGCGGGGGTGTCTTGCTGGTGTCGATAGGTCTGTGGCGCCGCAGGTGGCGCAGCGGGCGGCAGGGGCAGCGAGCGGGCAGCGCGTGGGGTGCGGGCCATCGGGTTCCGGCAGAGGTTGGTTTGGTTACGATCCCGCTAGAATCGCCCAACCTGCCGCGTCGCGGCAAGCCCGTTCATCATCAGTGCCCACGGCCCGTGCCCACCGGCCACCGGCACGCCTGCTGGAAGTCGAACCGCGCGTCGTCATTTCGCTGGACGCCCTGACGAACTGGTGTAGCACCTTCGGAGTGAGCAGCACCGGAACCAACCAGTCCACCCCACTCGCGCAGACAGCCTCCACCGAGGTCGCGCCGATGATCGCCTCCATCTGGCCCGAGACGCTGGCTGGACGCGTCGCCCGGCTCATCGCCGGCCACCCCGATCTCGGGCGGCGGCTCGCCCTCGCCTCGGAGAGGACGCTGCACCTGCTGGCGATCTGGCTGCACCATGCCGTCGCCGCCGGGATGGACGACGATGCGATGGCGGCAGCGATCCTCGGCACCGATGCGCGCCGGCTTCTCGCAGAAGCACTGTCTGATCCCTCGCCGGACCTGCCGCGTGCGCTCGGCCGGGTCGGGGCGAAGGTGAGGGATGCTGCGTTCTACCGGGACCTGAACGCCGTGTTGTCCGGGCCGGCCGCCAACGCGCTGCCGAGCGAGGGCCAGATCACCCGCGCCCACCTGCGGACGGCCCAAGCCATCGTGGCATTTGGGAGGCCCCTGACGCACATCGCGGCGCCGCTCGCCGGATCGGACCGTTTGATCGAAGCGGCCGGAGCGGCCGTGCGCTATCTGCGGGCACTCGGTCTTGCCAAGGCCATCGAAGAGACGCCGCCGCGCTCGGGATGGAAGGCGTTCGCCCGCCGAATGATGGACGACCTCGATGCTGCATGCTCGCCCCTTGCCGCGCTGCCTGCCCCCTCTGGATGGCGCGTGATCGAGACAGTGGGTGATCTGCGGGCGGTCGGTCGTGCCCTGCGCCTCTGCGTGGCCGATCTCGGATTCGGTGCGCCTGACTACCTGAACAGCTTCATCAGCGGGCGTGCTGCATTCCTGACCTCGGAGCAGCACAAGGCTCTCGCCCTCGTTGCTCGGTTCGAGGATGAATGGGTGGTCACAGAACTGAGCCTGCGGGCGCATGGCACGCCGTCATCGCAGGTCCGTCGTGACCTCGAAGAAGGACTGCGTGCGGGTGGACTGCGGGTCGCCTCTCTCGAACCGGTCAGCGCCATCATGATGGTTCTCAGCCAAGCTCGATGCCGGGGTCTCGGCCTGTCTGTCGCTGAGGACGACGACCCAGCAGCCGCATGATCTCGTCCGACGACAGGCCATGCAGAACACTTCAGCATCGAGACATCTCGTGCTGGGATTGGATCGGATTTAACGGTCGGGCTCGGCGGCGCCGGCTGCAGCCGCACGCCGAGGTGGCCGACCTATGTCAGGGTCGGGTCAGCCGGCACCATTCGGGCCAGAACTCCGAACTCAGGATGAGCGCGTCGCGCTTGTATGGCGTCTGCTTGAGCATGTAGCCGGCTGCGATCTCCGGGTCATCCACGAACCGCACGTGGCTATCGCCAGCGCCCACGAGATCGCGCCAGAGGTCTTCGCGACCCATGTTGCCCCAAAGGTTCCTGAACTTCCAGAAGTGAGGCCACTGCACGCGCCAGAGCAGATGCAGGTGCGGGTTGAGGTCAGGACTCTCGATGGTGGCTACCCATCGCAAGCGTCGCCGTGCAGGCAGGCGGTCAAAATGACGATGGACAAGGCGGGTATGGACCGCTGCGTCCATCCTCTTTAGCAGGGCGCGCAACTGCGGTTCCCGCACAGTCCATGTCGTCGGAACACGGCGAGATGGCGGCGCAATGTGGAAGGTGCCGGCGCCTTCGGCGGAGCCGACCTGCCAGACTCGCACGAGCCCACGGTTTGGGCTCAGCGCGGCGTTCAGGTTCAGGGTGACGAAGACGCGGTAGCCGAGGCCGCACAGCCATTCGCGGTAAGCGCCGTGCAGATCACTGTTTATCGGATGGGCTGTGGGAGGAGCGGCGCCGCTGGTCATGGTGCTACTTAGTCGCCGGGCCGAGCATCGTGGCTCCCGTGGTCGGCGCAGATGGCGGGTTGGAGGGGCGCAGGAGCGCATAGACCGATGCGCGCGAGATGGAGAGCCGTCGCGCGATCTCGACGGGCCGGACGCCCTCCGCGCGCAGCTTCCGCACAGCTTCCGCGTGACGCCGCGCGGTCGGCGCCCGACCCTTGTATCTGCCGGCGGCCTTCGCGGCCTGCACACCTTCGCGCTGGCGCTCCTTCATGAGCGAAATCTCGAACTCGCTGATGGCGCCAAGCACGGTTACCAACAACCTCCCTGTGGGCGCGGAGGTGTCGAACTCCGCGCCGGAGAGGGACAGAATGCGCAGACCGACGCCCTTGGTCCGAAGCTGCTCAATGATTCTCAGGAGATCGCCCGTGGACCGAGCAAGACGGCAGGGCTTCGTGACGACGACCTGATCGCCCTCCCGAACGAAGTCCATCATGGCCCGAAGCTGCGGGCGCTCCCCAAGCGCCGACACCTGCTCCGCGAACACCCGTTCGCAGCCTGCCGCTCGCAGGTCCCTGATCTGGGCGTCGAGCCCCGCCTGCTGGTCCGCCGTGCTGGTTCGAGCCATGCCGACAATCATCGCATCCCCGTCCAAATAGCCCTAAAGACATTGATAGAATATGTCCAGAAATAGTCAACGGGACTCGTGTTGGACGGGCATCGCCGGCTGCCGCGCTGTCCACCATGGGCAAGCCCTGTTGGACGGCAGCAAGGCCGTGGCACGAGGCCGGCATCCCTGAACCGCGCTCAGCGACCATGACCGGCAGCAGCCAACCCATTCACGGCAGCGCACGAAGCGATGGCCTTGCCGAGCCGCGCCAGCGCTGCCTCCAACAGAGGAGAAGAATTATGACTCTTGGAGAGGGTTCCTGTCCGGCTTCCGGACTTGGAAGGCTGGCGTGGCGTTGGGTTGCCGTCTCCGCCCTGAACGCCGCGCTCGGTGCCATGCGACTTCGGCGGGATGAACTCGTATGAGTTGGATGTCCGCATCACACGCCATCTTTCGCCCACTTGCCCGGCTGCATCGCGCTCGTGCCAGCGGACCCGGATGATGCGGTTCACGACGCGCATGACACCAAGCGCCTCGATCACCTTGATGGCCTCCGCCACCGTGGAGCGCGCCACCCCGGCCGTCTTGGCAAGGCGCTGGTAGCTTGGGTAGCAGCGGCCATCCTGCCAGTTGAGGAAATCGTAGAGCAGGGCGCGCAAGACCTTCTCTCGCGCATGGGTGAGAGGACCGCCATGGCTGCCCTTGCCCCTCAGCTTGCTGCTGATGGCCTTGGCGTGGAAGAGAATGCGCACCCGTTCATTGCGGTCGATCCGGCGCGGACGATGAACGAAGGTCTTCTCCCGGCGGGGCCTGCCCGTTGCGAGCCGGCGGCGGGCATGTCCAACCGCATCCTCGCACGGCACAGCGTCAGGACCGCGCATCCGCAGCCTCCTTCGCCATGGCCGGCTGCACGGCGTCGGATCGGACGTTAGCGGCTGAAGTTCGCCTGCGTGCCTTGGCCTCTTTTGGGGGAAGTGACGTTCGCGCAAGTGCCCGGTCACAGGCGGCCTCGTCCCAGCGCGGGCTCCTCCACGACGGATAGATGGGATCGGGCAGCCTGCCTGCGGCCA
The DNA here is from genome assembly GCA_964401305.1 of uncultured Acetobacteraceae bacterium. Classification (GTDB taxonomy): domain Bacteria; phylum Pseudomonadota; class Alphaproteobacteria; order Acetobacterales; family Acetobacteraceae; genus JAIEOP01. The sequence goes on along the minus strand of CAYNYQ010000277.1, from coordinate 1,235 downwards.
CCATCCGCCAGACGGTTGCTCTGCTTACCCTCAGCTTCGCAACGAGATCAGCGATGGTCAGCAGCCTGTCGCTGAACACAATCGGGGCACGCGGCATATCGCTCCTTCCGCGCCCGCTATCAGGGGCGCGGCAGGTCCATTGCCGGCGGCAATTCTGGTGCTGGAACTGCTGTCACTGGTGACGGCCCCATTGTCACCAGTTGGGCCGCTGATGGTGATCTACTTCCGACGCTTCGCCGGTCCCGGAAGATCGTCCTTGAAGAAGGCTGGGGTCTCGTAGGACGCCAAAATCGTCAGTTCGTGCGGCGCCAGTGGTTGAAGCGTGGGCTCGACAGGGATCGTGCCCTTGTCCCAGCAGATCACGGGACTCGACAGCAGCGGCGTGTTCGATCCGGCGGCCTTGTGTTTGCAGGCCCAAGCGGAAAACCAAGATGCGTGCTGCAAGAAGATGCTGCGGGTTCGAGCCGCGACAAGGAGGCTGATCAGTCTTTCTTGGTCTGTCAGCGTCTCCCGCAGGGCGGAATCGGAGACATCGCTGTCCAGTACGACACGCGCAGCAGCCCAGAGATGGGCTGTCGGTTGAAGCGGCTTCCAATACCGCTGAAGTGTCCGCTCGACCCCGCGCGCCGGCTCCAAGCGTTCCATCAGATGCATGGCGCGGTTCTGAGAGGCCCACTGGCGATTGTGCGATTGAATGCGCCGCACGTTCACCATCAGCGCCCCCACCGCAAGGCCGGCCGGGACTGCCTTCACCATGTTGATGACGATGGTGCTTATGGGCTTGGCGGCCAACACGCTGCGCATGCCACCAAGCGCCTCGTGGGCAGCCTCCGCTCGCGCCAGATCATCCAGTGCCTTGGACTGGCGGTCGGAACCATTCAAGCCGAGCACGCTGAGCATCCACGGAGAAAAAGACCCTTCGGCCTCATGCCGCGCGTTTTCCATAGCCGAGGCGGTCAGCACCGCTTCGGCCTCACGCTGATCGGCATCGCGAGGGAAGGCCATGAGCGTCAGGAGCCGGAGGAGGGATGGGTCGAACATGACCGGATCACGAGCCCCGCAGCGCTTGCGTTGATCCGGGCGCCCTCGGCGCCGGCCGAGTGGCGGACCCCATTTGGACCCCAAAACCGTGGTTGGACCCCAAGAGGCGGCCTGTTGTCCGCCTAACCCTTTGAAATCATGGAGCGGGCGATGGGAATCGAACCCACGACATTCAGCTTGGGAAGCTGACGTTC
>CAYNYQ010000276.1:0-6884 GCA_964401305.1 uncultured Acetobacteraceae bacterium | reverse complement strand
CGACACGGCATCATCAGAAGGGCGTTTCGCAAGGTGACGTCAGGACGACGTTTACGTCTTGCCGACACCGCAGCCACTAGACGAGGGCGCACTGGAAGCGCCGCTTGACCCTCCCTCCGACCACATCGCGCGCATGATCGAGGTCCTTCGTCGGTCGCCCAATCTGCGCCTGCCCGGAGGCGGCAGCGTGATTCTCAGGAACGTCCGCCGACCGGCCAAGTCATTGAACCTCTCGGCCGAAGCAATGGTGGACCATGATGCCTCGGGCGATGCCCTGCCGCTTTCAGCCGTCGTGGACGCGGCGCACGAGAAGAACACGGGCGGCCTGCCTTTCTCCTCGCAGCCGGTGGCCATCCTGTTCGGACCGCCGAACGGCGCTGTCACCGCCAAGGCCGTGCTGGACGCGGCGAAGGAGGCGAACGTCAAGGGATACGGCCATCTTTACGTCATCGGCTTCCTGTTCACCGCCGAAGCGCGCGCTGAGATTGTAGGGGGAGAGGACGCGCTCGGCCTGCCCGCCAGTCCGGTCGAGATGACCCACGACGTGATGATGGGCGACCTGCTCAAGACGCAGCGCAGCAGCCAGATTTTCGCCATCACGGGCAGCCCTGAGATCGCCGTCACCCGCCTGCCCGAGGATGCCGAGGACGGCACGCCGCGCTGGCAGGTGAAGCTACTCGGCCTCGATACCTTCGATCCCGCCGCAATCAAGCCACACCACCTGAATGGCAACGACGTGCCCATGTGGTTGTTGGACATCGGCTGGAACGGCATGGCGTTCAGCGCCGATCAGGTCTTCTTCCCCCGCACCAAGGCGTGGGAGAGCCTGCGGAAGGCGTTGAAGGCGACCCATGAGAACAGCGTGTGGGAGCATCTGGCGGGCGACCTCTCCGCGCCCTTCGCCGCCCCGGTCGGCACCGAGATCGCGGTGAAGGTGCTGGACGACCGAGGGAACGAACTAATCAAGGTCAGCCGCCTGCTCGCTGTCTTTCTCGCCATTCTCGGTGCGTTGCCGGTGTGGCTCGGCTTCCTCGTGATCGCTTAGGGATCGACCATGACCGGCGGCGGCTTTGAGGTCCCGACCCCGATCCTGAACGGTCCGTTCGATGAGCCCGCCCTGCATTGGCGGCTTGAGGACGGCATGCCGCCCGAGCAGCAGCCGGGCCGCCGGCCGGCCGGCTACTACTACCGCGACCCCCGCAAGGGCGTGCAGGATGGCGGCGGCAGCCGTGGCGTGTGGCGCGAGATGCCGCTGGTGAACATGATCCGCGACCGCGTGCGGGAATGGCGCGCGGCCGGTCGGCCGGGCATCACCCGCGTCACCGGAGAATTGTTCGACTGGTGGGATCGGGAAGGTCGTCATCCTCGCCTGTTCTTCGCCCAGCGCGAGGCGGTGGAGACGCAGATATTCCTCACCGAAGCCCGGCAGGACTTCTTGCAGGGCGTCACCATCCCCCGCGATGACCCGAGCCCGGAGCGCGTGGCCGAGGGCTACACCGGCTTCGAGCGCCGCTGCTCCAAGATGGCAACCGGCAGCGGCAAGAGCACGGTCGCCGGCATGCTCGCGGCGTGGTCGATCCTGAACAAAGTCGCAGACCGCACCGATGCCCGGTTCAGCGACACGGTGCTGATCGTCTGCCCGAACGTCACGATCCGATCCCGCCTCGGAGAACTCGATCCCGCGCTGGACGAGGCCAGCCTCTATCGCACGCGAGACCTCGTGCCCGAGAGCATGATGGCCGACCTCAAGCGCGGGCGTGTGATCATCACCAACTGGCATGCGTTCGAGCCGCAGACGCCGGGCGGTGGCGGCGGCGCGCGGGTGGTGAAGGCAGGTGTGCCGAAGACCACCACGGAATGGCTGGTGATCGGCGCGAAGAAGACCGTTGCGCGCGGCAGCAGATACTTCACACCGGAAGCCTACGAGGCCGCTCTCGCGGCAGGCGAGTTGGAGATGGTGCAGGCGGAGACGGACGGCAGCGGCAATGTGGTGAAGGCACTGGTGCGGTCTACACGATACGTGGAGAGCGACACCGCCCTCGTGAACCGCATCCTCGGCCGTGCCGGGGGCAAGCAGAACATCCTCGTCATCAACGACGAGGCCCATCATGCCTATCGCATACCGCCCGACGAAGATGACGATGAAGAGGATCAGGATGGCCTCGACCTCGATGGCGACGATGATGATGATGCCGCCAAAGCCGACCGAAGGGAGGCGACGGTCTGGATCGACGGCCTCGACAAGATCGCTAAGGTGCGCGGGACCAATCTCTGCGTGGACCTCTCCGCCACACCCTACTACCTCGGCCGGATGGGCGACGCGACCAACACCGTCTTCCCTTGGGTCGTGTCCGACTTCGGGCTGACCGACGCTATCGAGAGCGGGCTGGTGAAGGTGCCGCAGTTGGTGGCGGCTGACGACACCGGCCGGCCTCAGCCCGCCTACTTCAACATCTGGCAGTGGATCATGCCGCGCCTGACAGCGAAGGAGCGCGGCACGGCGCGCGGCAGCCCTGACCCGAACGCCATCCTGAAATACGCCCATACGCCCATTGCGATGCTGGGCGGCATGTGGGCGAAGGATCGTGCCGAATGGGCGAAGCAGGATGACCCGCGACCACCCGTCTACATCCTCGTCGCCAAAAACAAGAAGATCGCCAAGGCGCTCTACGAATGGATTGCGGAGGGCAAGAACCCGCCGGGTGTGGCCCCGTTCAGCGTGCCGGGCCTTGCCAATGAGGATGGGCAGGTGGTGACCATCCGGGTGGACACGGGCGTGGTCGCGGAGACGGACAGCGACAACTCGAAGTCCGACGAGAACCGCTGGATGCGGCTCACGCTCGACACCGTGGGCCGCACGACATGGCCGGTGGACCAGCAGGGTAGGCCCATATACCCGGAGGGCTTCGAGGAACTGGCGGCGAAGCTCGGGCGGCCACTTCATCCGCCCGGCCGCGACGTGCGCTGCATTGTCAGCGTCGGGATGCTGACCGAGGGGTGGGACTGCAACACCGTCACCCATGTCGTGGGTCTGCGGCCCTTCCAGAGCCAGTTGCTCTGCGAGCAGGTGGTCGGCCGTGCACTGCGTCGCCGCTTCTATCAGATCGGGGAGGGCGGCAAGTTCGAGGAAGAGACGGCGAAGGTCTTCGGCGTCCCCTTCGAGGTCATTCCCTTCAAAGCCACGACTGCCAACCCCAAGCCGAAGCCGCCGCAGCGGCGGGTCTACGCGCTACCTGCGAAAGCGCAGCACGCGATCACCGTGCCGCGCGTGATGAGCTACCAGATGGGCGTCAGGAACAAGGTCACGACGGCGCCGTGGGAGACGGTGCCCGACATCACGCTCGACCCACAGGACATCCCAGCAAGCTCTGCGCTGGCGGCGACGCTGAACATCACTCGGCCCTCGATCAACGCGCCGGGCGGCACGACGCTGGTCGATCTCGGCCCCTTCCGTGAGGGGCATCGAGAACAGCAACTTGCCTTCCAGATGGCGTCCGACCTGACGCGGCTCTATGCGGGGCAACCCTCCTGCGAGGTCCCGGTGCACGTGCTGTTCCCGCAAGTGCTGCGGATCGTGCAGCGGTATCTGGTCGAGAAGGTGAAACCGCTCCCCCCATTTGAGCGCGTGGACGCCTTTCTCTCCCCCTTCTACGGACGGATCATCGAACGCTTGCTCGGCGCCATTCGGCCAGACACCGAGGCTGGTGAAGCACCGGAAATTCCAGAGATAGACGAGGATCGGCCGATCCGCACCGCCGACATCAGCGTCTTCACCACCAAGGACATTCGCGAGGCGGTGAAGTGCCACCTGAACTATGTGGTGCATGACACCATCACGTGGGAGCAGTCTGCCGCCTACATTCTCGAACACCACGCCGCTGTCAGGTCGTTCGTCAAGAACTTCGGCCTGAACTTCACCATACCCTACTTGAACGATGGCAAGCCCTCGGACTACCTGCCCGACTTCGTGGTGCGGCTTGAAGCCGAGGGCGAGCGATATCTGATCGTGGAGATCAAGGGCGCGGATTGGGGCGACACTGCGCAGATCAAGGCGCAGGCCGCCCATCGTTGGTGCGCGGCCGTGAACGCGACGAAGCGGTTCGGGGATTGGAGCTACCTGCTGGTGAACCGGGTGCCGGACCTCATCCCAGCATTGGACGCCGTGTTGGTGGAGCAAAGCGCCGATCAGCTATCGGCCTGAAGGGATCGCAGAAGCTCGTCCAGTTTCGCTGCTGGCTGCCCACCCGCTGCCAAGAAGACGTTGACCTCGTGCTCATCAGTTCCGGAATCACCACCACCACGAAGCGGAACATGCGACCATTCATGCTCGACATACAGCCTGCGCTTCTCGGTGTCGTAGACCAACCGCCACCAATCCTCATCGTTCGCCATCGGACCTTTGACTGTCTTGTGGAACTCACGTGCAATCTTTGTCATCGAGCCCACTCCATTGCGAGGAGAAGATTATAGGGCAGAGGTAGTCCGCCAACCAAGGACTATGGCCCCGATGACACCCGAGAGCGGGCCACGCTTCCTCACTCGGAGTCTTCCGCGTTGCAGGCACCGCAGGCCCACTGCGGCGTTGCTGTGGGCTGCAACAGGATCGAACTCGCAGCGCACCCGTCGAATCTACGACCGGGAGATAAATCCGAAGGCCGAGGCGATGGTCGTCCCGGCGATCAGGATCACTGCCATGCGAAATGATGAAGTCCGGGGGGCATACCCCCATGTCGGGATTATCGACATTGACCCAGCCGACTTGGATGTCGTTGAGCGTGCGGCCGATGACCGCGACCAGTTCAAGATTGTCCGCGTGGACCGCAGCACTGCCGACACGTGGAAGGTGACTGTCGCATGTGCCAGCGCCCGCATTCTGGAGAGCCTGCTGGATCACTTCGGCTGAGTTCTGGTCCCTCGGCGGGAGCTACGCTTGTTTCCCGCCGGGTTGGCGAGCAACGCTCTGAAGACGCGCTGCGCGAGATCGTGCTGCCCTGCCTTCACGAGGCGACGCAGCAACTCGGTGGTGGTCGCATCCGACATCGCTTCGCCGTCTCGATCAGCCATGTAGTTTCCTGCTCGCCCGCACCATGCGCTGCTGAAATGCCTTTGCGAGTGCGTCAAGCCGCGTGCCTTCATGTCTGCATAGATTGCGTCCATCGCCGCCACGGTCGCCTCCTTCTGGTCGCTCGCACGATTTATCGAAGGAACCGACCGCAGGCTTGGGGTCCACGGCGTTGAGTTGGAATCCTCAGACCTCCGTGTTGTCCGTCATGGTTGTCGCGCGCCTCCTGCCCGGCTTGGCCTTCTTGCGGACGGCCGCCTGCGGCATTCGCAGAACCGGGATCGTATAGGGATTGTTTGCGCGGTAGAGGTCGCGTGCGGCATCGGGTTCAAGCCGACCGGTGAGAACATCGGCAACATAGCCCTGCCACGCCCGGAGAGCTTCGATGGCCAAGGGGGCGTCGTCGGCCACGTCGTAGATGGGGATGACCTTGCTGCGAAAGCTGTGGAGGCGCGGCGCAGCGTGGTTCAAGGCCGCCTCCGCCTTCTGCTCGTCCACACCGAGCAGTGTCAGCGTGGTCCGCCCCGTCCGCCGTAGATCGTGCCACGTCCAGTCGTGAATTCCCGTCCTCTCCCGTAGGCGCGTGAGCAACTTGCCCTGTCCGGCGAAGGGAGAACGTCCCGAGCGGCCCAACAGGTAGGGGTCGTCGGCTCCCTTGGGCGCAGAGGATGGCCAAACCAATTCGAGTTCCGCACGGGCAAGGTCGCACAAGGGGACGATGTGAGGGTTTCGGTTCTTTGTCAGCAGACCGGGGAGCGACCACAGGGAGCGCGTGGGGTCCACCGACGATAGTCGGATCGACGCCGTGTTGGAGGAGCGGGTCAGAGACAGGAGCAGGAGGCGCACAAAGACACGGAGCCTCGGCGGCTCCGCCTCGCTGGCCTTCCACACAGCGAGCCATTCGGAATCCGACAGCACCCGCTGACGCGGAGGCAGGTGGGGCGCTACCGCCTCCCGTCCGCCCTTCGGCAGGGGATGCCCCTCGATCCATCCCATCTTGTCGGCGTGGCTCAGGAACGCGCTGACCGTTGTGTAGAGGTGCGCGCCCGCGCCGGCAGCGCCCTTCGCCGCTGTGCTAACGAGGTCCATCCAGTCGGTGCGCTTCATGTCAACGAGCGCCCGGCGTTTCGTTCCCGTAGGGATATGGCACTTCACGGTGCTCCGGACATTGCGCGCGTGGGATGCCGACCATGGGGAATCGGGATCGTTAATCTTCGCGGCCTGCCATTCCTCAAGCGCCTCAGCGACCGTCTTCCGAGCCGCCAGAGCTTGGCGCTCAGCCCGCGCCCGCCTCTTCTCGGATACGGGGTCTCCGCCTCGGGCGATGTCCACGATCATGCCTGCCGCCAGCTTGCGGGCTTGGGCAAGGCCGAGTCCCGGCCAGTCCCCGAGCTTCGGCCGAGTTCGCTTTCCGTCCGCTGTCCGGGACCGCACGAACCACGCCAGCCGACCAGTCGGGGAGCAGCGCAGGATGAGGCCCGTCTGCGTGCGGTCCCAATACTCGACCATCGTCGGCTGTGGGCGGAGGGCGCGAATGAAGGCGTCCGTCAGGGGGTGCGTCGTCGGAGGGCGTCGAGGCATGTTGGACCCCAACGTCTCCTCTTTTCGGGGTCGAAGTCGAGCCCCGCAGGCATTAGGGTCCACATAGGGTCCACCGAAAGCGCGATGCCATGAGCCCCAATGAGACGCAGTGAGACGCTAAGCATCTGCTATCACGAAGTATTTCTGAAAAGTGGTTTTCGGCATCGAGGCCGAAAGCGATCTCAGGTCAGCTTCCCAAGCTGAATGTCGGGGGTTCGATTCCCCCCGCCCGCTCCATCAC
>CAYNYQ010000275.1:0-6885 GCA_964401305.1 uncultured Acetobacteraceae bacterium | reverse complement strand
GTCGCCATGGCGTGGCAACGCACTAAGCTTGCGTCCTGGCGTATCCTCCTGCGGTCACATTATGTTGCCGCGCTGATTCGTCGCGGCTTGGAAATACCATAACACCACTGATGGGGTTTGCGCAATCAAGTTGTGGACATGGTCCTGAAAACGTCCAACGGACAGAAATAGGAGGCGAAAATCATATCTAACTAAAAATTGCGGTTTTCGCCACCCTGGAACCTGAGGTCCCCGCACTTCTTTCTTATTGTCTCAAATCAAAGACCTCAAAGACGGCGTGAATACGGGCAAAAAATCGATGTTACTACCGGGTTAGCTGGGGATCGTCGTGGCCGCGTCCGCCGCACACTTCAAGGAAATGGCCTTAGGGGCTGGAACTTCAATGTCCGATTTGCCTAAGGTTGTAGCGGAGGCCCTTTGCGAGAGGGCCTCCGCCGATCACTACCCTACTAACCAGTTTGGTAACTGCCGGACCACTCCCTTGCGGGAGTGGTCCGGACTCAGAGCCCGGACAGCAGGCGGGCGGCGAACGCCTTCGCTATTGCCCACCAAGTGACTAGTCGCACCAGGTCGAGCTCTAAAGAAATCCTTAGCTTCGTGACACGCCTCCTATGTTCGTCGGATGACCGGACGCCAGCCACCTAGCCGAGCCGCTCCGACCTGAGTAACGACATCTCAACCTCCGGAGCGTCCAGTTTCTCCCGCGTCTTCAGCGAAGATGTTGAGAGTTGTGTCCATAGGCCGCCCCTGAAGCGTCGCCACGGTGTGGCAACGCATTATGCTTGCGTCCTGGCGTAGCCGTCTGCGGTAAACTTTTATTGCCGCCGCGAACCACGACCTGGCATATCGCTCCACCACGACCTGGCATATCGCTCCAAGGAGCGAGCAAGCCGCAGCGCGTTCGAGCGGTACTCGAGCCGTAGCTCACCCGCAGTTTGTGAAGGTGCGGCCAGCGGCGCTTTCGTTGGAACGCCGGCTTCGTTCTAATTTCGAAATGAAAAAAGTTTAGAGGTGTATGGGTGGCCTTCCCCTCAGGCACGGATCAATCAGCGCAGGGTGCTGCCACCCCGCGCGACAAGCAAAGGCCTGTGCGCTGGGCGGTTCGACGAGGCGTCGAACCGCCCGCGTCAGTCCTCGGCGCCCGCCGGCTGGCCCGCCAGCACGCCGCCATCCACCACGATGCTCTGCCCCGTCATGAAGCTGCCGGCCGGGGAGGCCAGGTAGATCGCGGCGCCGGCGATCTCGTCCGGCTCGCCGATCCGCTTCAGCGGCGTCTCCCGCGTGCGCTTCTTGTAGTTCACCGGGTCCTCCCACAGGGCGCGCGCGAAATCGGTGCGCACCAGGCCCGGCGCGATGCAATTGACGCGGATGTTCTTCGGCCCCCATTCCACCGCCAGGTTGCGCGCCAGCTGCAGGTCAGCCGCCTTGGTGATGGCATACGCGCCGAGGTTCACGGAGCCGCGATAGCCGCCGATCGAGCTGACGATCACGATCGCGCCCCCGCCGCGCGCCTCCATGCTCGGGATGCACATGTGGCTGAGCCACATGTTCGACTTCACGTTGGTCGCCATCATCTTGTCGAAGACGTCGTCCGGGATGCCCATGGCCGGGCCGAAATGCGGGTTGATGGCGGCGTTGCAGACCAGGATGTCCACCCCGCCATAGGCCTCCAGGGTGCGGTCCACCATCGCCTGCAGCTCCGGCTTGCGGCCGATGTTGCAGGCGACCGCCACCGCCTCGCCGCCCTTCGCCGTGATCGCATCCACCACGACCTGGCAGGCATCGAGCTTGCGGGAGGAGACCACCACGCGGGCCCCGTGCTCGGCCATGCGCTCGCAGATCGCGCGACCGATGCCGCGGCTGCCGCCGGTGACGACGGCGACCTTGCCGCTGAGGTCGAACAGGGACGATGAGGGCATGGGGTCGAGTTCCTCCCGCTGTGATCCGTGCCCGGCGATGCTCCGCCGCGCCGAGCGCCCCCGTCAAGGCGGGCCCGGGCCGCGCGCCGCCCCCGGCTAGGGCATGTAGCTGCCGCCATTCACGTGGTAGACCTGCCCGGTGACGTAGCGTGCGCGCTCCGAGGCCAGGAACACCGCCATGTCCGCCATCTCCTCCGGCCGTCCCATGCGGCCGAGCGGGACGGCGCGGCCCATCTCCGCCAGCTCCGCCTCGCCATGGCCGTAGCGCGGCTGCGCGGTGTCGGTCAGCCCGGGGGCGATGGCGTTCACCCGGATGCCGTGCGGCGCCAGCGCCAGCGCCATGGAGCGGGTGATGCCGAGCACGCCGTTCTTCGTCGCGCTGTAGTGCACGCCGACCGGCGTGCCGCGCACCGCGCCCGAGGAGAAGTTGATGATGCAGCCGGCGGTGCCGGCCGCGACCATGTGCCGCGCCGCGGCCTGGGCGCAGAAGGCGCTGCCCTTCAGGTTCACCGCCAGCACGGCGTCCCACTCCGCCTCCGTCATCTCCAGGAAGGCGGCGCGCGGGAAGATGCCGGCATTGTTCACCAGCACCGAAAGCCCCGCGCCCAGCGCCTCCACCGCGGCCTGCACGATGGCGGCGCAGGCGGCGGCGCCGGCGCCGACATCGCCCTGCACCAGCGCCGCGCGGCGCCCGGCCCGCCGCACGCCCTCGGCCACGGCCTCGGCCGCGGCGCGGTCGTCGAGCCAGTTGATCGCCACGTCATGGCCGGCGGCGGCGAAGCCGAGGGCGCAGGCGGCGCCGATGCCCTGCTGCCCGCCCGTGACCAGCACCATTCCCGCCATCGCCTGTCCTCCGCTGTCCCGGACACTCTCCCGGATCGGGGGCGGGCGCGGCAAGGGCCGCGCCGCGAGGACTGGACCGTGTCGGGCGCCGCGTTACTCTCGCCGGCGATGAGCTCCTGCCCCTTCCACGGCGTCTTCCCCTACCTCGTCTCCCCCATCGCGCCCGACGGCACGGTGCTGGAGGCCGAGCTGCGCCGCCTGGTGGACCACCTGATCGCGGCTGGGGTGCACGGGCTCACGCCGCTCGGCAGCACGGGGGAGTTCGCCTATCTCGATGCGGCGCAGCGCCGGCGCATCGTCGAGGTGGTGGTCGACCAGGCGGGCGGCCGCGTGCCGGTGGTCGCCGGCGTCGCCGCCACGACCACCGCGGATGCGCAGCGCCAGGCGCGGGACTATGCGGCGATCGGCGCGGACGGGATCCTGGCGATCCTCGAGGCCTATTTCCCGATCCCCGAGGCCGGCGTGGTGGACTATTTCCGCGCCATCGCCGACGCCACCGCCAGGCCGGTGGTGCTCTACACCAACCCGACCTTCCAGCGCAGCGACCTCTCCCTGCCGGCCATCGAGGCGTTGTCGCGGCATCCGCGCATCGTCGCGGTGAAGGATGCCAGCACGAATACGGGCCGGCTGCTCTCGATCCTGAACCGGACCGAGGGGCGCATCGCCGTCTTCGCCGCCAGCGCGCACATCCCGGCCGCGGTGATGCTGATCGGCGGCGTCGGCTGGATGGCCGGCCCGGCCTGCGCCATCCCGCGGGAGAGCGTGCGGCTCTACGAGCTTTGCCGCGCGCAGGACTGGCCGCAGGTGATGGCGCTGCAGCGCGTGCTGTGGCGGGTGAACGAGCTCTTCGCCGCGCATTCCCTGGCCGCCTGCATCAAGGGCGCGCTGCAGCTGCAGGGCTTCGCCGTGGGCGACCCGGTGCCGCCGCAGCCGCCGCTCTCCGATGCCGGGCGGCAGGCGGTCGCCGAGGCGCTGGCGCTGGCGGGGCGCGCGCTGTGACCGTGGTGCTGCCAGAGGCGCCCGGCTTCCGGCTCGACGGCAAGCGCGTGCTGGTGACGGGGGCGGGGCGGGGGATCGGCCTGGCCGCTGCGGCGGCCTCGGCGGCGGCGGGCGCGGCGGTGACGCTGGTCGCGCGCAGCGCCGGCGAGATCGAGGCCGCGGCCGAGGCGATCCGCGCCGCCGGCGGCATGGCCGAGGCGCTGGCGCTCGACGTGACCGACATCGAGGGCTTCGCCGCCGCCGTGTCGGCGCACCCGGCATTCCACGCCTTCGTCAACAACGCCGGCACCAACCGCCCCGCGCCCTTCCACGAGGTGCGCGTCGAGGATTTCGACGCCATCATGAACCTCAATCTCCGCGCCGCCTTCTTCGCAGCGCAGGCGGTGGTGCGGCGGATGATCGCGGAGGGAATCCGCGGCTCCATCATCAACATCTCCTCGCAGATGGGGCATGTGGGCGGGCTGAACCGCGGCGCCTATTGCGCGAGCAAATTCGCCATGGAGGGCTGGACCAAGGCCATGGCGCTCGACCTCGCGGGCTTCGGCATCCGCGCCAACACCATCGGGCCCACCTTCATCGAGACGCCGCTGACGCGGCCCTTCTTCGAGGACCGGTCGGTGAAGGACTGGGTGCTGTCGAAGATCAAGCTCGGCCGCATCGGCCAGGTGCAGGACCTGATGGGGCCGGTCGTGTTCCTCGCCTCCGACGCCTCGGCGCTGATGACGGGCTCGGCGCTGGTCGTGGACGGCGGCTGGACGGCGGAATAGTGGGCCGGGCGGAACGCGCGCGGCGCGGTCCGGCACGGCAGGGAGCGGTGGCATGGCACGCTGGCTGAAGACGAGCATCTCCGCCGCCGACAAGGCCGAGGCCGATGCGAAAGTGCGCGGCACGGTGGAGACGCTGCTGGCCGACATCGCCGCGCGCGGCGACGCGGCGGTGCGCGAGATGTCGGTGAAATTCGACCGCTGGGACCGCGCCGACTACCGGCTGACGGATGCCGAGATCAAGGAATGCCTGTCGCAGCTGACCGGCCAGGACCTGGAGGACATCCGCTTCGCGCAGGAGCAGGTGCGGAATTTCGCGCAAGCCCAGAAGGACGCGCTGCGCGACATCGAGGTCGAGACCCTGCCCGGCGTGGTGCTGGGGCACCGGAACATCCCGGTGAACTCGGTCGGCTGCTACGTCCCGGGGGGCAAGTATCCCCTGCTGGCCTCGGCGCACATGTCGGTGGTGACGGCGAAGGTCGCCGGCGTGCCGCGCATCGTCACCTGCGCGCCGCCCTACCAGGGCAGGCCGGCGCCGGCGATCGTGGCGGCACAGCACTTGGCGGGCGCCGACGTGATCTACTGCCTGGGCGGCGTGCAGGCGGTGGGCGCGATGGCGCTGGGGACGGAGAGCATCGCGCCCGTGGACATGCTGGTCGGCCCCGGCAATGCCTTCGTCGCCGAGGCCAAGCGGCAGCTCTACGGCCGCGTCGGAATCGACCTCTTCGCCGGCCCGACCGAGACGCTGGTCATCGCCGACGAGACGGTGGATGCCGAGCTCTGCGCCACCGACCTGCTCGGCCAGGCCGAGCACGGCCCGACCAGCCCCGCCATCCTGCTGACGGATTCCGAGACGCTCGCCCGCGCGACCATGGCGGAGGTGGAGCGGCTCCTCGGCATCCTGCCCACCGCCGAGATCGCCCGGCAGTCCTGGCGCGACTACGGCGAGGTGATCCTCTGCGACGACCTCGAGGAGATGGTGGCCGAGGCCGACCGCATCGCCAGCGAGCATGTGCAGGTGATGACGCGCGACGACGACCTGTTCCTGCGGCGCATGACGAACTACGGCGCGCTGTTCCTCGGGCCCCGCACCAATGTGAGCTACGGCGACAAGGTGATCGGCACCAACCACACCCTGCCGACGCAGAAGGCGGCGCGCTACACGGGCGGGCTCTGGGTCGGCAAGTTCCTCAAGACGGTGACCTACCAGCGCGTGCTGACGGACGAGGCCAGCGCGCGCATCGGCGCGGTGTGCTCCCGCCTCTGCATGCTGGAGGGCTTCGCCGGCCATGCCGAGCAGGCCAACGTCCGGGTTCGGCGCTACGGCGGGCGCAACATTCCCTATGCTTCCGCCGTTCCGCCCCTTGGGGAGCCCTGAGCCATGGCGCAGTTCGACCTGCTCTTCCGCAACGCCCGGCTGCCCGAGGGCGGCGAGCCGGTGGAGATCGGCGTGAAGGATGGCCGCTTCGCCGCCATCGGCCCGAGCCTCGGCGCCGAGGCGGGCGAGATGATCGACTGCGGCGGGCGGCTGGTCTCGCCAGGCTTCGTCGAGACGCATATCCATCTCGACAAGACCTGCACCATCGATCGCTGCGAGTGCGAGACCGCGCGCTTTCCGCACCGCGCGATGGAGCGCACCAGCGCCATCAAGCACAGCTTCACCGTGGAGGACGTAACGAGCCGCGCCAGCCGCACGCTGGAGAAGTGCATCTCGCACGGCGCGACGCTGATGCGCACCCATGTCGAGGTGGATCCCAAGGTCGGGCTGCGCGGCCTCGAGGGCGTGAAGGCGCTGGTCGACGCCTACCGCTGGGCCATCGACATCGAGATCTGCGTCATGCCGCAGGAGGGGTTGCTCAACAACCCCGGCACGGACGAGCTGATGGTCGCGGCGCTCGAGAACGGCGCCACCGTGGTCGGCGCCGCGCCGAACTACGACACCAACCGCGCCGGGCAGATCCGCCGCGTCTTCGAGCTGGCGCGGCGCTACGACTTCGACATCGACATGCATCTCGACAGCGGCGCCTCGGCCAATGAGCTGGACACGCTGCTGGTCTGCGAGCTGACGGAGAAGCACGGCTGGGGCGGGCGCGTCGCCATCGGCCATGTGACGAAGCTCTCGGTCATGCCGCTGCCGGAATTCGACGAGGTGGCGAAGCGCATGGCCGACTGCGGCGTGGCGCTGACGGTGCTGCCGGCGACCGACCTCTACCTCGGCGGGCGGGAGAAGGACCACCGGGTGGAGCGCAGCGTGGTGGACGCCAACCGCCTGGCGCGGCTGGGCGTGCTCTGCAGCGTATCTTCCAACAACATCCTCAACGCCTTCACGCCGATGGGCGACGGGCAGCTGATCCGCATGG
>CAYNYQ010000274.1:0-6898 GCA_964401305.1 uncultured Acetobacteraceae bacterium | reverse complement strand
CGGTCGAGCGCCTTGATCCGCTCGGCGAGCCGCCGGCCGGCCTCGCCATCGCCGAAGGCGCCGCGCGCGCGCTGCAGGTCGACGAGCTCGTCCATGCTGCGCCCGGGGCGCAGGTCCCCGGCCTCGACCCCGGCGAGCGAGGCGGCCAGCGGATTGGCCACCAGCAGCCGCCGGTCCGGCCCGTAGAGCGCGATGCCGTGCCGCATGTTGTCGAGCATGGTCTGCAGCTGCCCGGCGCGCCGGCGCGCCTCCTCCTCGGCGCGGGCGAGCGAGGTGATGTCGATGTGGCTGACGATGAAGCCGCCATCGGGCAGCGGGTCGGAGTGGATCTCGATCACCCGCCCGCCGCGCGCGCGCCGCACCCGGGTCGTCGGCCGGCTGCGGTCGTAGCTGAGGGTCTCGGCGATGATCGCCTCGGCCTCGGGCCCGGGCTCGAGCGCGCCGGCGGGGATCATCTCGCGCACCATGTCGTCGAGCAGGCGGCCCGGCCCGATCGCGCCCGGGCGGTGGCCGGCGATCTCCTCCGACTGGCGGTTGGCGATGCGCACGCGGCGGTCGGCGCCGTAGATGATGATGCCCTGGCGCAGGTGGTCGATGCTGGCCTGCAGCAGCTCCGCCCGCTCCCGCGCCTCGGCCTCGGCGCGGGCGCGGGCGGTGACGTCGCTGTAGGTGACGACGAAGCCGCCGTCCGGCGTCGGGTCGGAGACGATCTCGATCACCGTCCCGTCGCGGCGGGCCCGGCGGTAGGAGTGCGGCGCCGCGGGGGTCGCGGCGAGGACGGTGGCGGCGAACGCCGCCGGCACCTCGCCGGCGGCGACCTGCTCCTCGACCAGCGCCTCGAAGCTCAGCCCGGGCGCCAGGCGCTCCGGCTCCAGCCCGAGCAGCCGCGCGGCCAGCGCATTGGCCATCACCAGGCGGTGCCCGGCATCGAACAGCGCGATGCCGTGCCGCATGTTGTCGAGCATCACCTGCAGCAGCCCCGCCCGTGCCTGGGCGGTCGCCTCGGCGGTCTGCAGCGCGGTGATGTCGGTCGTGACCTGGACGTAGCCGCCATCCGGCAGCGGCGCGTAGCGGATGTCGAGCACGGTGCCGTCGGGCCGGGTGCGGCGGCGGCGGACCGTGGCATCCCCGGGCGGCGCCAGGTTGGCCTCGGCGAGCGCCACCGGGTCGCCGGGCCCGTATTCCCCAGCCTCGGCGCGGCGGCGGGCGATCGCCAGGCGGTGCTCGCCGACCTCCGCCGCGGCCCCGGCCATGATCCGCCGATAGGCCGCGTTCGCCATCGTCACGCGGTGGTCGGGGCCGAAGACCAGCACGCCGTGCGGCAGCGCGGCGAGCACGCCGTCGATCAGCGCGGCGCGGCGGCGGGCCTCGTCCTCGGCGCGCTTGAGCGGGGTGATGTCGGCGATCTCGACCAGTTCGCCGGTGTCGGCCACGGGCCGCCGCTCGACCTGCAGCACCGTGCCGTCCGGCCGCACCCGGCGGTAGCCGACCGGGGCGGCGAGGCCGCTGCCGAGGCGTTCCGAGGCCAGCGTCTCGGCGTCCGTGCCGCTGATGCCGCCGGCGTCCGCAAGCAGGCCGACCACGGCCTGCTGCGTCATGCCGGGGCGGACCGCGCCGGGGTCGAGGCCGATCAGCGCGGCATAGCGCGGGTTGCTCAGCAGCAGGCGATGGTCGGGCGCGTAGAGGGCGACGCCGGCATCGAGATGGTCAAGCAGCGTCTGGAACAGCGCCGCGCGGGCGAGCGCCTCGGCGGCCGGCGCCGCCTCGCCGAGCTCGTGCACGGTGCAGCAGCAGCCGCCGGCCGGCAGCGGCAGGCTGTGCATCTCCCGCGCCAGGCCGTCGGTGCCGCGCACGACGCCCCGCCAGGGGCGGGACCGGTCGCGCGCGGCAAGCAGCGCCGCCTGCGCCTCGGCGTCCCCGGGGCCGAGCAGGCCGTGCCGCGCCAGGCGGCGCGCGGTCTCGAGCAGAGGGGTGCCGGGCGGAAGGGCGCCCCGGGGCAGGTCCATCAGTGCCCAGGCGGCGGCATTGGCATAGGCGAGGCCGCGCCCCGCATCGTGCAGCCAGACGGCGAAGGGCAGGGCCTCGAGCGCGGCAAGCGCCGTCGGGTCGGCCTCCGCCGCCGTGCTCATGTGGGTCGTCTCGCTGCCGGGGAGGGCGGCAGGCCCTCGCCTGCCCGACGCCCGGCGTCGTCGCCGGGGCCGAGGCGGTGCAGCGCCACCAGCGCGGCGGTGAGCACCAGCACCGCCACCGCCTGGTGCAGCGTGCCCAGCCAGACCGGCACGACCAGCAGCAGGGTGCCGACACCGATGCCGTACTGCAGCGCCGTGGCGGCGCCGAGGGCCAGGCAGGCGCGTCGCGCGCCGCCCGGCGGCAGCCGCCGCCAGCCCGCCAGGGCGACGCCGAGCGCCGCGAGCAGCGCCAGCGTGGCCAGAAGCCGGTGGTTGAATTGGACGGCCGCGATGTTCTCGGTGAGGTTCAGCCAGGCCGGGGACAGCGCGGCATAGCCTGCGGGCACCAGCCGGCCCTCCATCGGCGGGAAGGTGTTGTAGTCGAAGCCAGCCCGGAGCCCGGCGACGAAGCCGCCAGCCAGCATGGTCGGCACCAGCAGCGCGGCCGCGGCCTGCGCCATGCGGCGGACCCCCCTTCGACCGGGCGCCACCTCCCCCGCGCCGCGCGCCGGCAGCAGGGAGAGCGCGGTCCACAGTACGGCCGCATAGAGCACCAACGCCAGGCCCAGATGGATGACGAGGCGATAGGGCGAGACCGCGGTGCGCTCCGCCTCGAAGCCGGAGGCCACCATGAACCAGCCCACCGCCCCCTGCAGCCCGCCCAGCAGCAGCAGGCCGAAGAGGCGCGGCCCGTAGCCGGCCGGGATCCGCCCGCGCGCCCAGAACCACAGCAGCGGCAGCAGGTAGGCCAGCCCGATCAGCCGCCCCCACAGCCTGTGGAACCATTCGAGCCAGAAGATCTGCTTGAAACCCTCGATCCCGAAGCCGCGGTTGACGAGTTCATATTGCGGGATGGTGCGATAGAGATCGTACAGCCGCTGCCACTCCGCCTCCGACAGCGGCGGCAGCGTGCCCGACAGCGGCGCCCATTCCATGATGGAGAGGCCCGACCCGGTCAGCCGGGTGGCGCCGCCGATGGCCACCATCAGCCAGATCATGCCGGCGACGCCGAGGAGCCAGGCGACGACGGGGCCGTGCCCGCGCGCCCTGGCATTGCCAGGGGGCCCGGGGCTCGGATCATGTCGGGCATCGAACGGCATGCCCGAGCATATAGAGGCGGGTTCCAATCCTTGCATCCCGTCGCGCGAAATCGACACGCGCGGGGTGCCTGCTGCCGGTCGGTACGCGCCGCCCGTGGCCCGGCTGGACGCCCGGGGGAGGGGCTGCTACCGCGCCGCGCCATGCCCTCCACCCTCGACGCGCCGCCCGCCGCCGGCCAGGCCCCTGCCGGCGCGGCTCAGGGCGACGTGGCCCCTGCCGGCGCCGCCCCCGCCAGCGCGGCCCCTGGTGGAGCGGCCCCTGGCGACGCGGGCGCGGTCGGCGGCGAAGCGGCCGCGTCCTGTCAGGCGATGCCCGCCCCGCTGCTCTCGGTGGTCATCCCCGTGCGCAACGAGGCACCGAATATCGCGCCCCTCGTCGCCGAGATCGAGGCCGCCCTATGGGGCATCGCGCACGAGATCGTCTATGTGGACGACGGCTCGACGGACGGGACGGCCGCAGCGCTTGCCGCCGCCGCCGCCGGCGCGCCGCTGCGCCACCTGCGCCACCGCACCAGCTGCGGCCAGTCGGCGGCGATCGTCACCGGGGTGAAGGCGGCGCGCGGCACCTGGATCGCGACGCTCGACGGCGACGGGCAGAACGATCCGGCCGACATCCCCCGGCTGCTGGCGCGCGCCCGGGCCGAGGGGGAGGCGCCGCTGCTGGTGGCCGGGCACCGCGTGACCCGGCGCGACAGCCGGACCAAGCGCATCAGCAGCCGCATCGCCAATGCCGTGCGCGCGCGGCTGCTGGGCGACGCCACGCCCGATACGGGCTGCGGGCTGAAGGTCTTCCCGCGCGCGCTGTTCCTCGACCTGCCGCAGTTCGACCACATGCACCGCTACCTTCCGGCCCTGGTGCTGCGCCAGGGCGGGCGCGTGGTCAGCGAGCCGGTGAACCACCGGCCGCGGCGCGAGGGCCGCTCGAACTACGGCACGCTGGACCGGCTGGCGGTCAGCCTCTTCGACCTGGCGGGCGTGGCCTGGCTGCAGCGCCGCTGGAAGCGCCCCGAGGTGCTCCCCGCCGATGACTGAGCCCGCCGCCGCGCGGGCGGGCACGGGCCGGGTGCCGGCGCGGGCATTGGCGCTGGCGAAGCTGGCCGCGCTGGCGCTCGGCCTGCTGGCCGGGGGCTGGCTGCTGCGCACCCTGGGGGCGGCGCCCGGCACGGAATGGGTGGACCGCTACGTGCGCGACGAGGGACCCTGGGGCGAGCTGCTCTTCGTGGCCATCGCCGCGCTGGGCACCGCGGCAGGGGTGCCGCGCCAGGTGGCCGGCTTCCTCGGCGGCTACGGATTCGGGGTGGTGCTGGGCACCGGGTTGGCGCTGGCGGGGCAGCTGGCGGGCTGCGCGCTCGCCTTCTTCTGGGCGCGGATGGTGGGGCGGGGCTGGGCGGAGCGGCGGCTGCGCGGGCGCTACGGCCACCGGCTGCGGCCGCTGCGCGACGGGCTGGCGGCGAACCCCTTCGGCACGACTCTGGCGCTGCGGCTGCTGCCGGTGGGCAGCAATATCGGGCTGAACCTGCTGGCCGGCATGGCGGCGCTGCCGCCGCTGCCCTTCCTGGCCGCCTCGGCGCTCGGCTACCTGCCGCAGACCGTGGTCTTCGCGCTGCTCGGCAAGGGCATCCGGGTGGAGGGGGCCTGGCAGCTCGCCCTCTCGGCCGGGTTGCTGGCGGTCTCGGTCGGGATCGGGCTCTGGTTGCTGCGCCGGCACCGCGCCGGCCGGGCGCTGGAGGGCGCTGAGGAGCGCCCGCCCGGCAACTGACGTCCCTGCCGACAGGGCGGCCCGCCGCCGGTTGTGCCGAGCGCCCGGAAGGGAACCGCGCCCAGTGGCGCGAGCCAAGCGCGCGCCCGGCGCCTGAGGGCAAGACTCAGTGCAGCACGAACTGCCCGTTGGCGTAGCGCAGCTCGGCCGGGCGGGTCAGCGCGGCGGAGGCGACCCGCACGGTGTGCAGCGGCCCCTCGATCTCGCGCTGCCAGAAGGCCAGGAAGCGGCTGAGCTCGGGGAATTCCGGGGCGCGATCCAGCTTCTGCCAGATGAAGGTTTGCAGCACGCCGGGATGATCGGGCATGTGGTAGAGGATCTCGGCGGTGGTGAGCCGCCAGTCCGGGACGATGACGCGCGACGAAAGCTCCAGCAGCAAGGCGACGAACCTTTCCCTCGTTGCGGGCGGGCCCGGCTGCATCGGCCGGGGCCTCGCCAGGACGGCGCCAGTGGCCGGCCTTTCCTCCTCACTTTCGAAGCATGGCATGAGGGGGTTGGTCGCGATCAAGATTCTTCGTTGAGAATCAAGCGATTAGCACTCGCACTCAAGGAGTGCTGCCGACCCTTGACGCGCCCTGGGGTCTCGATTAGATCGCTGGCACTCGCTGTGGGGGAGTGCTAGCGGCCACCGCCGTCCGGCGTCCGCACAGCGGGTATAGAGATCCCTGCAACAAACTGGCAAAGGCGTCAGGAGAGGACCGCATGAAGTTCCGTCCCCTGCATGACCGCGTTCTTGTCCGCCGCGTTAACGCGGAGGAGAAGACGGCGGGTGGCATCATCATCCCCGACACCGCCAAGGAGAAGCCCCAGGAGGGCGAGGTGATCTCCGTCGGCGCCGGCACCCTGAACGAGAAGGGCGAGCTCCGCCCGCTCGACGTGAAGGCGGGCGACCGCATCCTGTTCGGCAAGTGGTCGGGCACCGAGGTGAAGCTTGGTGGCGAGGAGCTCCTCATCATGAAGGAGTCCGACATCATGGGGATCCTCGAGGACCCTTCCGTCGCGAAGGCCGCCTGACGCGGGAGCAATCCCGCACGGGCCGGCCGCAACTCCGGCTCATCGTCAACCAGGGCGGTCCCGACGGCGCCGGCCCCGCGGCCTGAACGGCCGCGCGCGGCGCGCCGCGGCGACCGCCCCCCGAGAAGAGGACACGAAGACATGGCAGCGAAGGACGTCAAGTTCGGCGCGTCGGCGCGGGAGCGTATGCTCCGCGGCGTCGACATCCTGGCCGATGCGGTGAAGGTGACGCTCGGCCCGAAGGGCCGCAACGTCGTGCTCGACAAGAGCTTCGGCGCGCCGCGCATCACCAAGGACGGCGTGACGGTCGCCAAGGAGATCGAGCTCGCCGACAAGTTCGAGAACATGGGCGCGCAGATGGTGCGCGAGGTGGCCTCGAAGACCAACGACATCGCGGGCGACGGCACCACCACCGCCACCGTGCTGGCCCAGGCCATCGTCCGCGAGGGCGCCAAGGCCGTGGCCGCCGGCATGAACCCGATGGACCTCAAGCGCGGCATCGACAAGGCGGTCGCCGCCATCGTCGCCGACCTCGAGGGCAAGACCCGCAAGATCACGACCTCCGCCGAGGTCGCCCAGGTCGGCACGCTGTCGGCCAACGGCGAGACCGAGATCGGCGAGATGATCGCCAAGGCGATGGAGAAGGTCGGCAACGAGGGCGTCATCACGGTCGAGGAAGCCAAGAGCATCCAGACCGAGCTCGACGTCGTCGAGGGCATGCAGTTCGACCGCGGCTACGTCTCCCCGTATTTCATCACGAATGCGGAGAAGATGATCGCGGAGATGGATGACCCCTACATCCTGATCTTCGAGAAGAAGCTCTCCGGCCTGCAGCCGATGCTGCCGCTGCTCGAGGC
>CAYNYQ010000273.1:3460-6949 GCA_964401305.1 uncultured Acetobacteraceae bacterium | reverse complement strand
CCGGGGAAGGGCGTGCGCACGCTGCCCAGCACCCGCCCGCCCGCGGCGCGCACGAAATTGCCGGTGTCGCGCTCCAGCGCATGGCCGAAGGCATAGTCGGCAGTGATGAAGTACCAGCTGTCGCCGCCGGCGCGCACCGTCGCCGCGCCGGTCGACTTGGCCAGCATGTAGGTGTCGTAGACCCAGTGGATCGTGTTGGGCGAGCAGTTCCGCCCCGTCAGGTCCGAGGTCGCGGTCGAGGTCGGGATGATGACCTTGTTGCGCTCGCGCGTGAAATCTGCGACCGCCAGCGCCACCGAGGAGGCGGCGAGGCTGAGCACCATGTCCACCCCGTCGCGGTCGAACCATTGCCGGGCGATGTTCACGCCGACATCGGGCCGGTTCTGGTGGTCGGCGACCAGGACCTCGACGTCGAAGCCGCGGTTGCCGAACTCCTGCACCGCAAGCCGCGCGCAGGCGACCGTGACGGGGCCGTTGATGTCGCGGAAGGTGCTCGACATGTCCGTCAGCACGCCGATCCTGATCGTGTTGGCGGCCTGCGCCCGGGCACGGCGGAAGGGCGCGGCACCGGCGAACGGCGCGGCGGCCGCTCCGGCCAGGAGGCTGCGACGGTCGATCATCATGGTCCCCTGCCCCCTCAGCTGCGCACGAACTGGCAGCCGCCCTCGGCCACGGGCCGGAAGGCCTCCTCGCCGGGCGTCGTCTGCAGCAGCTTGTAGTAGTCCCACTCGCCCCGGCTCTCGCCCGGCGCCTTGACCTGGAACAGGTAGGCCGGGTGCAGCTTGCGCCCGTCCTGGCGGATGGTACCGGGCCCGAAGCAGTCGTCGTCGCAGGGCATGGCCTTCATGCGGTTCACGGCTTCGAGCCCGCTGGCCTTGGCCTGCGCCACGCCCATGTCGGCCACCACCTTCAGGTAGTGCAGCACCGCGGCATAGCCGCCGGCGTGGTTCATGCAGAGCGGCACGCTGATCTGCGGCCGCATCTTGCGCGTGAAGGCGCGGGTGCGGTCATTGAGGTCCCAGTAGAAGGTCTCGGTGCAGATCAGCCCCTGCGTGGTGGCGAGACCCAGCGCATGAACGTCCGGCAGGAACATCAGCAGCGAGGCCAGGCGGATGCCGCGCCGCCCGAGCCCGAACTCGGCCGCCTGCTTGATGCAGTTGATGGTGTCCGTGCCGGCATTCGCCAGGCCGATCACCTTCGGCCGCGCCGCCGCGGCCTGCACGAGGAAGGAGGAGAAGTCGGAGGTGCCGGGGAAGGGCGTGCGCACCTGGCCGAGGATCTTGCCGCCCGCGGCCTTCACGAAGTTGCCCGTGTCGCGCTCCAGCGCATGGCCGAAGGCGTAGTCCGCGGTGATGAAGAACCAGCTGTCCCCGCCGTCGCGCACCGTCGCGCCGCCGGTCGACTTCGCCAGCATCCAGGTGTCGTAGGTCCAGTGCACCGTGTTCGGCGAGCAGGCCCGGCCCGTCAGGTCCGAGGTCGCCGAGGAGGTGTTGAGGAAGACCTTGTTCCGCTCGCGGCAGATGTCGTTCACCGCCAGCGCCACCGAGGAGGCGCCGCCATCGACGATGACATCGACATTCTCGCGGTCGATCCACTGCCGCGTCAGGTTGGAGCCGACATCGGGCTTGTTCTGGTTGTCGCCGAAGATGACGTCGACGGTGAAGCCGCGGTTGGCGAACTCGGCGGCCGCCTGCTTGATGCAGGCAAGCTCGGTCGGGCCGGTCACGTCGCGGTACATGCCGGAGAAGTCGCAGAGCAGCGCGATCCTGATGGTGTTCGCCGCCTGCGCGCGGGCGCTGCGGTACGGCAGGCCGCCGATCCCCGCCCCCGCCGTCGCCGCGCCCGCCAGCGCCTTCAGCGCGCCGCGCCGCCCGATACCTTGCGTCATCCGGTCCATCTCCTTCCCAGGAAGGGATCTCCCGCGGGCCGCGTCTGGCGGCGGCCCTGCGTCAGACCCCGAGATAGGTGTGCAGCCGGTCCATCGAGGCCGCGAGGTCCTCGTTGCGGACCATGTCCACGACGCGGCCGTGCTCCATCACGTAATGCCGGTCGGCGACGGTCTGGGCGAAGCGGAAATTCTGCTCGACCAGCAGCACGGTGAAGCCGCGGCTCTTCAGCTCGCGGATGGTGCGGCCGATCTGCTGCACGATCACTGGCGCCAGGCCCTCGGAGGGTTCGTCGAGCAGCAGCAGCTTCGCCCCGGTGCGCAGGATGCGGGCGATCGCCAGCATCTGCTGCTCGCCGCCCGAGAGCTTGGTGCCCTGGCTCGACGCCCGCTCCTTCAGGTTCGGGAACAGGGTGTAGATGGTGTCGAGGTCGAGGCCCCCGGGCTGCACCACCGGCGGCAGCAGCAGGTTCTCCGTCACGCTGAGCGAGGCGAAGATCCCCCGCTCCTCCGGGCAATAGGCGATGCCCATGCGCGCGACGATGTCGGAGCGCACGCCGATCGTCTCCGTACCCTGGTAGCGGATGCTGCCGGCGCGCCGCCCGACCAGGCCCATGATGGAGCGCAGCGTCGTCGTCTTGCCCGCGCCGTTGCGCCCGAGCAGCGTGACCACCTCGCCCGCATGCACGTCGATGTCGACGCCGTGCAGGATGTGGCTCTCGCCGTACCAGGATTCGAGGCCGCGGATCTCCAGCAGCGCGGCGCCGGCGCCCGTTGCGCGCGGCCGCTGCATCTCCATCGCGTCAGCCATGCTGCGGCACCCCCACGCTGTCGGCCTCGGTCCCGAGATAGGCGGCGATCACCTCGGGGTTCGCCGCCACCGTGGCGTAGTCGCCCTCGGCCAGCACGCGCCCGCGGGTCAGCACGGTGATGGTGTCGCAGAGGCCGGCCACCACCTTCAGGTTGTGCTCGACCAGCAGCACGGTGCGGCCGGCGGCGACACGCTTCACCAGCGTGACGATGCGGTCCACGTCCTCGTGCGTCATGCCCGCGGTCGGCTCGTCCAGCAGCATCATCTGCGGGTCCATCGCCAGGGTGGTGGCGATCTCGAGCGCGCGCTTGCGGCCATAGGGCAGCTCGCCCGCGGTCAGCTGCGCCCAGGGGGTGAGGCCCACATCCTCGAGCAGCGCCATCGCCCGCTCGTCGTACTGCGTCAGCAGCGTCTCCGAGCGCCAGAAGTCGAAGCTGCCGCCGCGCTGGCGCTGCAGCGCCACGCGCACGTTCTCCAGCACCGAGAGGTGCGGGAAGACCGCCGAGATCTGGAAGCTGCGCACCAGGCCGAGCCGCGCCACCTCGGCCGGCTTCATGCCCGTGATGTCCCGCCCGTCGTAGCGGATCGAGCCCCGCGTCGGCGGCAGGAACTTCGTCAGCAGGTTGAAGCAGGTGGTCTTGCCGGCACCGTTCGGGCCGATCAGCCCGTGGATGGTGCCGCGGCGCACCTTCAGGGCAACGTCGCTGACCGCGACGAAGCCCCGGAATTCCTTCGTCAGCCCGTCCGTTTCCAGGATGTAGTCGCTGGCCACCCCGACACGTCTCCCCGATCC
>CAYNYQ010000273.1:0-3360 GCA_964401305.1 uncultured Acetobacteraceae bacterium | reverse complement strand
GGCACGCGCGCCTCGATCGCGTCGAAATGGCTGCGCACGAAGGCGGCGTCCTTGTGGCCGAGCGGCACGTCGATGGCCGTCCCCGGCCCGCCCGCCTTCTTGGCCGAGGGGATCAGCGCCGGCCCCTTGCCGAGCGCGGCGCGAACCGGCGCGCCCATGCGCGGGTGCAGCAGCGCCGCGGCATGCTCGAGCTCGCCCGCCTCGCCCACCACCGCAGCCTTGCCGAAGCCCTGCACCTCGGTCCCCGGGATCCCGAGGGCGGCGATGGCGCGCGCGGCCAGCAGCGCGCCGAGCTCCTCGCCCTGCGCGACCAGCTCGGCCAGATCCTCCACGTAGCGGCCTGCGAAGGGGTTGCGGATCACCGCGCAGGCGATCGCCCGGCGCACCGGCGGGTCCACCGGCCGGTCCATCTCCAGCCGCGTCTCGTCCAGGATCGTCACCAGCTTGCGGATCAGCGCCGCCATGCTTCCCCTCCCCTGCTCAGCCGGCGCGGCCGGCCAGCTGTTCCGGCACGCGCTCGGCCGGCGGCGTGTTGCGGCTGCGGCCGCAGCGGATCGCGCCGTCGATCATGACCATGCCGATGCCCGGGATGTCGCCGAGCGCGATGCTGTGCAGCAGGTCCCGCCCGGCGCTGTGCTGCGCGCGGTCGAGGAACAGCAGGTCCGCGGCGCGCCCGACCTCGATCAGCCCGGCATCCAGGTTCCGGATCCGCGCCGTGTTGCCGGTGGCGCAGGCGATCGCCGCTTCCGGCGCGATGCCGCCGAGGCCCGCGAGCAGGCTGATCATGCGCAGGATCCCGAGCGGCTGCACCCCCGAGCCCGCCGGGCTGTCCGTGCCCAGGATCACCCGGTGCAGCTGCCCGAGGTCGCGCGCCGCCTGCACGGCCGCGATCGCCACGCGCTCGTTGCCGTTGTGCACGATCTCGATGGCGCGGGTGGAGCGTTCGCAGAGCTCGCAGACATGCCCCTCCGGCAGGCTGGTATGGCCGCCGTTGATGTGGCCGATGATGTCGGCGTCCGCCTCCAGCACCGTGTCCTTGTCGATGTAGCCGCTGCCGGGCACCGAGGGGCCGCCGGTGTGGATCGTGCTCTGGATGCCATGCCTGCGTGCCCAGGCGATCATCTCGCGCGCCTCGTAGCCGGCCTTCACCGAGCCGAGCCCCACCTCGCCCAGCAGCGTCACGCCGGCGGCGGCAAGCTCGGCGAAGTCGGCCTCCACCATGCCCTTCTCCAGCACCGGCGCGCCGGCCAGCACCTTCACGCCGGCGGGGCGCAGGTTGTGGAAGCTGCGCTGCGCGAAGACCGCATGCGCCTTCAGCCCGACCAGGTCCTTCGGCCGGCCCGGGGAATGCACCTCCCCGGCCGAGATCATCGTGGTCACGCCGCCGTTGAGGAAGCTCTCCACCCAGCCGAGCTGGTTCTGCCGCGGCGTCCAGTCGCCGAGCACGGGGTGCACATGGCTGTCCACCAGCCCGGGCGCCACCGCGCTGCCATGGCAGTCGATGACGGCATCGAAGGGCCCGCGGTCCTTCAGCTCCGCCCCGCGGCCGAGGGCGGCGATGATCCCGTCCTCGACCAGCAGCGCATCGGCGTCGAGCACGGGGCGGGCGAGGTCGCCCGAGAGCAGCAGGCCGATGTTGCGCACCAGGGTGCGCCCCCTGGCGGGGCCGGCGGCGGGTTCCAGCGCCATGGTCGGGACTCCACGAAGCGCCGCACCCTACCGCCCCGCGCCGGGCCCGCCTAGAAACGGCAGCGATGGCGGATGCCGCGCAACCCGGCCGGGACGCCATGGCGCCGCCTGCCGGCGACGCCGTGGCGCAGGATCCCTGCCCCGACTACGTGCTGGAGGACCAGGCCGGCCACCTGCTGCGCCGCGCCTACCAGCGCCACCTCGCGCTGTTCCAGGGCATCATGGGCGAGGACGGGCCCACCTCCATGCAGTTCGCCGCGCTGGTCACGCTGTGGAAGCGCGGGCCGCTGTCGCAGAACCTGCTGGGCCGGCTGCTGGCCATGGACCCGCCGACGGTGAAGGGCGTCGTCGCCCGGCTGATGGCGCGCGGCCTGGTGGAGCGGCGGCGCGATACGGCAGATGCTCGGCTGCTGCGCGTGGCGCTGACGCCCGCGGCGGTGGCGGCGCTGCCGGGCTGGGTGGAGAAGGCGCAGGCGATCACCGCGGCGACGCTGGCGCCGCTGCCGCCGGCCGAGCGGGCAGCGGCGGTGGCGCTGCTGCGGCGCCTGGGCTGAGCGTCGCCCGCCGGGCCCGGACCCGACGCAGAGGCCGGTCCTGGCGCGTGCCGCCGGCGCCTCAGCCGCGCCGCGCGGCCTCGATCGCGGCGATGTCGATCTTCGTCATGGTCATCATGGCCGCAAAGGCGCGCCGCGCCGCCTCGCCGCCCTCCGCCAGCGCCTCGGTCAGGGCGCGCGGCGTGATCTGCCAGGAGAGGCCCCAGCGGTCCTTGCACCAGCCGCAGGCGCTCGGCTGGCCGCCATGGCCGAGGATGGCGTCCCAGTAGCGATCGGTCTCGGCCTGGTCCTCGGTGGCGATCTGGAAGGAGAAGGCCTCGCTGTGGCGGAAGGCAGGCCCGCCGTTCAGCCCGAGGCAGGGGATGCCGGCCACGGTGAACTCCACCGTCAGCACGTCGCCGGCCTTGCCCGCGGGGTAGTCGGCGGGCGCGCGGTGCACGGCCTGCACGGCGCTGTCGGGGAAGGTCGCGGCGTAGAAGCGGGCGGCGTCCTCCGCCTCGCCGTCGAACCAGAGGCAGATCGTGGCCTTCGCCATGGCATGTCCTTCCCCACCGGCGGCGTTGTCCGGGGCCGCCCGCCCGCCGCCGCGGCTGACCCGGGAGGCCCGGCCCCGCACACCGCATCGCGATCCGCCGGGCAGGGGGCGCGCCGCGTTCCACCCCCGTCGCGGGGAGGGCCGCCACCGCCCGGACCCTGACGGCCCCGGGCGCCCGTCCGCAAGCCTGTTGCCCCGCGGCCCGCCCGATCGTTAGCATACCAACGATCCGTCCCGGAACCCGCATGGCCGCCTCCGCCTATCACCGGCCCGACAGCTTGGCCGCCGCCCTCGCCATCCTGCGCGACGCGGCGCCGCTCATCCTCGCCGGCGGCACTGATCTCTACCCCGCCCAGGCCGCCGCCGAGGCCTGGATGCGCCCCCTGCCCGACCGCCCCGTGCTCGACATCACGGCCATTCCCGCGCTGGCGACGCTCGAGCCCACCCGCATCGGCGCCCGCGTCACCTGGGCCGCGATCCGCGACGCCGCGCACCTGCCCGCCGCCTTCGACGGGCTGCGCGCCGCGGCGCGCCAGGTCGGCGGCGCGCAGGTGCAGAACCGCGCGACGCTGCTCGGCAATC
>CAYNYQ010000272.1:0-6956 GCA_964401305.1 uncultured Acetobacteraceae bacterium | reverse complement strand
CGGTGCGCACGGCGGATCGCGCGGCGGGGGATACGAGCGCGGCCTATATCTGGCTCGGCGCCGACAACGCCATCGGCGCGGTGGGCGATCCGACGGGGCGGGCGCTGGGGGCGGGCCTCCTGCTCGAGACCGATGCCCGGATCTTCGGCGCGGCCACGGGCGGCCTGGCGAACAACGCCATCACCCTGCGCCAGGCGCCAGGCGAGACGCTGGGCGCCACCGCCCCGATCCGCGTCGCCGCGCCGCTCAGCGAGAGCGCCGGCGTGGTGCGGCCGCGCATCACCCTGGTGGCCGACGACCTGGCGCTGTCCGCGGCGGTGACGGCCGCCGGCGACGCGACGACGCCGGGCCTGGTCGAGCTGCTGCCGCGCACGCCGGGCCGCACCGTGCAGCTCGGCAATGGCGCGAGCCTGCCCAGCGCGCTGCATCTCGACACGGCGGAGATCGCGCTGCTCGACAGCGGCGGCTTTGGCATCCTGCGCGTCGGCCGCTCCCTCGATGCGGCGGTGACGGGCGGCCTGCTGCCGGCGGGCCAGTCGGAAACCGCCTCCAGCGGCGCCGGGCCGCGCACCGCCGGCGACATCGCCTTCACCGGCGACGCGGCGCTGCGGACCGGCTTCGCGCGGCTCGAGCTTTTCGCCGGCACGGAGCAGACCGGCACCGGCAGCATCACCCAGGCGGGCGGCGGCATCGATGTCCGCGACCTCGCCGGCGAGGCCCGCCTCTCCGCCACGCTCGACAGCACGGCGAACACCATCGACCGCCTGGTCGTGCCCGAGGCGCGGGCGGCGGGGCTGCCCGTCACCGCCGCCTTCCTCTCCGGCGCGGCGACGGCGGCCTTCGCCCCGGGCCTGCAGGCCGCGCCGGCGCAGGGCGGCTTCGCCCTGGCCACGGCGAACGACCTCGTCGTGCTCGGCGACGTGCAGAGCCGCGGCACCACCGCGCCGCTGACTTTGCTGAGCGGCGGCACCCTCACCCTCGGCGAGGGCACGCCTGCCAGCGGCGCGACGCCGGGCGTCGCCAGCAACGCCGTCTCCGTCCGCGCCGGCACGGCGGCCAGCAATGCCGGCCCGTTCGGCCGCGACGCCCGCGACGGCACCGATGCGCTGCGGCTGATCGCCGTCGGCGACATCCGCAACTTCGGCACGGCGATCGGCACCGGCGGCGTCGCCGGAGCCCCGGCGCCCTCCCTCGTGCAATCGACCACAGGCTCGATCCTCAACGACACCACGGCGGGCCGGATCATCCTCGGCTACGGAACGCCCGGCGCACCGGCCTCGGGCGGCGGCGGCTTCGACGCGGCGCTCGATCTGCAGAGCTTCGGCGAGCTGAACGGCTTCGCCGCGGCGGCCGGCCGCGACATCCTGGTCGAGGCGCCGGGCAGCCTCACCCTGGCGCGCGACGCGGTCGCCGCGCGCGACATCCGCGTCGACAGCGCGCTGGTCGCCGATGGCGACCTCGCCCTCGGCGGGTTGCGCGCCGGCGGGCTGGTGCAGGCCGGCCGCGACGTCACCGGCGCGGGCGGCATCGCCGCGGGCAATCTCGACAGCGGCCGCAGCATCGACATCAACCAGGCGCTGGTCGCCTTCACCATCAGCGCCGGGGCGAACCTCTCGGTCGTCGACCGCACCGCGGCGCGCGACCTGCGCATCCTCGGCCGCACCGACGTCGCCGCGGGCACCACGCTCGAGGCGACCAGCAGCATCGAGACCGGCGACCTCGTCGTGGCGGCGACGGGACGGGTGACCACCGGCAGCCTGCGCACCACCACCGGCGACGTGGCCAATGCCGGCACCGTCATCGCCAGCACCGTCGAGGCCGCGCGGGACGTGGTGAACACCGGGCGCATCGAGGGCGCGGTGATCCAGACCGCCGGCGCCGGGCTCGAGGTGATCGACAGCCCGAGCCCGACCGCCAGCGCCGCCGCGCCGCCGCTGCCGGCGAACGGCGTGCTGGTGGAGACCAGGCGCTGGGCCTTCAACGTCATCGACCAGACGCTCGGCATCACCGCCGGCGGCGCCATCCGCAACCAGCCCGGCGGCGTGATCACCACCATCGCCGAGGCCGCCCTGCCGGCCAACTACGGGAATTTCGGCTACTCGCAGATCCCCGGCACGCCGACCCTGCGGGACTCGGCACTGAGCCTGGCCGCGGCGGGGCCCGTGGCCAATGCCGCCGGCGCGGCGATCACCGCGACCGGCCCCATCGCCATACAGGCCGGCGGCGGCATCGAGACCGGCGGGCGGATCGAGAGCGCCGGGCTCGTCGCCGGCACCAGCGGCGCCATCACGCTGCACGCGACCGGCGGCGACCTGGTGCAGACCGGCGGGCTGATCGCCACCCAGGGCACCGGCGCGCTGCTGACCCTGCGCACCGATGCCGGGCGGATCCGCCAGACCGGCGGTGCGCTCTTCGCCACCCGGCGCCTGCTGGTGGAGGGCGGCGTCGGCGGCGTGCTCGGCGGGCAGAACCGGTTCGACGAGCTGCTCGGTGCCACCTTCGGCGCCGATGGCGGCACGATCCGCGGCCAGGGCAGCATCCTGGTGAGCGGCGACGTGGTCTCGGGCGGCGACCTGGCGATCACCGCCGGTGGCGCGCTGGCGATCGGCAACGCGGCCAGCACGCCGGCGGTGACCAGCGGCCGCGGCGCCGCGCTGACGGCGGAGGGCGGCGTTCTCTCGATCGGCGCCTCGGTGCTGCAGACGGGGGGCGGCGACCTCGCCCTCGCCGGGGCCGATGGCATCACGCTCAACGGCACCCGTGCCGGGGTGCAGGGCAACCTGCGCCTCACCTCCAGCGGCGGCGGCCTGATCCTCTCCGGCGCGCAGGCCTCGGTGCAGGGCAACCTGATCGGCACGGCGGCCGGGGCGACCCTGGTGAGCGACGTCCGCGCCGGCACGGGGGGCATCCTGTCGATCACCACGCCCGGCAGCCTCACGGTGCGCAACAGCACCCTCTCGGCGAATGGCGGCGCCGCGACGGAGGGGCTGTCGCTGCTTGGCGACGGCGGCGTGTCGATCGACGCCAGCTCGCTCTTCGCCGCCAACCGGCTGACCATCCGCGACGATCCCGGCGTGGTCATCGGCGGCGGCACCGCGCTCTCGGGCGACAGCATCTACATCGAGGGGCCGGTGGTGCAGCTCGGCTTCGTCATCGCCCAGGTCGGCACCAACATCCTGATCCAGGCGCCGGGCGGCATCACCAACACGGTGCCCTTCGTCGTCACGCCGCGGACCGGCGGGCAGCTGCCGGCGGTGATCTACGACACCCGCACCCTGCCGATGCAGACCGCCGACGCGCTGCTGGCGAACATCCGCCCCGACGTGCCGGGCCTGGCCTCGGACCAGCAGCCCACCCAGCTTCGCTCGGCACCCGGGCAGGAGGGGCCCAACCCCTTCTTCGGCCCCGCCGTCAGCGCGCCCGCCGGGCCGGTCGCGCTGAACATCGAGGCCGGGCAGAGCCCCGTCTTCCTGCTGCTGGACGGCGGCACTGCCACCGGCACCATCTCGGCCGGGCGCGTCGCGGTGCACGGCACCGGCGGCGCCGCGGACCTCGTCGGGCAGCTGTCGGGCCTGATGGGGTCGGAGGCGACGCGGGCCTCCGACATCACCCGCCCGGTGGAGCCGGCCTCGCTGCCCAACTACCGCATCAACAGCTGCGTCGTCGGCTCCATCAACTGCGTCGTGCCGCCGCGCTTCGTGCCGATTCCGCCGAGCGTGCGGACGACGGTCGACTTCGTCTTCCGGCCCGGCCAGATCAACCCGCTCGACGTCACCATTCCGAACACCGGGGAGAACGACTACGAATGACCGCCCCGCTGTCCCCTCCGCCCCGCCGCCCGGCCGGGGCCGCCCCGCCGGGCGCTGCCCGCGCCGCCCGGCGCCTGCCCGGCCTTGCCGCGCTCGGCGCCCTGCTCGCGCTCCTCGCCGCGCCGGCCTGCACGACCCCACCGCCCGAGGCCTATGTCAGCGGCGGCGGCCGCGCTGCCGGCGGCAGCCCGGCAGGCGCTGACGCCAAGGGCGAGGCCTGCATCGCCCAGCCCGGGGGCAAGCCACCCGCCGACCTGCCGGTCTCGGCCGCGCAGGAGGTCTATTGCGGCGGCTGGACCCAGCCGGCGGCACGCGTGGTGAAGCTGCGCGGCAACACCGACCCGGCGCAGCTCGACGCCCTGGCGGCCGGCGGGCTCTGGCGCACCTGGCTCGACCAGCGCGTGAATTGCGCGCCGCCGCAATCGACCACGCTGGCCGGCGGCGCGCCGGCGCGGCTGCTCGCCTGCACCCGGCGCGCCGGCGGCTGGCCGCATGTCGCCCTCGTCGCCGCCGGGCCCGAGGGGCCGGTGCTGGCCGACGGCGTCGCCACCGCGACCCCGGTGATGGAGCGGCTGGCCATGGGGCAGGCCGGCGGCGGCGCCGCGCCGGCGGGCGGGGCGCAGGCGCGCTCGGCCGCGCTCGAAATCGCGGTCCGCCGGCTCTCGGCCGAGGCCTTCAGCGCCAACGACGTCGGCCGCTACGAGCAGCTGATGCAGCTCGGCCGCGAGCTGAACCAGGCCGAGAACTTCGCCGCCGCCGAGGATGCGTACCGCGCCGCGCTCGCCCTGCAGGAGCGCGTGCTGGGCCGCGAGGACCCCAACACCGTCACCGCCATGGTGCATCTCGCGCTCAACCTGTCGAACCAGGGCCGCCACCAGGAGGCCGAGGTGCTGTTCCAGCGCGCCGCGACGCTCACCCCGCGCGCCGCCGACACCACCGCCGGCCCGCGCCTGACGCATTACCGCGGCATCGCCGCGCTGAACGCCGGGGAGGCCGGGCGGGCCACCGAGCTGCTGCGGGCCGCCGAGGCGGGCTACACCGTGCTGGTGCCGGAGGCCGTGCTCGCCGGCGGCGGCAGCGCCGATGCCGGGCTCAGCCTGCTGAGCGATCCGGCATCGCAGACGGCGATCCTCGGCCTTGCCGACACGCGGCGCTACCTCGCGCTGGCGGCCTCGCGCTCCGGCCAGCCGGAGGCGGCGCCGGCGCTGATCGCCGACAGCCGCGCGCTGCTCCGCCGCGCCGGGCTCGAGCCCGGGCTGATGGTCGGCCGCTCGCTGCGCACCGAGGCGGCGACCCAGGCGAGGCTCGGGCGGGACGACGCGGCCGCCCGCCAGCTCGAGGCGGCGGCGCGGCGCTTCGCGGTCGCCGCGCCGGGCGAGCGGCCGGAGGCGCTGACCCTCTTTCTCTCCGCCGCGCGCCGCGCCCAGGCAGGGCGCCGGGCCGATGCGCTGGAGGCCTTCCGTACCGGCGCCGCCATCCTGCGCGCGCGGCAGATCGCGCTGCCCGTGCATCTGGTCATCCCCTATCTCGACACGCTGGAGGCCGAGGCCCAGGCCAGCCCGGAACGCGCCGATGCGCTACGCGCCGAGATGTTCGGCGCGGTGCAGCTCGCCCAGCGCAGCAACACCGTGCGCTTCGTGCAGCAGGCCAGCGCCCGCCTCGCCGCCGCGGCCGGGGACAGCGGCGTCGGCGCCGCCGTGCGCCGGCTGCAGGATGCCGACCAGACGCTGCGCGACCTCTTCGAATCGCGCGATGCCGGCACCGGCGGCGCGGATCTCGACCGCCGCATCGCCGCCGCCCAGGCCGCCCGCGCCGAGGCGGAGAACGAGGTCGCCGCCGCGGCGCCGGGCTACCGCCAGCTGCTGCTCTCGGCCGTCGACGCCAAGGCGGCCGGCGATGCCCTCGGCCCGCGGGAGGCGCTGGCGCTGTTCCTGCTCGGCCGCGAGCATGGCTGGACCCTGGTGCTGCGCGAGGGGCGCGTGCATGCCGCCCGCATCGGGCTGGGCGAGGCCGAGGCGGGCCGCCTGGTCAATGCCGTGCGCACCGGCGTGGTCAGCGCCGAGGGCGCCCCGGGGCGCTTCGATCCCGCGCCGTCCGCGGCGCTGCACGCCGCCCTGCTGGCCGCGGTCGCGCCGGTGCTCGAGGGCGCGGAGACGCTGATCGTCGTGCCCGATGGCCCGCTGCTCGGCATCCCCTTCGGCCTGCTGCTCACCGGGCCGGCCGAGGGCGCGAGCCTGGCCGCCGCGCCCTGGCTGATCCGCCGCCACGCCATCGTGCATGTTCCCTCGCCGCAGACCCTGGTGACCCTGCGCGCGGCCGGGCCGGGCTCGACGGCGCCGCTGCCCTGGGTCGGCTTCGGCGACTTCGTGCCGCCGAGCGCCCAGCAGCTCGTCCGCAGCTTCCCGCCCGACCGCTGCGCCGCCGATGCCCGCGTGGCGCAGGGCCTCGTGCGCCTGCCCGGCACCCGCGCCGAGGTCACGATCGCCCAGCAGCTCACCGGCGGGCGGCCGCAGGACGTGCGGCTCGGCAGCGCCTTCACCGCCGCCACGCTGAAATCGCCCGAGCTCGGCCAGGCGCGGATCATCCACCTCGCCACCCATGCGCTGCTGCCAGGCGAGCTCTCCTGCCTCGCCGAGCCCTCGATCGTGGTCTCGACCGCGGCGGGTGCACCCAGCGCCGACAGCGCCTTCGTCAAGGCGAGCGAGCTGCTGGCCCTCAAGCTGGATGCCGACCTGATCATCCTCTCGGCCTGCAACACCGGCGGCCCGGGCGGGGCGGGCGGCGGCGAGGCGCTCTCGGGCCTGGCGCGCGCCTTCTTCTACACCGGCGCGCGCGGCCTGCTGGTGACGCACTGGGCGGTGGACGACGCCGCCGCGGCGCTGACCGTCTCCGACAGCCTGCGCCGCCAGCAGGGGGGCGCGAGCACCGCCGCGGCGCTGCGCGGCGCGCAGCTGCTCATCCTGGACGAGGCCGGCAGGCGCCTGCCGGCGGAGTTCGGGCATCCCTTCTACTGGGCGCCCTTTGCGCTGATCGGCGATGGGCGGCGCGGCGCACCGCCGGCGACCGCCGCCGCACCGGGGGCGGGCGCGGCGCTGTAGGCCCTGGTCCGCGCCGGGGCCGGGCGCGGCGCTGCAGGCCCGGTCCGCG
>CAYNYQ010000271.1:3632-6990 GCA_964401305.1 uncultured Acetobacteraceae bacterium | reverse complement strand
ACCGCGACATGGGGCCGAAGGTCCGCTACCTCGGCCCGGACGTGCCGAAGGAGGAGCTGATCTGGCAGGACCCTGTCCCGCCGGTGACGCATCCGCTGGTGGACGCGGCCGACATTGCGGCGCTGAAGGCGAAGGTGCTCGCTTCCGGCCTCTCGACCTCGGAGCTGGTGAAGGCGGCCTGGGCCTCGGCCTCGACCTACCGCGGCTCCGACAAGCGGGGCGGCGCCAATGGCGCGCGCATCCGCCTGGCGCCGCAGAAGGACTGGGCGGCGAACGACCCGGCGGAGCTGGCCAAGGTGCTCGGCGCGCTGCAGGGCATCCAGGAGGGCTTCAACGCCTCCGCCACGGGCGGCAAGAAGATCTCGCTGGCCGACCTGATCGTGCTGGCCGGGACCGCAGCGGTCGAGGCCGCGGCGAAGAAGGCCGGGCATGACGTGACCGTGCCCTTCGCCCCGGGCCGCACCGACGCGACCGATGCGCAGACCGACGCGGCGAGCTT
The DNA here is from genome assembly GCA_964401305.1 of uncultured Acetobacteraceae bacterium. Classification (GTDB taxonomy): domain Bacteria; phylum Pseudomonadota; class Alphaproteobacteria; order Acetobacterales; family Acetobacteraceae; genus JAIEOP01. Next base: position 6,491 of record CAYNYQ010000271.1, on the reverse strand, counting down.
CGCCGTGCTCGAGCCGACCGCGGACGGCTTCCGCAACTACCTCAAGACCACCTACACGGTCTCGGCCGAGGAGCTGCTGGTCGACCGCGCCCAGCTGCTGACGCTGACCGCGCCGGAAATGACGGTGCTGGTCGGCGGGCTGCGCGTGCTGGGCGCCAACACGGGCGGCTCGAAGCACGGGGTGCTCACCCAGAATGTCGGCGCGCTGACGAACGACTTCTTCGTCAACCTGCTCGACATGGGCACGGTCTGGGCGCCGACCTCGGAGGCGGCGGAGACCTTCGAGGGCCGCGACCGCAAGACGGGCGCGGTGAAGTGGACCGGCACCCGCGTCGATCTCGTCTTCGGCTCGAACTCGCAGCTCCGCGCGCTGTCGGAGGTCTATGCGCAGTCCGACGCGAAGGCGAAGTTCGTGCAGGACTTCGTCGCCGCCTGGACGAAGGTGATGAACGCCGACCGCTTCGACCTCGCCTGAGGCCGAACCGGGTGCGGCCGGGGCCCGGGCCCTGGCCGCACCCACCACCCCCTCGTTGCGCCGCCCGTCAGGCGCCGGCGAAGGCGCGGATCACCCGCTCGCCGAAGCGCGGCAGGCTCTCCTCGAGATCCGGCAGGAAGGGCGCCAGCGGCAGCACCACGCGGCCGATGCCGCGCCGCCGCCTTTCCTCCACCGCCGCGAGCGCATCCTCGCCGCTGCCGGGCAGCGCGCCGGGACAGCCCGTGATCATCTCGATCGCCGCCGGGTCTCGCCCGGCCTCCGCTGCCGTGCGCCGCGCCAGATCGAGCAGCGGCATGGTGTCCACCTGCGCGCCGATCGAGGGGAAGAACCCGTCGCCGAGCCGCCCGGCGCGCCGCGCCGCCGCCTCGGAATGCCCGCCGACGATGATCGGCACGGCGCCTGCCACCGGCTTCGGGTTGCAGCTGACGCCCTCGAAGCGGACGAAGCGGCCCTCGTAGCGGGCGCCGTCCTCGCGCCAGAGCGCGCGCATGGCGGCGACGTACTCGTCGGCGCGGCGCCCGCGCGTCTCGAAGGGCACGCCGAGCGCGGCGAACTCCTCGCGCAGCCAGCCGACGCCGATGCCGAGCTCCACTCGCCCGCCGCTCATGTGGTCGAGCGTCGCCACCTGCTTGGCCAGCGCCAGCGGCTCGCGCTGCGGCAGGATGATCACCGCGGTCATGAAGCGCAGCCGCGTGGTCACGGCGGCGGCCCAGGCCATCCAGATCAGCGGGTCGGGCAGCGCCGCGCTGCGGTCGCCGGGCAGCCGGCCCGTGGCGGAATAGGGGTAGGTGCTGTCGTAGCGGTCGGGCAGCACGACGTGGTCGACGGCGAAGACGGAATCGAAGCCCGCCGCCTCGGCCAGGCGCGCGAGCCGCGTCGCGGCCGCGCCGTCGGGGAAGGTGTTGTTGCCGAAGTGCAGCGCGAACTTCATGGTGGCGTCCCTCCGCGGGCGGCGAGCATGGCGGGCGGCGCGGCGGCGCGTCCAGGCCCCTGGCGCGGCGCGCGGCCTTGCGCTGTGCTGGCGCCACCAGCAGGAGGAGGGGCGGCATGGCGACGGAACTCTGGCAGCTCGATGCGACGGAGCTCGCACGGCTGATTCGCCTCGGCCGCGCCTCGGCGCGGGAGGCGACCCAGGCCTGCCTCGCGCGGCTCGAGCAGGTGAACCCGGCGCTCAACGCCGTGGTGCAGCGCATGGACGCCGAGGCGCTGGCCGCCGCCGATGCCGCCGACGCGGCGCGGGCAAGGGGCGAGGCGCTCGGCCCGCTGCACGGCGTGCCGGTGACCATCAAGGTCAACATCGACCAGCGCGGCCATGCCACCACCAACGGCGTCGTCGCCTTCGCCGACAAGATCGCCGCCGAGGACAGCCCGGTGGCGGCCAACCTGCGCGCCGCCGGCGCCGTCTTCATCGGGCGCACCAACACGCCGGCCTTCTCCATGCGGCTGATGACCGACAACGCGCTGCACGGCCGCACGCTGAACCCGCGCGACCCGGCGATCTCGCCGGGCGGCTCCTCGGGCGGCGCCGGCGCCGCGATCGCCGCCGGCATCGGGCCCATCGCGCATGGCAACGACATCGGCGGATCCGTGCGCGTCCCGGCCTATTGCTGCGGCGTGGTCGGGCTGCGCACGGGCTATGGCCGCATCGGCGGCTACAGCACGCAGGGCGTGGTCGGCCGCCCGATCGGGTCGCAGCTGATGGCCACCCAAGGCCCGCTGGCGCGGAGCGTGCGCGACCTGCGCCTGGCGCTGGCGGTGATGGCCCGCGATGGCGGGCGCGACACGCGCTGGGCCGATGTGCCGCTCGTGGGGCCCGCGCCGCCGCGGCCGATCCGCGTCGCGCTGGTGCCGGAGGTGCCCGGCGGCTTCACCCACCCCGCCCAGGCGGAGGCGGTGCGGCAGGCCGGCCGGCACCTGGCCGCCGCCGGCTATGCGGTGGAGGAGACGCTGCCGCCCGACATCGCGCAGGCGATCGAGCTCTGGCACGCCATCGGCTCGACCGAGCTCTTCGCCGCGCTGCTGCCGCAGATGGAGCAGTACGGCGATGATGACGGCCGCGCCTCCATGCGGCTCTGGGTGCAGCACAGGCCGGCGCGCGACCTGGCCGGCTTCCTGCGCGCGCTGGCCGACCGCGACGCGCTGCTGCAGCGCTGGATGGCCTTCCTCGAGACGACGCCGCTGGTGGTGATGCCGACGCTGGCCGACCTGCCGCCGGAGCAGCGGCTCGACACCACGCCCGAGGGCCAGGCGCGCGTGCTGGACAGCATCCGCGCCGCCCTGGTGGCGCCGCTGCTCGGCCTGCCCGGCCTCGCGGTGCCGGTCGGCCAGCATGGCAGGCTGCGGCCGGGCGTGCAGGTGATGGC
>CAYNYQ010000271.1:0-3532 GCA_964401305.1 uncultured Acetobacteraceae bacterium | reverse complement strand
GCCTCCGGCGTCAGCTTGGTGAAGTCGCCGAAGCGCATGGAAGGGTGGCTGCGCGCGTATTGCGGCGCGAAGGCGGCGGTCTCGCGCAGCGCCTCCGCCGCGTGCCAGGCCCAGCGCGGGTCGTAGGTCATGCCGCGGCCGAGCGCGATCAGGTCGGCGGCGCCGTCGCGCAGCGCCTGCTCGGCCTGCATCGGCTCGGTGATCAGGCCAACGGCCATGCTCGGCAGGCCGGCCTCCTCGCGGATGCGCCGCGCCATCGGCACCTGGTAGCCGGGCCCGACATCCAGCGCCTGGTCCGGGTGCGAGCCGCCGGAGGAGGCGCAGACATAGTCGCAGCCGAGATCCTTCAGCGCGCGGGCGAAGGCGACGCTGTCCTCCACCGTCCAGCCGCCCGGCATCCAGTCCGTGGCGGAGATGCGCACCCCCATCGGCTTCGCGGCGGGCCAGGCGGCGCGCATGGCGGCGAAGACCTCGAGCGGGTAGCGCATGCGGCCGGCGAGGTCGCCGCCATAGGCGTCGTTGCGGTTGTTGGAGAGCGGCGAGAGGAAGGAATGCAGGAAGTAGCCGTGCGCGGCGTGCACCTCGACGAGGTCGAAGCCGATCGCGGCGGCGCGGCGCGTGGCGGCGACGAACTGCGCCTTCACCGCGGCGAGCCCGGCATCGTCCAGCATGCGCGGCACGGGGCGGCCCGGATAGGGCACGTCGCCGCCGCTGACCGGGTGGAAGCCGCCCTCCGCCTCGCCCTGGTAGTGCAGCCCCTCCCAGGGCCGCGCGGTCGAGCCCTTGCGCCCTGAATGGGCGAGCTGGATGCCGATGGCGGCCTGGCCATGCGCGCGGCAGAAGGCCAGCACGCGCGCCAGCGAATCCTGCTGCGCATCCGTCCAGAGGCCGATGTCGTGCTGCCCGACGCGCCCGTGCGGCTCCACCGCCGTCGCCTCCAGGATGACGAGGCCGGGGCCGGAGACGGCGAGGTTGCCGTAGTGCATCAGGTGCCAGTCGATCGCCTCGTTCGCCGCATTGCCCGAGTACTGCGCCATGGGCGAGACGACGATGCGGTTGCCGAGCGCGAGGCCGCGCAGCGCGAAGGGCGAGAAGAGGCGGGAGGGCATGCGGCGGGTTCCCCGGTGCGGCGGCCAGTGTGTGTGGCTGCGCGGCGCGCGCAAGCCCCCCGCTACCCGGCCACGCGGAAGACCGGCCCGACCAGCGCCGTGGTGAGGCCGAGGATGATGGCGATCGCCGCCAGGTTCAGCAGGAAGCCGGCGCGCGCCATCTGCGCCACGGTCAGCCTGCCGCTGCCGAAGACGATGGCGTTGGGCGGCGTCGCCACCGGCAGCATGAAGGCACAGGAGGCGCCGAGCGCGACCGGAATGGTCAGCAGGAAGGGATCGGCCGCCAGCGCCGGCGCGACCGAGGCCATCAGCGGCAGGAAGGCGGCCGCCGTCGCGGTGTTGCTGGTCAGCTCGGTGAGGAAGACGATGCCGGCTGTGACCAGCAGCACCACCAGCAGCAGCGGCCAGTGGCCGAGGCCCGCGAAGCCGGCGCCGATCCAGGCGGCGAGCCCGCTGCTGCCGATCGCCGCCGCCAGCGAGAGCCCGCCGCCGAAGAGCAGCAGCACGCCCCAGGGCAGCCGCGTCGCCGTCGGCCAGTCCATCAGCCTGACGCCGCGCCCCGCCTTGCCGCCGGCCGGGATGATGAAGAGCAGCACCCCCGCCGCCACCGCGATGACCGTGTCGTTGACCCCCGCCGGCAGCACGCCCTCCAGCGCCGGGCGCAGCACCCAGAGCAGCGCGGCGCCGGCGAAGACCAGGCCGACGCGAAGCTCGGGCGTCGCCAGGGGGCCGAGGCCGGCTATCTCGCCCCGGATCAGCGCGGCCGAGCCCGCGATCGCCTGCCGCGGCAGCGCGAAGGCGAGGCGCGTCAGGATCAGCCAGGCGCCGAGCAGCATCGTCGCCGCCAGCGGCAGGCCGATCGCCATCCACTGCGCGAAGCCGATCTCGACGCCGTAGGTGCGGCGCATGAAGGCGGCGAGCAGCGCATTGGGCGGGGTGCCGATCAGCGTCGCCATGCCGCCGATGCTGGCGCCATAGGCGATGCCGAGCAGCAGCGCCGGGGCGAAGCCGTCGCGCGCCGCCGCCTCGCCGTCCTGGCGCAGCAGCGCGATGACGGAGAGGCCGATCGGCAGCATCATCACCGCCGCCGCCGTGTTGCTCACCCACATGCTGAGGAAGGCGGTGGCCAGCATGAAGCCGCCGACCAGCGAGGCCGGGCGCACGCCCACCAGCCCGACGACGCCGAGCGCGATGCGCCGGTGCAGGTTCCAGCGCTCGAGCCCCAGCGCCACGAGGAAGCCGCCGAGGAAGAGGAAGATCAGCGGGTCGGCATAGGGCGCAGCGGTCTCGCCCATGGAGGCCACGCCGAGCAGCGGGAAGAGCGCGAGCGGCAGCAGCCCCGTCACGGGGATGGGCACCGCCTCCGTCACCCACCAGAGCGCCATCAGCGTGGCGGTGGCGGCGACGCGCCAGGCCTCGGGCGCGATCCCCGCGGGCGGGGGCAGCAGCAGCATGGCGACGAAGACCAGCGGCCCGAGCAGCAGGCCGAGCCGCGCGGCGGCGCGCGGCGGGGTGCCGGCTGCGTCGTCGTCCATCGGCAGGGGCCGCCCAGCCTACTTCGCCAGCGCCTTCTGCGCCTTCTCGAAATCCGGCACGTTGCTGGAGGAGGCGGCGAGATACTGGGATTTCGTCACGCGCAGCGCCTCGGCGGCGGCGCTGTTCTCGGTGATCTTGGCCAGCACCGCCTCGCGCGCGCGGTCGAAGTATTCGCGGTTGGTGGCGACGAATTCGCGGCTCTCGCGCAGCTTGCGGAGATGGCCGTTGATCTCCGGCACCACGTAGCGCGCCACCATGTCCCAGCTGCGGAAGGTGTTCTCGGGGTTGGCCCAGTCGTGCACGAAGCCGACCACCGTGCCGAAGCCGCCCGAGATCGCCAGCACCTCCTTGATGCGGGCGACGAGGTCGTCCGGCGTGCCGATGGTGGCGACCGCGCCGGGGCCGAAGGCGGTCTTCTCCACCGCCTCGTCGGGGTCGGCGAAGGGCTTGGCGCCGGGGCGCTGCAGGGTCGCGGTGAGGTATTCGTTGTGGTGGCGCAGCAGCCCGTCGCGCGCCTGCTCGCGCGCCTTCCCGCGCGTCTCGGCGATGTGCCAGCTCAGCAGCACGCGCCAGTTCCGGCGGTCCACCGTGGTGCCGTGCTTCGCCGCCGCGGCTTCCGCGAAGCCCCATTGCGTCGGCAGCGCGTTCAGCCCCTCGGCCGAGAGCGAGCCGATGGAGATGATGCCGATGCCGTGCTTGCCGGCCAGCGTCATGCCGGAGGGGCTGATCTGCGAGGCGACGGCGAAGGGCATCTCCTCCTGCAGCGGCAGCAGCTGCAGCGCCGCGTCGTTCAGCTTGAACCACTCGCTCTCGTAGGTGATGCGCTCGCCCTGCATCAGCCGGCGGATGATGCCGATCGCCTCGTCCTGCCGGTCGCGCAGCAGCAT
>CAYNYQ010000270.1:0-7037 GCA_964401305.1 uncultured Acetobacteraceae bacterium | reverse complement strand
ACCGGCGATGACACGCTGCTGGGCGGGGCCGGCGCCCAGGGCATCCAGGGCCTGGAGGGTCAGGACACGCTGCGCGGCCAGGCCGGCGACGATACGCTTGCCGGCGGCGAGGGGAACGACAGGCTGAACGGGGCGCGCGGCGCCGACGTGCTCAGCGGCGGCGCGGGCAGGGACCGCTTCCGGTTCGACGACAACGCCCTCGGCTGGACCGACCGCATCCTCGACTTCGACCGGACCGAGGGCGACCGCATCGTGCTTCGCGGCATCGACGCCGACACGGCCACGGCCGCGGACGACGCCTTCGCCTTCATCGGCGCCGCGGCCTTCAGCGGCACCGCAGGCCAGCTTCGCGCCGAGGCGGTCGACCGCGGCACTACCCAGCGCATCGAGGGCGATGTCGATGGCGACGGCATCGCCGACCTCACCCTCGAGGTCGTCACCACCGCCACCGCCGCCGCCGCCTGGTTCGTGCTGTAGCGGCGCGGCCGCGCGTCACCGCGCGGGCGGGAGCGCCATCGCCCGCCCGAGCCGATGCGCCAGCCGCGCCCGCCCGAAGCGCAGGCCCGCCCGGCCCGGCTTCGGCACCCCCGCCGCCAGCGCCCGGCGCAGGCCGCGCAGCGCCGCGCGCGGGTCGGGCTCCGCCCAGTACTGGCCCTCGCCCAGCACGTAGTCGGCATCCGTGATCGGCCGCAGGCGCGCCGGCCGCACGCCGATATAGCCGGGCTCGGCGGCCATCTCGGTGTTGCCGGACCAGTCCGTCACCACGACCCGGGTGCCGAGCAGCAGCGCCTTGGCGATATTGCGCCCGAAGCCCTCGGCGCGGTGCAGCGAGACGAAGGCCTCCGCCCCGCGCAGCAGCGCCTCGATGTCGGCATTGGGCCAGGCGCCATCCACCCAGACCACGCCGGGGCTCCGCCGGAGCAGCGCCGCCAGCCGCGCTGCCGCCCCGCGCGCCCGCCGCGCCCGCGTCGTCTTCACCACCAGCACGGCGTTCGGCACCTGGCGGCGCAGCCGGGCGAAGGCGGTGAGCGTCGCTTCCGGGTTCTTGCGCGCCATCCAGGAGGAGAAGTCGAAGGCGGTGACCAGCAGCCGCGGCCGGCGTCCGGGCGGCGGGGCCAGGCGCCGGCGCAGCGCCAGCCGGTCCGCCGCCGCCCCACGCCCGACCAGCTCGACCGAGGAGGTCACGCGCAGCGCCCGCGCCGCCCCCGCCGCGGCGAAGGCATCCCGCGCGAAGCCCGAGGGCGCCATCACCGTGTCGAACAGCAGGCGGGCCGCAAGGCCCCAGCCCTCCGGCAGGCGCGGCAGCTCCCAGGGCGCGAAGAGGTCGACGCGGCGGAAGGCGCGGAAGCGCGGCCAGTGCGACAGCGCCCAGAAGGTCGCCTGGAACAGCGTGTCGGTGACCAGCGCCCGCTCGCCGGCGGGCTCGGCCACCGCATGCGGGCCGAGCCGGGCGAGCTTGTCCGGGTCGGCCTCGATGTGCCGGCCGACCTCGGTGCCCAGCACCTCCCAGTCGGCGCCGAGCGCATCGAGCGCCAGGCAGGCCGAGAAGCAGTCGTCGGAGAGACCGAGCACGCTGCGCCAGGGGCCGATGACGCTGATCCGCCCCGGGCGGAGGACGGGCGGCGCCGGCGGGTCGAGCCGGATGCCGTATTCAGCGCTCGCGGCGCTGCGCAGCCAGTCGCGCAGCACCACCGGCCGGTCGCGCAGCGCCTGCAGGTCCCAGCGGAAGCGCAGCACGGCGCGGAGGAAGAGCGGCGGCGCCTCCGCCGTGCCGCCGAGCAGCAGCCGACGGTCCGCCACCGGCAGCAGGTGCCAGAGCCGGTATTCGGACAGGCCGAAGACGATGCACCAGTCGAGCAGCGCGGCCCGGCCGGCATCCATGCCGGGTGCGTCCAGCATGTCCGGCCGGCGGAGGCGGATGGCCAGGGCCAGGGTGTGGAACAGCCGCGAGAGCGGCAGTGGCGCATGGCCGGCCCGGGCATCCAGCGCCGCCAGGCCGGGAAGGTCGCGCCGCTGCAGCGCGCCGAGCCCGGGCAGCGCGGCCGCGGCGAGCAGGCCCGTCTCCGGCGCCACGCCGAGGGCACGGGCCAGCATGGCCGGCGAGACGCCGGTGCCTGCGAAGCGTGCCTCCCCCCAGGCGGCCAGCGCCGTGCCGAGGCCGCGGTCGGCGCGCGGGGCGCCCCCGGATGCGGGGATGGCGAGCAGCGCCGCCAGCCCGTCGAAGCGCGCCGCCAGCATGCTGCCGAAGCGGCGGGCGATGCGCTCGAGGTCGTCGGCGGTCAGGGCGGCGCCGGCCGGCGCGGTGCGCGGGAAGCGCACGGCCGCCTGGGCGATGGCCAGCAGCGCGGTATCCGGCGGGGCAGGGCGGGGGCTCGGCGGCCCGGTGGAGAGGTCCGGCAAGCGAGGGGCGGACGGCGCGGACAAGAGGTCCGGCGATGTCGGAGGATCGGGGCGGGCGGCGGCGGGCTGGGTCACGTCGGTTGGGCCTCGGGCGATGGGCCGCGGGCGACCGGCCCGAGGCGGCGGGTGGCGGGCGACGCGATCGGGCCGGGCGCCCGGGTGGCGGCGCAGGGGGCGTCGCGCCGGCCCCGGCCGCCTGACGGGCTGGTGACCCCCAGCTTCGCGCGGCCTGCGGCCCTGTCCAGGGGTGCCGACGCATCCCCGCGGGCGCCGACGGCAGGCCCGCGGCAGGGCATCGCGGCGCACGCGGCACGGGAAGACCACCAGGCGATTTCCCCGCAGCGCGGAGTTGGACTAGAAGGCGGCCATCGCCTGCACGGGCGCGCCGCCGCGGCGCGCCGGGGACCGACCGGGACACCGCCGATGGCCGTTGCCGTGCTCGACATGCCGACCCAGGCCGCGCCCGCCGACGAGTCGGCGGCGCTGGCCGCCTTGCTCGGCGCCGGGGCGCGCCGCCTGGTGCTGGCCGGCCAGCCGCGCGCGGCGCTGCCCCAGGCGGCGCGCGCCGAGGCGGCGATGCTGCCGGTGTACCGGCCAAAGGAGGTGCTGCTGGCCCTGGCTGCGGCCCAGGCCGAGGCACGCTCCATCGCTGTGCTGCGCAGCAACCCGCATTTCATGCCCATCGCCGACTGGGATGCCGAGCTTGCGGTGGCGCATTTCTGCGCCCTCGAGCTCACCTGCCCGGTGCCGCGCGTGCACAACGCCCTGGTGCTCGACGGTGAGGACCTGCTGACGCTGGCCGAGGAGCGGCGGTCCGAGGACCAGTTCGGCCTGCACCGCCGGCGCAGCCTGCTGATGGATGCCCTGCTTCTCGCCGCGCCGCCGGCGCGCATCGGCAACCTGCTGCCGCCCGCGCGCCTGATGCCGGCGCCGGTCGGGGCGCTGGTGCAGGCGATGCCGCGGCTGGTGGCGGGGCCCGCGGGCCGGGCGAGCGCGGCCGGGCCGGTGCAGTGGCTCGGCTGCGACCTGCATACCGGCCACTACAACTTCCTGGAGCTGCGGCGGCAGCCGAAGCTCGGCACGAGCCATGCCCGGGTCCTGCTGAATCCCGCGGCGCGCGGTGGCGCCAAGGCGCTGGTGGGGTTCGCCACGCCGGCGACGCTCGGCGAGCTCGGCCCGGCGCTGCGCGCCTTCGCGGCCCTGCAGGGCGACGCCGTGGGCGGGCCGATGTTCTTCGTCTTCTTCTTCGGCTCGCCCGAGGACTTCGCCGCGGCGCTGGGCGCCGCCTCCAACGCCTTGTTCTTCGGCGACAACTTCCGCTGCCCGTCGATCCGCTTCCTCTTCGCGCCCTTCGCCGCCCCCGACCTGCTGGAGGCGATCCGCGGCGCCGTCGCCACCGTGGACACGAGCTATGGCGGGGTGCTCGATGCGCTGGCCCAGGCGCTCGGCGTCCCGCACCGGTTGGTGCTGGGGCCGGATGGCGGCTTCGATGCGGCGGCGACGACGGCGGCGGGGCCGAGGGTGCAGGGCCTCGACTGGGAGGCCGTGCTGGCGCCGGCCATGCTGGCGCGGCGGCGGCAGAAGGCGAACCGGTCGCAGGAGCGGTCGCTGGTGGAGGTGCTCGGCTCGATCGTCTGACGGCGGCCGCGGGCCCGCGCCGCCGGGACGTGGGCGGCGCTCAGGCCATCGGCGTGCGTTGTGTGCGGGGAGACCCGATCTGGCCCTCGGCGCCTCGCGGCGCTCCGGCCATCGGGGCGCGTCAGGCGACGCGCAGTCCTCCTCCGCCGTCGTCCTCCTCGCCCTCCTCGTCGCGGAAGCCCACGAACATGTAGCCGGCGCCGCGCACGGTCTTCACCGCGGCCTGGCGCGTATCGCCGAGCTTGCGGCGCAGACGAAGGACAAGGTTGTCCACCGTGCGATCCTCCGCGCGGAAGGGGCGGTGGAAGACCACCTCGGCGATGGTGTCGCGGTTGACGGCGCGGCCGCGATGCTCGAGCAGCAGCCGCATCAGGTCGAACTCCGCCGTGGTCAGCGAGCATTCGCTGCCGTCGGGCCGCAGCAGCTGCCGCCGGTCGGCGAGCAGCCGCCAGCCATGCACGGTCAGCGCGCGGGCGCCTTGCGCGAGGCCCCATTCGGCGCGGCGCAGGATGGCGCGCAGCCGGGCGAGCACCGCCCGCAGCGGCATGGTGCGGGCGAGCACGTCATCGGCGCCGGCTTCCAGCATGAGCACCGGGCTGATGTCGTCCTGGCCGCCGAGGATCACCGCCGGCAGGCGGGTGTGCTCGCGCAGGCGGCGCAGCAGCGCCGCGGCGGAGGCCGGGTCGCGCGGGCTGGCGCAGATCAGCACGAGATGCGGCGGGCGGCGGGCGAGGCGGCCCAGCAGTGCCTCCGGCGCGTCGAACTGCTCGACCTGGAAGCCCTGCTCGGTGAAGAACCCGCCAAGCCGCTCCGCTTCCGCCACCTCGGCGCCGATGATTGCGAGCGCGACCTGTCCCATCGCCCACTTTCCGGTTGTGCCGGTCCGCCGCCCGCTGGCCGGACCCGGCGGGCTGGTGGATCACGCGCTTGTGCCATGCGCGCTGCTCGGCCGTGGGAAAAACGTAGCAGGGCAGGAGTCAAATTATCGTTAACGGCCCTTGCCCTGCATGTGGCGTCGCAGACAAGCTAGTCGGTTCGTTTGTTCACGCTGCAGCGGTTACAGCCTCGGCGTGTTGCCGGCCGCGACCTCGTCAACGAGGGCGAGATGCTTCGGCAGGCAGACCCGGTGCAGGTCGTAGCTCTCGCGCGCCAGGCGTCGCGCCGCCGCCCGCATCGGCAGCATCTCCTCGGGCTTTTCCAGCGCGCGCACCACCGCCGCCGCCACCTCCTCCGGCGAGAAGAAGTCCACCAGCACGCCCGTCTCGCCATGGGTGATCACCTCCTCCACCGGCGCCGTGCGGCTGCCGATGATGGCGCAGGAGGAGGACATCGCCTCCAGCAGCGACCAGGAGAGGACGAAGGGATAGGTCAGGTAGACATGCGCCGAGCTGACGCTCATCAGCCGGCCGAGCGCGGCATGCGGGATCTTGCCGGGGAAGTGCAGCCGCGCGCGGTCGACGCGGTCGCCGAGCTCGGCCAGCAGCAGCTCCTTCCAGGTGCCGCCCTCCTTCGGCTTGGCGCCGTAGTGCGGGTCATCCCCGCCCACCATGACCACCTGCGCCTTCGGGCGCCGCGCCAGGATCTCCGGCAGCGCGCGCATGAAGACATGAAAGCCGCGATAGGGCTCGAGCCCGCGCGCGACGAAGCTGACCACCTCGTCCTGCGCGGTCAGCGTGCGGCCGTCGGGCAGGGTGTAGACCGCGCGCTCGTCGCGGCGGATCGCGTCGGTGTCGATGCCCTCGTGGATCACCGACATGCGCGCGCGCGCCCATTCGGGGAAGCGGCTGGCCTGCCACTGCGTCGGCGTCTGGCCCCAGTCGGCGGAATCGAGGCTGAGCAGGTGCGTCGTGTTCAGCGTGCGCACGCGGCAGGCATCGTCGATGTGCACGGGCTGGCCCGGCGGGTCGAAGCCGACATCGGCGCCCGAGGACCGGTAGTAGAACTCGAAGTAGTAGAGCGTCTTCGCATCCGGGAAGACGTCCTTGAGGTAGATCGCCTCGCCCCAGCCCGGATGGCAGCAGATGATGTCCGGCACGAAGCCGCGCTCCTTCAGCGCGAGGCAGGCGCGGGCGACGTGCTGGCCGCGGTACACCGCGGTCTCGAAGCGGCGGACGTAGCGGTGGGTGTCCTTGTGCCCGACCGGCGGCGCCTTGTAGCGGATATGCCGCACGCCAGGCAGCGCATCGCCGGCATTCTCGCCGAGCCCGACCACCTGCGCGCCCTTGCGGCGGGCCAGGGAGGGGGCGATGTGCCGGTACTGGCCCGGAAAATTCTGGTGGACGAAAAGCACGCGCATGCGTCGGGAGTCCCGCTGGCGGTGGGGGCCGCGGCGGCGCTGGAAGGCTCTCCCGCGGCGCCCCCTTCTGCCCGAACTCGCGCGGGCGCGCAATTTCGTGCGAGACGCGGCCCGCACGATCGCGCCACCGCTGCAACGCGCCGCCGGTTGCGGCTTTGCTGCCCGGCATGCGTCCCGCGCCCGACCCGACCGACTGGACCGTGCTGTCGCAGCTGCTGCGCCTGGCCCAGCGCGCCGGCTGGCAGGTGGCCTTCCACGGCGGCTGCGTGGAGATCGCCCCGGTCTGGGTCGCGCCCGGCATCGCGGCGCTGCCGGCGCGGCTGCTGCGGGAGGCGCGGCAGGCCGGCTGGCAGGTCGGCCGGGCGGAGCCCGCGCGGGGCCTGGTGCTGCGCCACCCCGCCGTGCGGGAGCCGGTGCGCCTGCTGACCGAGCGCTGAGCCGGCCGGCCGGGCCGAGCCGTGACCGGATCGTGGCCCGGGCGCCTCAGCGCGCCGCGGCGCTCGCCTCGGAGCGGGTGGCGCCGACCCGCAGCGCCAGCGCCGCCGCCATGAACTCGTCGAGCTCGCCGTCGAGCACTGCCGCCGGGTTGCCCTTCTCCACCCCCGTCCGCAGGTCCTTCACCATCTGGTACGGCTGAAGGACGTAGCTGCGGATCTGGTGGCCCCAGCCGATATCGGTCTTGCCGGCCTCGGTGGCGTCGTTG
>CAYNYQ010000269.1:0-7082 GCA_964401305.1 uncultured Acetobacteraceae bacterium | reverse complement strand
GCCATTGGGGGGGGGGGGGGGGGGGGCGCCGCGGGGGGGGGGCGCGGGGTGCGGTTGGCCGCCGCCGCGGGCACCGCGGGGCCGCGCGCGGCGCCGCGCTACCCGGCCGCCTATGCCTGGGCGGTGGCGGCGACGGCGGTGCGCGCCGATGGCGGCCGCTGGGCGCGCGCGCCGGTCGGCCCGCACATCGCCTTCGCCGCGCATGGGGTGGAGGTGGCGCTGCCCGGCGTTGCGGGCGGGCAGCCGCGGCGCTGGTCCGGCACCAGCTTCGCCGCGCCGCTGGTCAGCGCCGCGCTGGCGGTGCTGCCGCCGGCCGAGGACGGCACGGGGCCGGTGCCGCGCCTGGCTGCCCGCGCCCGCGACCTCGGCGCGCCGGGGCGGGACCCGGTCTTCGGCTGGGGCCAGGTGGCGCCGCCGCCGCCCTGCGCGGGCGCCAGCCAGGTCGCGGGGCCCTGAGCCGGGCGGCGCGGGCCCGGGGTCAATCGTCGTCGTCGTCGCGGTCGCGGCGGTGCCGGTCGCGCCGCTCGGCATCCCGCGGCGACCAGGCGTGCCGCCAGCGCGGCTCCCGCCAGCCTTCCCGCCAATGCTCGACATGGCGCCAGCCGCGCACCCGGCCGTGGTCGTCCTCGAGCCGCAGGCTCTCCACCCGCGTGCAGCGGCCGTTCGAGCAGTTGGAGGCGATGTTGGAGGACTGGCTCTCCGCCTGCGCCGGTGCGGCCAGCAGGCCGATGGCGAGCCCCGCGCCCAGCAGCGCGGCGGAGGCAGGGCGGAAGCCCATGGCGATCATCCCTCTCGGTCGCCAGCGCAGACTGCGGGAGGCGCCGGGCCGCGGCGCGGCGGGACGATGGCGATCCTGCGGCCGCCGGCCCGCCCGGGCGCGGAGGCAGCGCGGCTCATCCGCCGGTGCGCCGCCCGTTGGCAGCGCGGTGCATCCGCCCGGACGCTGCCCGCCCCCGACGCGGCTCACTCGGCCGCCCGCTGTCCGCCCGTGGCGCAGGCCCTGCCGGGGCTGCCTGCCACCCGCCCGCGGCGCCGGTCATGCCGGCCGCGCCGCCGCCGGCCCGCGCCACTGCAGCGCCAGCAGCACCGCGCCAAGCCCGAGCCCGATCCAGTGCGGCGCCGGCAGCGCCTCGCCGGCGATCGCCACCACCAGGGCCGGGAAGACCAGCAGCAGGCCGGCCAGCGCGAAGCCCAGCCGTTCCCACCCGGCCAGCGTCCGCCGCGCCTGGCCCTGCGCCGCCGCGGCCAGCGCCGCCAGGCCCGTCGCGGCGAAGACCACCTGCTGCGCGATGTCGACCCAGGTCATGCCGGGCTTGTAGGCCAGCAGCAGGCCGACGCCGGTCGGGTCGGTGACGAAGACGAAGGGCAGCACGAAGGCCGGCAGCGTGTACTTCCAGGCCTGCAGCGTGGTGCGGTAGGGCCCCGCCCCGGTGATCGCCGCCGCGGCGAAGGGGCTGAGCGCGGTCGGCGGCGAGACCTCGGACAGCACGGCGTAGTAGAAGACGAACATATGCGCCGCGTAGTCCGGCACGCCGAGCTTCATCAGCGCCGGCGCCGCCACCACGGCGCAGATGATGTAGCTGGCCGTCACCGGCACGGCGAGGCCGACCACCCAGACGATCAGCGCCGTGTAGAGCGCCGTGACCAGCAGCGACCCGCCGGCGGCCTGGATGGCGATGTCGCTGAACTTCAGCCCGAGCCCGGTCAGCGTGATGACGCCGACGATGATGCCGGCGCAGGCGCAGGTGGCGGCGATGCCCACCGCCTGCACCGCGCCATTGGCCAGCGTCTGCACCAGGCGCAGCGGCCAGAGCGCGTGCTCGAGCCGGATGAAGGAGAGCAGCACCGCGACGCCCATGGCGTAGAGCACCGAGAGCGTCGGCGAGTAGCCGATCACCATGAAGACCACGATCGCCAGCAGCGAGGTGAAGTGGAAGCCGTAGCGCTTCGTCAGCGCCCAGGCGCCCTCGGTCGCCATGCGCTCGTCCGGCAGGACGCCGCCCTGCTGCAGCGCGATCCGGCGCTGGTCGAGCTCCACCATGAAGAGCAGCGAGGCGTAGTAGAGGATGGTCGGCACCACCGCCATGCGCAGCACGTCGAGGTAGCCGATCTTCAGGTACTCGGCGATCAGGAAGGCCGCGGCGCCGAGCACCGGCGGCGAGATGATGGCGCCGAGCCCGCCCGCCGCCAGCAGCCCGCCGGCATCGTCGGGGCGGTAGCCGACGCGCTTCATCATCGGCCAGGCGACGGTGCCGAGGGTGACGGTGGTCGCCACGCCCGAGCCGGAGGGCCCGCCGAGCAGGAAGGAGGAGAGCACCACCGTGCGCCCGGCGCTGGTCGCGCGGCCGCCGGTGGCGGCGAAGGAGAAGTCGACGAAGAACTTGCCTGCGCCGCTGGCCTGCAGGATCGCGCCGTAGATGGTGAAGAGGATGATCAGCGAGGCCGAGACATCCACCGCCGTGCCGAAGATGCCGTCCAGCGTGATCGTCAGGTGCGGGATCAGCCGGTCCGTGCCGTAGCCCTGGTGCTGCCAGGGGGCGGGAAGCAGGTTGCCGAAGAAGCCGTAGAGCAGGAACAGCGCCGCGACGACGGGCATCACCGGGCCGGTGGAGCGGCGCGTCACCTCGATCACCAGCAGGACCAGCGCCCAGCCGACGACGAGATCCCACCATTCGGGGAAGACGTAGCGGTCGATCAGCGGCTCGACGCCGATCATGTCGCCGCCCCAGAGCAGGTACCAGGTGACGCCGAGTGCCGAGGCGATCAGCAGCAGGTCCCAGGGCATCAGCCGGTGGCGGAAGCGCCGCGCCGCGGGGAAGAGCAGGAAGCCGAGCGCGAGGGCGAAGCCGACATGCACGAAGCGCAGTGTCGTCGTCGGCACGATGTCCCAGGCGGCCCAGAGGTGGAACAGCGCCATCGCCAGCGCGACGCCGGTGGCGACCCAGCCGAGCCAGCCGCGGAAGCGGTTCTGCGCCCCCTCCTCCTCCTCGATCAGGCGTTCGAGGCGGGCGGCGGTGGCCTCGTCCAGCGCGCCGGGCGCGATCTCGGGCGGCAGGGGGCTCGGGCTTGCGTGCCGGCCGGGGGTGGCAGTGCTGCTCATGGGCGCGCGATGGCCGCATGGGCGGGCGGAGTCAAATCAGGCCTCTCAGCGCTGGCCGCGCCGCCACTCGGCGGGCGGCACGAAGGCCCAGGCATGGATGCCGCGCCGCGCCTGGCGGGCGGCGCGCTCCTCGGCCGCGTAGCGGGGGTCGCCGGCGAAGGCGAGCGCCCAGCCCTCGTGCACCAGGGCGCGGTTGATCTCCTCGCCCCGGCCGTTGGTGCAGCGGGCGAGGGTGCGGCCGAAGCGATCCGTCCCTTCGTCGCTGCAGCGGACCGGCCCGTCCGCCACCAGCGCGGCCAGCGCCGCGCGCGCCCCCTGCCCGCAGGCGATGCCTGCGCCGCCGGCGCCGCGGCAGGTCTGGTGCAGCTCGAGCGCATCGATGCCGTGCAGGCGCACCCGCTGCCCGCCGAGCTCGAGGCTGTCGCCGTCGACGACGCGAACCGCATCCGCGGCGAGGGCGGCCGGTGCGGCGCGCGGCGATGACGCCCCGGCGGGCACAGGACGGTCCCGCAGGTAGTGCGTGGTGGCGCCGAGGACGGCGCTCACCACCATGCAGGCCATCAGGATGCGCCCGAGCCGCCAGGCCATCGCGGGCGGCCAGCGCCGCCGCGTCAGGCCAGGGTCGCGCCCTGCGACTTCCAGAAGGCCTCCGCCGCCGGATGCCAGGGGATGCCGGCCGCGGCACTCTTCTGCGCCTCGAGCTTGAAGTCGCGCGCGGCGGAGTGCACCCGCGCCCAGTCCTCGCGGTTGCCCCACATGATCTTGACGATGTCGCTCACCAGCGGCGCCGCCATGTCCTCGCGCACCGCGACGATGTTGGCGACCGACATCTGCTTGTTGTCGGTCTGCTGGCCGGGATAGGTGCCGGCGGGGATGACCTCGGGGAAGTAGACCGGGCCGTACTTCTCGACGATCTGCGGCACGTACTGGGCGTGGTCGACGAGGCGCAGCTGCACGCCGGGGCTGGCGCCGAGATCGGTGATCGCGCTGGTCGGCACGCCGGAGACGAAGAAATAGGCGTCGAGCTTGCCGTCCTTGATCGCGTTCGTGCTCTCGGCCGGGGAGAGCCGCTCGCGGGCGCGGAAATCCTTGTCGCGGTCGAGGCCGGCGGCCTCGATCAGGCGGAAGGCCATGACCTCGGTGGCCGAGCCCGGCGCGCCGGTGGAGACCCGCTTGCCCTTGAGATCCGTCATGCTGGCGATGCCCGCGGCGGCGGTGGTCACCACCTGCATGCGGTTGGTGTAGAGCACGGCGATGGCGCGCGCCGGCACGGCGCGGCCGCGGAAGCGGTCGTTGCCGCGCACCGCATCCACCGCGGCGTCCACCTGCGTGATGGCGATGCCGACGCGGCCGGCGCCGAGCAGCTGCAGGTTGGCGACCGAGCCGCCGGTGACCTCGACGGTTGCGCTCATGCCCGGGATGCCGCGCGAGAGGTAGTTCGCCAGCGCGCCGCCGAGCGGGTAGTAGACGCCGCCCGTCGTGCCGGTGGCGATGGCGAGCTGCTGCGGCGCCTGGGCACCGGCGAGGCGCGGCGCTGCGAGGACGGCGCCGGCGCCCAGCAGGGCGCGGCGGGAAAGCGTTGACATGCGTTTGCTCCCGGACGTGGTTCGGATGAGGCCGACATAGGGGCACCCCGCCATGGGGGAAAGTCCTGCGCCGCGGCACGCCGGCCGCCGGCGCCCCCAGGCGCCTGCGCCGTATCGAGCACAGATGCTTGCGCTGCCTCAAGGAAGGGTGTGGGCGCCTGCGCCACCCTGCCATCGCCGCCCTGCGCAGGAGAGCCGCGCCATGACCTCGCTGACCGCCCGCGACCTGATGACCCCCGATGTCGTGACCGTGCCGCCGGAGACACCGGTGGTGGCCGTGGCGCGCCTGCTGGCCGAGCGCGGCATCTCCGCCGTGCCGGTGCTCGACAAGGTCGGCACGGTGCTGGGCATCGTCACCGAGTCCGACCTGATCCGCCGCCTGGCCGGCGAGGCGGATGCGCCGCGCGGCTGGTTCTCCTCCCTCTTCGCCGACCCCGCCGAGCAGGCCGACCGCTACGCCCGCACCCATGGCGTCACCGCCGCCGACATCATGACCGAGGGCGCGGTCACGGTGGGCGAGGCGGCGACGGCGGCCGAGATCGCGCACATGATGGAGGACCGCCACATCCGCCGCGTCCTGGTCGTGACGGAGGGGCGGCTGCGCGGCGTCGTCTCCCGCGCCGACCTGCTGCGCGCGCTGGTCACGCCGCCGCAGGCCGAGGGCGAGCTCTCGGACGACCGCATCCGCCGCGCCGTGCTGGCGGCGATGCGCAAGGAGCCCTGGGCCGACACCTTCTACACCATGGTCGAGGTGAAGGACGGCGTGGTGGAGTACCACGGCTTCTCCCGCACCGATGCGGTCAAGCGCGGGCTGCGCGTGCTGGCGGAGAACGTGCCCGGCGTGAAGGGCGTGATCGACAGCACCCAGCCGATGCCGGTCTATCTCTACGCCTCGGTCTAGGGGCGGCCCGCCTCGCGCACCGTCAGCAGGATCGCGGCGCCGGCCAGCAGGAAGAGCGGGATCGTCGCCATCCCCACGCGCTGGCTGCCGCTGGCCGCGGTGGCGGCGGCCAGCGCCGCGGGGCCGACGAAGCCGGTGATCCGCCCGGAGAGGGCGAAGAGGCCGAAATGCGCCGCGACCTCGGCCGGCGGGGCGAGGCGGGCCATCAGCGTCCGGCTCGCCGCCTGGGCGGGGCCGATGAAGATGCCGAGCGCCAGCGCCAGCGCCCAGAACTGCGCCTTGGTCTCCGCCACCAGCAGCCCGCCGCCGAGCAGCGTCAGCGCCCCGAGCGCGACCAGCACCGTGCGCCGCGATCCCACCCGGTCCTCGACCAGGCCGAAGCCCGCCGCGCCGGCGCCGGCGGTGACGTTCAGCGCGATGCCGAAGAGCAGGATCTCCTCGAAGCCCATGCCGAAGACGCCGGCGGCGTAGATCGCGCCGAAGGCGAAGAGCGTGTTCAGCCCATCGGTGTAGAAGAGCCGCGCGAGGAGGAACCGCGCCATCGCCGGGCGGCGCGGCAGGCCGCGCAGGAGGCCGAGGATCTCGGCGATGCCGGCGCGCGCCGCCGCCCCCCAGCCCGGCCGCGGCCCGGGCGGGTCGCCCAGCAGCAGCAGCGCCGGCAGGCCGAACAGCGCGATCCAGGCGGCGACCAGCAGGGCCGTGGCGCGCACATGCTCCGCCGCTTCGCGGTCGAGGCCGAAGAGCGCGGGCTTCGGCTGCACCAGCAGCACGAGGCAGAGGGCGAGGCAGACGAGGCCGCCGGCATAGCCGAGCCCCCAGGCCAGGCCCGACACCCTGCCGATGCGCTCGGGCGGCGCGACCTGCGGCAGCATCGAATTGTAGAACACCGTGGCGAGCTCGAAGGCGATGGTGGCGATGCCGACGCAGGCAAGCGCCCAGAGCAGGTCCCCCGGCACCGGCCGCGCGAACCAGATGCCGCCGCAGGCCAGCACCAGCACGCCGGTGCAGAGCGCGAGCATCAGCCGCCGCCGCCCCCCGGCATCGGCGATGGCGCCGAGCACCGGCGAGACCAGCGCGATGACCAGCCCGGCCGCGGTCTGCATCCAGCCCCATTGCGCCTGGCCGGTGGCCGGGTCGGGCGCGATGGCGGTGGTGACGTAGGTGGCTATGACGAAGGTGGAGACGACGGTCGGGAAGGCGCTGTTGGCCCAGTCGTAGAAGGCCCAGGCGAGGGTGCGACGGTTCATGCGGGGCCGCGCCCCTTCCCGGGCGCACCCGAAGGCACCGGCGCGCCGGCAGCGGCATGATGCACGTGGTTCGTCCCGGCGACGGCAGGTGCGCCGGCGGTAGCCCGGGACGCCGCGGCGGGCAAGCTCAGGGGGCCAGCCCCCCCAGCCCGCGCGCCGCCACGCCGAGCGCCGCGAGGTCCCCCGCCAGCGTCGCCTCGCGCGCCAGGGTCAGCGCAGCGGCCGCCTGCGCCGCATCGGGCGCCCGC
>CAYNYQ010000268.1:0-7108 GCA_964401305.1 uncultured Acetobacteraceae bacterium | reverse complement strand
CCGGTGGCGGCGCGGGCGGCGGGGCAGCCTCGGCGGTCTCCGCCTCGGGCTCGGGCGGCGCGCCGACCTCGGGCGGGGCGCGCGGCGCGGCCTCGGCCTCGCCGGTCGCCAGCGCCGACTCCTCCACCTGCTGCCAGAGGATCTGCACCCCCTGCTCGGCCGGCGGCGGGGCGAGCGCGCGCGGCAGCAGCACCAGCAGCGCCGCCAGCACGGCGCCGTGCAGCAGGGCCGAGGCCGCGGCGCCGATCCAGGGCAGGCCGCCGGGCCCGCCGCCCGGCGGGCGCAGCAGCATCGGGCGGCGCGGCACCGCGAGCCCGGTCACAGCACCAGCACGCCGTGGTGCTTCGCCTTGCCCTCGGGCTCGACATGGATGGTGATGACGGCGCCCTCGATCTCCGCCTTCAGCGCGGCCTCGATCCGGTCGCAGATGGCGTGCGCCTCCACCACCCGCATCTCGCCCGGCACCACCAGGTGGAACTCGATGAAGGTCACGCTGCCGGCATGGCGGCTGCGCAGGTCATGCGCCTCGATCGCGCCCTCGGCATGCTGCGAGACGGCACGGCGGATGCGCGCCAGCAGGTCGGGCGGCACCGCCTCGTCCATCAGCCCGGCGACCGAGTCGCGCATCACCTTCGAGCCGGACCAGAGGATGTTCAGCGCCGTCAGCGCGGCGACGACGGCATCGAGCCAGAGGATGCCGGTCAGCACCACCAGCCCCACCCCGACCAGCACGCCGAGCGAGGTCACCACATCCGCCAGCAGGTGCCGTGCATCGGCCAGCAGCGCCGGCGAGCGCGCCGCCCGACCGCGGCGGAACAGCACCGCGGTCCAGCCGGCATTCACCGCGGTGGCGAGGGCCGAGACCACGAGCCCGAGCATCGGCTGGTCGGGTGCGCGCGGCGCCCGCCAGGCGACCCAGGCCTCGTGCAGGATCAGGATGGCGGCGACGATGATCAGCGCGCCTTCCAGCACGGCGGAGAAATACTCGGCCTTGGTGTGGCCATAGGGGTGGTTGGCGTCCGGCGGCAGGGCGGCGAAGCGGATCGCCATCAGCGCCGCGCCGGCGGCGGCGACGTTCACCACGCTCTCCAGCGCATCGGCGAAGAGGGCGACCGAGCCGGTGAGCCACCAGGCGCCCGCCTTCAGCCCGAGCACGAGCAGCGCCACACCGACGCTGGCGGCGGCGAGCGTCTCCAGGCTCAGGCGAGTCCGGCGCGCGGGCATGGGCGGGGGGCATACCGGGAAGCAGGCATGGCGGCCAGGGTGGGCACCGTCGCGCGGTGCCGCACCATTGGCCTGTCGCCTGCCGCACGCAGCGGGGTGCGACCGCGCGGCCCGCGCGACGGCGTCAGACGGAGAAGTACTTCGCCCGCGGGTGGTGCAGCACGATGGCGCTGGTGGACTGCTCGGGGTGGAGCTGCCACTCGTCGCTGATCTCGACGCCGATGCGTTCCGCCCCCAGCAGCCGCAGCAGCGGCACCTGGTCCTCGAGCCGCGGGCAGGCGGGATAGCCGAAGGAATAGCGCCCGCCGCGATAGCCCTGGCTCAGCATGCGGTCGATGTCGCGGTCGTCCTCGCCGGCGAAGCCCCATTCGGCGCGGATCCGTTTGTGAACGTACTCCGCCATCGCCTCCGCCATCTCCACCGAGAGGCCGTGCAGGTAGAGGTAGTCCTGGTAGCGGTTCTCCTCGAACCAGACCCGCGCCATGTCGGAGGCCTTCTGCCCGACGGTCACCACCTGCAGCCCGATCACGTCGCGCGCCGCCGGCCCATCGTCGATGTCGCGCACCAGGTCGGCGATGCACTCGCCATCCTGCTTCGGCTGGCGCGGCAGGGTGAAGCGCGCGACCTCGGTCATCCCGTCCTGCTCGAAGAGGATCAGGTCGTTCCCCTGCCCCGCGCATTTCCAGTAGCCGTAGATCGCCTGCGGCCGCAGGATCGACTGCTCCTCCGCCAGCGCCAGCATGCGCTTCAGCACGGGCCGCAGCTCCTGCTTGGCCCAGCCGAGGAAATCCTCGAGCGAGCGGCCCTGCTTGCGGAAACCCCACTGGAATTGATAGAGGCTGCGCTCGTTGATGAAGGGCACGATCGCCTTGGGCGCGGCCTCCATCACCCGGGCGCCCCAGAAGGGCGGGTCGGGGATCGGCTCGCCGGCGGTCAGGCGACGGCGCCGGTCCTGGGCATAGATCACGTCGACGGGGGCGAAGCCGCGCGGGTCCGCCTGGCCGAGGGTGCGGCTCTCGTTGCGCGGCTTGCCGCGGCGCTTGGCCTGCAGCGCGGCGAGGTAGTCGTCGAAGCCGTTGCCCGTGACCTTGTCCATCAGGTGGAGGCCGTCGAAGGCGTCGCGCGCATAGGCGACGCGGCCGGTGGTCTCCCCGTTGGCATAGGCGCGGACGCAGTCCTCCTCGACGTAGTTGCGGGTCAGCGCCGCGCCGCCGAGCAGCACGGGCACGTCGAGGCCGATGCGCGACATCTCCTCGAGGTTCTCGCGCATGATGACGGTGGACTTCACCAGCAGGCCGGACATGCCGATGGCATGCGCCTTGTGCTCCCTCGCCGCGGCGACCATGTCGGCGAGCGGCACCTTGATGCCGAGGTTGACCACGCGGTAGCCGTTGTTGGTCAGGATGATGTCGACGAGGTTCTTGCCGATGTCGTGCACGTCGCCCTTTACCGTGGCGAGCACGATGGTGCCCTTCTCCTGCCCCGCGACGCGCTCCATGAAGGGCTCGAGATAGGCCACGGCGGCCTTCATCGTCTCCGCGCTCTGCAGCACGAAGGGCAGCTGCATCTTGCCCGCGCCGAAGAGCTCGCCCACCACCTTCATGCCGTCGAGCAGGATGTCGTTGATGATGGCCAGCGGCGCATGGCCCGCCGCCATGGCATCGGCCAGCTCCTCCTCCAGGCCCTTGCGGTCGCCGTCGACGATGCGGTCCTTGAGGCGGCCCTCCACCGTCTCGGCGCGCTTCTTCGCGCTGGTGTCGGCGGCCTTCCGGCCGGAGAAGATCTCGAGCATCCTCTGCAGCGGGTCGTAGCCCTCCCGCCGGCGGTCGAAGATCAGGTCCTCGGCGACCTGCACCTCCTCGGGCGGGATCTGGTGCAGCGGCTTGATCTTCGAGACGTGCACGATGGCGCCGGTCATGCCGGCCTTCACCGCATGGTCGAGGAAGACGCTGTTCAGCACGTGCCGCGCGGCCGGGTTGAGGCCGAAGGAGATGTTGGAGAGGCCGAGGATGATCTGGATGTCCGGGAATTCCTCCCGGATCATGCGGATCCCCTCCAGCGTCCACTGGCCGAGCTTGCGGTCGTCCTCGTTGCCCGTGGCGATGGTGAAGGTCAGCGGGTCGATCATCAGGTCGGACTGCGGCAGGCCGTGCCTGTCGCAGGCGAATTCCACCAGGCGGCGGGCGATGCGCAGCTTGTCCTCGGCGGTCTTGGCCATGCCGACCTCGTCGATGGTCAGCGCGATGACGGCGGCACCGAACTTCTTCGCCAGGATCATGCGGTCCGTCGCATGGCCCTCGCCGTCCTCGAAGTTGATCGAGTTGATGATCGGCTTGCCGCCGTGCAGCTTCAGCGCCGCCTCGATCACCGGCGTCTCGGTGCTGTCGATCACCAGCGGGCTGTTCACCGAGGAGGTGAAGCGGCGGACCACCTCGTTCATCTCGCCCATCTCGTCACGGCCGACGAAGGCGGTGCAGATGTCGAGGCTGTTCGAGCCCTCGGCCACCTGCTCGCGGCCGATGGCCAGGCACCCGTCCCAGTCGTGCGCCGCCTGGCGCTCCCGCCAGGCCTTCGAGCCGTTGGCGTTGCAGCGCTCGCCGATGGAGAAGTAGCTGTTCTCCTGGCGCAGCGGCACGGCGCTGTAGAGGCTGGCGACCGAGGGCACCCAGAGCGGCCGGCGCGCCACCGGCGCGGGCCGCGCCCGCGCGCCCGCCAGCTTGCGCAGCATGGCGTCGAGGGCGGCGATGTGCGGGGTCGAGGTGCCGCAGCAGCCGCCGACCAGGTTCAGCCCGTCCTCGGTGACGAAGCGCTCCATCCAGGTGGCGAGCTCGGCGGCGCCGAGCGGGTAGTGGGTCTTGCCGTCCACCAGCTCCGGCAGGCCGGCATTGGGCTGGCAGCTGATCAGCCCGGGCCAGTTCTGCGCCAGCCAGCGCACGTGCTCGGCCATCTCCTGCGGGCCCGTCGCGCAGTTCAGCCCCATCAGCGGCACGTCGAGCGCGTGCACTACGGTCGCGGCGGCGGCGATGTCGGGGCCGACCAGCAGCGTGCCGGTCGTCTCGACCGTCACCTGCACGAAGACGGGGATGTCGGACTTCGCCTCGGCGCGGGCGATCTTCGCGGCGTTCACCGCGGCCTTGATGAAGAGCGTGTCCTGGTTGGTCTCGGTCAGCAGTGCGTCGGCGCCGCCGGCGATCAGGCCGCGGCACTGCGCGACCAGCGCCGCCTCCAGCGCGTCGTAGCCGATGTTGCCGAGCGAGGGCAGCTTGGTCCCCGGCCCGATATCGCCGACCACCCAGCGCGGCCGCCCGTCGGCGAAGCCCTCCGCCGCCTCGCGCGCGATCTCGACCGCGAGGCGGTTGATCTCGAAGGCGCGGTCCTCGAGCTCGAACTCGCCGAGCGTCACCGGGCTGCCGCCGAAGGTATTGGTCAGCACCATGTCGGCGCCGGCCTCGAAGTAGCTGCGGTGGATCTCCCGCACGATGTCGGGGCGGGAGAGGTTCAGCACCTCGGTGCAGTTCTCCTTGCCCCAGAAGTCGCGGTCGACGTCGAGGTTCATCGCCTGCACGCGCGCGCCCATGCCGCCGTCGCAGAGCAGCACGCGGTCCTTGAGGGCATCCAGCAGGTGCGGTCGGGCCATGGGGCGGGACTTCCGGGTCAGAAGGCGAGGACGGAGACCGGCGCGCCGCCGCTGGTGACGCGGCGGCGGGCAGGCCAGAGACGGACGGGCAGCGGCCCGCCCTCGACGGTCATCGGGTGGCCGAGCGCGCAGCCCGCCTCGCCGAGCCAGCCGGCGAGGGCGGCGTCGTCGAAGCCGGGCCAGCGGTGCTTGTGCCGCTCCAGCAACTCGGCGCGGCCGTGCGAGGCGAGGTCGACCACCAGCAGGCTGCCACCGGGCTTGAGCACGCGCGCCGCCTCGGCCAGCGCGGCGGCCGGGTCCTCGGCGTAGTGCAGCACCATCTGCAGGGCGACGGCGTCGAAGGCGGCATCGGCGAGGGGCAGGCGGTACATGTCGGCCTGGCGCACGGCGCAGCGGCCGGCCAGGCCGCGCTCGGCCAGGCGGGCACGGGCGAGCGCCAGCATCTCCCGGCTGGCATCGACGCCGAGCGCGCTCTCGACCCGGGGCGCCGCGATCTCCAGCAGGCGACCCGTGCCGGTGCCGATGTCGAGCAGCCGCCCGACCCGCTCCGGCAGGGCGCCGAGCAGCGCCGCCTCGATCGCCGCGGCGGGCAGGCCGAGGGCGCGGGTCTCGTCCCAGTCGGCGCCGTCGCGGCGGAAGGAGTCGGAGGCCTCGCGGGCGCGCTCGGCGGCCAGGCGCACGGCCTGGCGGCGATCGGCGGCGAGCATGGGGTCGGCTTCCGGCAGGCGGGCGAGGATGACGCGCGCCACCTCGGCGCCGGGCGGGACCTGGAAATAGGCGTTGGAGCCCTCGGGTATACGTTCCAGCAACCCTGCCTCGACCAAAAGCTTCAGGTGGCGCGAGAGGCGCGGCTGGGACTGGCCGAGCACGTCGCAGAGGTCGCTGACGCAGAAGGCGCCGCGGGCGCAGAGCGCGAGCAGCCGCAGCCGGGTGGGCTCGGCGGCGGCGCGCAGCTGGGCGAGAAGCTCCTTCATGGGCTTGCCAATGACATAAACATATCCTTATGTCCAGCACGGAGAGCCCCGCCCCCATGCCCAGCCCCGACTCCCGCATTCCCGTGATCCTGCTGGCCGATCCCGAGGCGCTGGCCGCGGCCCTGGCGGCACCCGGGGCTGGCCCGGCGGCAGTGCTGGAGGAGGCGCCGCCCGGTCCACCGGCGACGCGCCCCCAACCTGGCGACGCGCAGGCCCCGGCGCGCGCCGCCTTCACGCCCGCGGCGGCGCGGCATGTCCTCGGCTGCGCCTGCTGCGCCGGCCGCTCGCCGGCGGCCCAGGCGCTCGACGGGCTGTTCCAGCGGCGGGCGCGCGGGCAATGCCCCTGGTTCGACCGCGTCCTCGCCCTGGCGCCGAGCCCGGCCGGGGCGGCGATGCTCGCCACCGCCCTGGCGGAGGACGTCCTGACCCAGGCGCGGTTCCGCCCGGCGAGCTGAGCGGCGGCGCCGGGGTCAGCGGCCCGGCAGCGCGCGCCGGGCGGGTGCCGGGGGCGCTGCGGTCAGGCCGCGGGATCCTCGAGGATCGCCACCGCCCGCGTCCAGCCGGCCGAGCCGCGATGCACCTTCACCGGGAAGCAGGCCACCATGAAGCCGTCGGCGGGCAGGCTTTCCAGATTGTGCAGCTTCTCGATGTGGCAGTAGCCGATCTCCCGCCCCGCGCGGTGGCCTTCCCAGATGATGTCGGGCGAGGCGCCCTCGGCCAGGCGCCGCTTCGTGACGCTGAAGGGCACGTCCCAGGACCAGGCGTCGATGCCGGTGACGCGCACGCCCCGCTCCAGCAGCCAGAGCGTCGCGGCCTTTCCCATGCCGCAGCCGCGGTCGACATAGTCGTCCTCGCCGTAGCGCGCGCCGGCGGCGGTGTTCACCAGCACGATCTCGAGCGGCTTGAGCGTGTGCCCGATGCGCGCCAGCTCCCGCTCCACGTCCTCGGGCTGCACGGTGTAGCCATCGGGCAGGGCACGGAAGTCGAGCTTCACCCCGGGCTGGAAGCACCAGTCGAGCGGCACCTCGTCGATGCGGAGCGAGGGGCGGCCGCCGGGGATCGTCCGCTCGTCCTGGCGCGGGAAGAAATGGTAGGGCGCGTCGAGATGGGTGCCGGCATGGGTCGAGAGCCGGGCCTGTTCGCGCGCCGCGTAATTGCCCTCCGGCAGCTGGTCCAGCGTGATGCCGAAGTACTCCGCGATGGGCGGGGCGGTCATCTTGTGGTCGTGGTAGTCGATCTGCGGCAGCGCCCAGGGCGGGTCGGACTTGATGCC
>CAYNYQ010000267.1:2722-7131 GCA_964401305.1 uncultured Acetobacteraceae bacterium | reverse complement strand
CTGCTCTCGCTGGTCAACGTGGCGCGCTGGGTGCGGGTGTTCCGCTGAGGCTGGATGGCGCGCCAGACCGCGGGCCGGAACTGCCCGGCCGCACCCTCCGGCGACCGGTGGTCCGGATTGGCCTGGCCCGGAAAGCCTGGTCGGCGTGCGCCCAGGCCGCCGGGTCCACGAGGATCTTGTGCGGGGCGCGCGCGGGTTTCGGTTCCTGCGGCCTGTCGCTGCCGGCGGTCTTCCCCACCGACTTCTCCGGCAGTGTGGTGCGCTACTTCATCGACACCATCCCGCCCGACCTCGGAACGATCAGCAGCTACGCCCAGGCCGTGCCGGAGCCCGGCACGGCCGCACGGCCACGCCGCGGGCGCGCGGCGGCAGCGACGGGCGGCTGAGCCTCCCTGCAGGCGGGTAGCGCGGGGCGGCGGAACCGCATCCGGCCTGACACCCCGCCCTTCCGGACACCACCTGCCCGCGTCATGGTGCGTTTCCTAGGCAAGCGGCGCCTTCCGATCCTGCGGCGGACCGCGCCCACATGGCGGCCGCCCTGGCGCTGGCCGCGCGCGGCCTCGGCAACACCTGGCCCAACCCGGCGGTCGGCTGCGTCACCGTCGGCGCCGATGGCTGCGTGCTGGGCCGCCACGCCACCCAGGCCTACGCCTCAGCCCGCCCGGCGCTGCCGCGTCTCGGCCGGGGTCTCGCCGAAGCGCGCGGCGTAGGCGGCGGCGAAGCGGGTCATATGGGTGAAGCCGAAGCGCCGCGCGGCCTCGCGCGGCGGCAGGTCGCGCTCCGCGGCCAGGGCGGCGCGCACCTGCTCCAGCCGGATCGCCTGCATGGCGGCATGGGGCGTCGTGTCCCGGAAGCGGCGGAAGGCCTCGTGCAGCGTGCGCAGGCTGCAGCCGGCGGCGGCCGCCACCTCGGTCAGCGTCATCGGCGTCGCGGCCTGCGCCCGCACATAGGCCTCCGCGCGCTTCAGATGGGCCGGGATGGCCGGGCTGCGTGGCCCTTCCAGCGCCGCCGAGCGGTCGTGCGGCAGCCGGCGCAGGATCGCATCCGCGACCAGCTCGGCGAAGGCGTCGAGCGCGGCGGGGCTCGTCGCCATGCCGTCCGGCTCGGCGAGCTCCTCCGCCAGGTGCCGCAGCAGCCGCAGCAGCCCGGCACCGCCACCGCGGGACCAGTCGAGCACCGGGTGGAAGCGTGGCGGCCCGCGTGGATCGTCCTCCAGCAGCGCCGCGAGCATGCGCTGCAGGAGACCATCGGAGACCCAGAGGTTCAGTCGCGCGCTGCCATCGCCGGTGTCGAGCCGCAGGCCGGGATCGCCGCGGAAGATCGCCCCCTGCGCGCCGTCGAGCGTCACCTCCGGCCCCTCGGCGGTGGCGACGCGCGCCGCGCCCCGCAGCATCAGGCCGAGGCAGGTGCGCGGCATGCCCGCGCCCCGCACGGCGACCTCGGTCCCGTAGCGATCGCTGTTGCAGGCGAGGAGGAGATGCGGCCCGAGGCGCAGGGTCGAGAGGCGGGTGAGCAGCACGCCCGGCGGTTCGTGCCGCCGCGCGGGATCGCGCAGGCGATAGGCGTTGGCGGTCTCCCCGTGGTTCAGCCGACCGGAGACGCGGCTGTCGAGCCCAAGGTCGCGCGGATCGTCGATGTCGAGCCGGCCGAAGCGCGCCAGTGCCCGGTCGTCGAAGGTCATCATGCCGCCGTCCAGAAATCCGGAGACCGTTTCTGTCACAACGCCTCGTTAACCTTTCCTGGGATGTCGCACAATGGTCCGGGCGAGAGCACGGCGTTCGGGCTGTTGCGGTCCCGCCCGCGCCCGGCCTGACGCATCCTGCGGCCGCGTGACCGATCCTGCAGGAACCCGCGGCCCTGCCCGGGCCGGCCGTTGCGCCACGCGGCGCGGCGCGGTTTTTCGGTGGCCGGCGCACAATCCGGCGCATCGCCCATCGAGAGGAGGGATCATGAACCACGTCGGCGCCATCCGCGCAGCGCTGCTCGCGGCCTGCCTTGCAGTCCCGGCCGCCCATGCGGCTCCCATCGCCTACAGCTTCAGCGGCACCCTGGCGCAGCCGCTGGGCGGCGGCACCAGCGTCACCGCCGCCTTCACCTACGACGCGGTCGACGGCAGCTTCCAGGGCAGCGTGGTCACACCCTTCGCTACCTTCGACGACGGCAATTTCAGCGGCAGCATGGCCTTTACCGGCGCCAGCCCCACCGGCGATTTCCAGGGCTTCTTCTTCAACGGCGTCGACTCGGTGGGCCGCATCACCTCGGTCGGTCTCATCTTCAACGCGGCGGGCAACGCCTTCTTCACCGGCACCATCGACGGAAGCCAGGGCGAACGCGTCCAATCGAGCGTGCGCGCCGGCTCGGGCGACTCGCTCTTCGCCAGCGGCACGGTCTCCGCCACGCCGGTCCCCGAGCCCGCCTCGCTGGCGCTGCTGTCGGTGGGGTTCCTCGGTCTGGCCGGCGCCGTGCGCGGCCGCCGGCGGGTCGGCACACCGGTCGCCGCCTGACCCGCGCCGGGGCGGGGCGCGCTGCCCCGCCCCCCTTGGGCCCTTCCGGCCGCCGCCGGGCCGCGCCACTCTCGCGCCGATGGCCGCCGCCCCTCCCGACCCTGACGCCGACCGCGCGCATATGCAGGCCGCGCTGGCGCTGGCCGCGCGCGGCCTCGGCAACACCTGGCCCAACCCCGCGGTCGGCTGCGTCATCGTCGGCGCCGATGGCCGCGTGCTGGGCCGCGGCTGGACCCAGCCCGGCGGCCGTCCCCATGCCGAGACCGAGGCGTTGGCCCGCGCCGGCGACCACGCCCGGGGCGCCACCGCCTATGTCACGCTCGAGCCCTGCTCGCATTGGGGCCGCACGCCGCCCTGCTGCGATGCGCTGATCCGCGCCGGCATCCGCCGGGTGGTGGTCGCCGCCGGCGATCCCGACCCGCGCGTCGATGGCCGCGGCCTCGCCCGGCTGCGCGAGGCCGGCGTGATCGTCGAGCTCGGCCTCGGCCGCGAGGCGGCGCAGCGGCTGGACGCCGGCTTCGCAAGCCGCATCACGCGCGGCCTGCCGCTGGTGACGCTGAAGCTCGCCACCACGCTGGACGGCCGCATCGCCACCGCCGAGGGCGAGAGCCAGTGGATCACCGGCGCCGCCGCCCGGCGCGAGGCGCATGCACTGCGCGCCCGGCACGATGCCATCCTGGTCGGCTCCGGCACCGTGCTCGCCGACGACCCCGAGCTGACGGTGCGCATCCCCGGCATGGCGCGGGTGCCGCTGGCGCGCGTGGTCGCCGATGGCCGGCTGCGCACGCCGCTCTCGGCGAAGCTGGTGGCGACGGCGCGGGAGGTGCCGACCTGGATCGCCACCTCCACCGGCCACCGCCCGCCCGCCCTCGCGCCCTACCAGGCGGCCGGGGTGGTGATCTTGCCGCTGCGCCGGCCGCGCGGCACCGGCGGGCGCGGCGGCCGCACCGGCCTCGACCCGCGCGCCCTGCTGGAGGCGCTGGCCCAGCGCGGCATCACCCGCGTGCTGGCCGAGGGCGGCGCCGGCATCGCCGCGGCGCTGCTGCGCGCCGACCTGGTGGATCGCCTGGCCTGGTTCCACGCGCCGGGCGTGATGGGCGGGGACGGCATGCCCGCCGTGCGCCCCTTGCCGCTTGCCTCCCTTTCCGCCATGCCCAGGTTCCGGCGGGGGGCATCCCGCCCGCTCGGCGAGGATTGGCTCACCGAGTTCGAGCGCGACAGGGAAGCTGGACCCGCCGGGTCCGCGCCCGAGGAAGAGGACAGCCAGGGGCAATGTTCACCGGCATCGTGACCGACCTCGGCACCGTGCGCGACGTGCTGCCGATCGGCACGGGCCCCACCGGCGCGCACGACATGCGCCTCGTCATCGGCACCTCGCCCGGCTTCCTGCGGGAGCCGGCGCCGGCGGTGATCGGCGCCTCCATCGCCTGCTCGGGCTGCTGCCTGACCGCGGTCGATCTCGGCGGCGACTGGTTCGCGGTGGATGCCTCGGCCGAGACGCTGTCGAAGACCACGCTCGGCCTGCTCCGCCCCGGCAGCCGGGTGAACCTCGAGCGCTCGCTCCGCCTCGGCGACGAGCTCGGCGGGCATCTCGTCTCGGGGCATGTGGACGGCGTCGCCGAGGTGCTCTCCGCCGTGCCCGAGAACGCCTCCGTGCGCTGGCGCTTCCGCCTGCCGCCCGGCCTCGCCCGCTACGTCGCGCCCAAGGGGTCGATCGCGGTCGATGGCGTCTCGCTGACCGTGAACGAGGTTGACGGCGCCGTGTTCGGGGTCAACATCATTCCTCACACCGCGGCCGTGACCACCTTCGGCACGCTGCAGCCCGGCGGGCGCGTGAACATCGAGATCGACACCCTGGCGCGCTACGTCGCGCGCCTGCAGGACACGGCGCCATGAGCGGCGGCA
>CAYNYQ010000267.1:0-2622 GCA_964401305.1 uncultured Acetobacteraceae bacterium | reverse complement strand
GAGGAGGCGCGGCGCGGCCGCATGTTCGTCCTCGTCGACGACGAGGACCGCGAGAACGAGGGCGACCTCGTCATCCCCGCGCAATTCGCCACGCCCGACGCCATCAACTTCATGGCCAAGTACGCGCGCGGGCTGATCTGCCTGGCGATGACGCGGCACCGGGTGGAGCAGCTCGGCCTGCCGCTGATGGCGCAGGCCAATGGCACCCGCCACCAGACCGCCTTCACCGTCTCGATCGAGGCGCGCGACGGCGTCACCACCGGCATTTCGGCCGCCGACCGCGCCCGCACCATCGCCGTGGCCATCAACCCCGAGATGGGGCGCGAGCACATCGTCACCCCGGGCCATGTCTTCCCGCTGATGGCGCGCGAGGGCGGCACGCTGGTCCGCGCCGGACATACCGAGGCCGCGGTGGATTTCGCCCGCATGGCCGGCCTCAACCCCGCCGGCGTGATCTGCGAGATCATGAACGACGACGGCACCATGGCGCGCATGCCGGACCTCGTCGCCTTCGCCCAGCACCACGGCCTCAAGCTCGGCACCATCGCCGACCTGATCGCCTATCGCCGGCGCACCGAGCGCCTGGTGCGCCGCGTGGTGGAGGGGCAGATCGACCACCGCATCGGCGGCGACTGGCACCTCGTCGTCTACACCAACACGCTCGACTACGCCGAGCACCTGGCGCTGGTGAAGGGCGACGTGACGGCGCCCGGCCCGGTGCATGTGCGCATGCAGGCGGCCAACCTGATGCATGACATCGTCATGGGCGACGGCACCCGCGACCTGCACGCGGCCATGGCGATGATCGCCGAGGCGGGCCGGGGCGTCGTCGTCATCATCCGCGACTGGCGGCCGACCAACATGTCCGAGCAGATCGCCCGCGGGAAGGACAAGCGCGTGCCGCCGCCGGAACTGCGCGACTACGGCATCGGCGCGCAGATCCTGGCCGATCTCGGCGTGCGCGACCTGGTGCGCATCTCGAACAACCCGCGCCCGCTGGTCGGGCTCGAGGGCTATGGCCTGCGCGTGGTGGAGAGCCGCCCGGTGACGCCGGAGGACTGGCTGTGACGCAGCGCCGGGCCACCGCCCCCAGGAGCATGCCCCCCAGGAGCACGCCTTCGATGAGCACGCCCCGATGAGCACCAAGGACGCGCCGGAGCGCGGCGCCGGCCGCCTCGCCGGCCCGCCGCCGCGGATCCTGCTGATCCAGGCGCCCTACTACGCCCAGGTCGTCGGCGGCATGCGCCAGGGCGCCGAGCGCGTCGTCGCCGAGGTCGGCGGCACGGTGGAGACGGTCGACGTCGCCGGCGCCTTCGAGCTGCCTGCCGCGCTGCGCATGGCGCTCTCGGCGCCCGGGCAGCCCGATGCGCGAACCGGCGTCGCGGGGCTGCGTTGGGACGGCTTCCTCATCCTCGGGTGCGTCGTGCGGGGCGAGACCGACCACTACACCTTCATCTGCGACGCCGTCTGCCAGGGCGTGATGCAGGTCGGCGTCGAAACCGGCGCGGCGATCGGCTTCGGGCTGCTCACGGTGGACACGCTGCAGCAGGCGATCGCGCGCTCCTCCGACGACCGAAACAACAAGGGCGCCGAGGCGGCGCATGCCCTGCTCGGCCAGGTCGCGCTGCGGCGGGGCTGGGGCCTCTAGTGCCGCCATGCCGATCCTCCCCCGGTGCGGCATGGTCCGCGCGGCGGCCCGCCTCGCGGCAGGCCGGACGGCGCGGGGCGGGGGCGGGACGCTAGCGATGCACCGGCCAGGACCGCGTGCGGGGGCCCGGGCGGCATGAGCGGCCAGGGCAAGGGACAGCGTCGCCGCCCGCCGGCACGCTCCGGCGGCCGGCCGCGCACCGGCGCGCGCCTCGCCGCCGTGCAGGCGCTGTTCCAGAGCGAGGAGAGCGGCGAGCCGGCCGAGGTGGTCATCGACCAGTTCGTCCGCCACCGCATCGGCCCCGACCCGCGCGGCCGGGGCCTCGAGGAGGGCCAGGTGCCTGAGGCGGACATCCCGCTCTTCCAGGCCATCGTCCGCCGCGCGGCGCAGAACGGCGAGGAGCTGGACCGGACGATTGCCGGGCATCTCGACGCGGAGTGGCCGCTGGCGCGGCTCGACCCGGTGCTGCGGGCGCTGCTGCGCGCCGCCTGCGCCGAACTCTGGGCCGGGCGGGAGCCGCCGGCGCGCGTCGTGATCAACGAGTATCTCGACATCGCGCACGGCTTCTTCGGCGGCGAGGAGCCGCGCTTTGCCAATGGCGTGCTCGATGCCCTGGCGCGGACGCTGCGGGCCGAGGAGTTCCAGGGCGGCCCGGCGCGGCGCGGCGGAGGCTGAGCGCGTGGCGGCCGGCCCGGCGGGGCCTGAGGGCGCGGCGGCGGGCGCTGAGCGAATGGCGGCCGGCGCCGCCCCGGCGGAGGCTTCGGTGCCGGCCGAGTTCGCCCTGATCGCCCGCCATTTCCGGCCGCTGGCCGGCCCCGGTGCGCTCGACCTGACCGACGATGCGGCGCTGCTCGACCCCCCGCCGGGGCGCACACTGGTGCT
The DNA here is from genome assembly GCA_964401305.1 of uncultured Acetobacteraceae bacterium. Lineage (GTDB taxonomy): Bacteria > Pseudomonadota > Alphaproteobacteria > Acetobacterales > Acetobacteraceae > JAIEOP01. The sequence goes on along the minus strand of CAYNYQ010000267.1, from coordinate 92 downwards.
CGCGGCCGATGCCATGCTGGCCGGCGTCCATTTCCTGCCCGACGACCCGGCCGAGACGATCGGGCGCAAGCTGCTGCGGGTGAACCTCTCCG
>CAYNYQ010000266.1:0-7189 GCA_964401305.1 uncultured Acetobacteraceae bacterium | reverse complement strand
ACCAGCCTCGACCCGGTCTGGACCACGGCCGTCGTCACCCGCAACCACGCCTTCCTGGTCTACGACCAGCTCTGCGCGCCGGACAGCAAGGGCGAGATCCGGCCGCAGATGGTCGAGGGCTGGAGCACGGCGCCGGACGGGCTCGCCTGGGACTTCACCCTGCGCGAGGGGCTGAAGTTCCACGACGGCGAGCCGGTGCGGGCGGCCGACTGCGTCGCCTCCATCCGCCGCTGGGCGGCGCGCGACACCTTCGGCCAGGTGCTGTGGTCGCGCGTGGACGAGCTCGCGCCGCTCGACGACCGGCGCTTCCGCTTCCGCCTGAAGCAGCCCTTCCCGCTGCTGACCCTGGCACTCGGCCAGGCGCAGAACCCCTGCTTCATGATGCCGGCGCGCATCGCCGCGACCGACCCCTTCCAGCAGATCCGCGAGGCGGTCGGCAGCGGCCCCTTCCGCTTCGTGCCCGGCGAGTGGAACCCGGGCCAGCGCGCCGTCTGGGCCCGCAACGAAACCTATGTGCCGCGGCAGGAGCCGGTCGACGGCCTCTCCGGCGGGCGCGTGCCGCGCATCGATCGCATCGAGTGGACCATCATCACCGACCCGGCGACGGCGGCCAATGCGATGGTCACGGGCGAGCAGGACTACTGGGAATACCCGCTGCACGACCTGCTGCCGCTGCTGCGGCGCTCGCGCGACGTGGTGGTGCAGCAGCGCCTGCTCGAGGGCACCTACGGCGTCGCCCGCTTCAACCACCTGCACCCGCCCTTCAACAATGTCGCCATCCGCCGCGCCGTCGCCATGGCGGTGGACCAGCGCGACTACCTGCGGGCCGTCGCCGGCAACGAGCCCAATGGCTGGGAAACCTGCGAGGGCGTCTTCACCTGCGGCACCGCGCTGGCCAGCGAGGAGGGCAGCGAGGTGCTGAAGGTCCGCAGCGTCGAGCGCGCCCGCGCCGCGCTGCGCGAGGCCGGCTATGCCGGCGAGAAGGTCGTGCTGATCGCGCCCGGCGACTACCCGCAGATCAACGCGCTCTCGCTCGTCACCGCCGACCTGCTGCAGCGGCTTGGGATGAACCTCGAGCTGATCTCGACCGACTGGGGCACGCTGGTGCAGCGCCGCGCCTCGCGCGAGCCGGTGGAGAAGGGGGGCTGGTCGATCTTCCACACCACCTCCTCCGGCCAGTCGCTGGCGCTGCCGGTGTTCCACCTCTTCCTGCGGGCGAACGGGCCGCAGGCCTGGTTCGGCTGGCCGCAGGACGCCGAGATCGAGCGGCTGCGCGGGGCCTGGATCGACGCCGGCGATCCGGCCGAGGCGAAGCGCATCGGCGCCGGGCTGAACCGCCGCGCCATGGAGGTGATGCCCTACATCCCGCTCGGCTTCTACTGGCAGCCGAGCGCCTGGCGGCGCAGCGTGACCGGCGTCTTCCGCGCCCCGGTGACGGCCTTCTGGAATATCGGCAAGGCCGCCTGACCGGTTGCGCCGGCGGGCGCGCTGCGGCATGGGGCGGCGGGTCAGCGGGAGGGGCCGGGCCGGATGAAGCGTCGTGACGTGCTGCTCGCATCGGGGCTGGCGCTGGCCGCGCCACGCCTTGCCGCCGGCCAGGGAGGGGCGGCGGCGCGCACGCTGCGCTTCATCCCGCAGGGCAACCTGGCCAATGTCGACCCGATCTGGACCACGACGACGCTGGCGCGCAACCACGCGCTGATGGTCTACGACACGCTCTTCGGCCTGGGGCGGGATTTCCAGCCGAAGCCGCAGATGGCGCAGGGCCACGAGGTCTCGGCCGACGGGCTGACGGTGACCATCACGCTCCGCCCCGAGCTCCGCTTCCACGACGGCGAGCCGGTGCGGGCGCAGGACTGCATCGCCTCCATCGCGCGCTGGTCGAGGCGCGACGTGCTCGGCACCCGCCTCGCCGCGTTGCTCGAGGAGATGCGGCCGCTGGCCGACGACCGCTTCGAGATCCGCCTCAAGCGGCCCTGGCCCGGGCTGATCTGGGCGCTCGGCAAGCCCTCGGCCAATGTCTGCGTCATCATGCCGGAGCGCCTGGCGAAGACCGACGCCTTCCAGCAGGTGACGGAGGTGGTGGGCTCCGGCCCCTTCCGCTTCCGCGCCGAGCAATGGGTGCCGGGCAGCCTGGCCGCCTATGAGCGCAACGCGCACTACGTGCCGCGCGACGAGGCGCCGGACTTCCTGGCCGGCGGCAAGGTGGTGAATTTCGACCGCGTCGAGTGGCGCGTCATGCCCGACCCCGCCACCGCCGCGGCGGCGCTGCAGGCCAACGAGGCCGACTGGTGGGAGACGCCGCTGGCCGACCTGCTGCCGGTGCTGCGGCGCAACCGCGACATCGCGGTGCAGGTGGTCAACACCGCCGGCGCGCTCGGCGTGCTGCGCTTCAACCACCTGCACCCGCCCTTCGACAAGGTGGCGGTGCGCCGCGCCCTGCTGCCGGCGATCGACCAGAAGGCCTTCATGCAGGCCGCGCTCGGCGAGGACCAGGCGCTCTGGCAGGTGCCGGCGGGCGCCTTCACGCCGGGCACGCCGCTGGCCAACGAGGCGGGCCTCGAGGCGCTGTCCGGCCCGCGCGACCTCGAGGCGGCGAAGACCGCGCTGCGCGCCTCGGGCTATGACGGGCGGAAGGTGGTGGTGCTGCAGCCCTCCGACTTCCCGACCCTCTCGGCGCTGTCGGAGGTCGCGGCCGACACCATGCGCAAGGTCGGCTTCGCGGTCGACCTGCAGAGCATGGACTGGGGCACGCTGGTGCAGCGCCGCGCCTCGCGCGAGCCGCCGGAGAAGGGCGGCTGGAACGTCTTCTGCACGACCTGGGAGGGGCTCGACGTCTCCGTCCCCGGCAGCCACCAGCCGCTGCGCGGCAACGGCACGCAGGGCTGGTTCGGCTGGGCCACGAGCGAGCGGCGCGAGGCGCTGCGCGAGCAATGGTTCGAGGCGGCCGACGAGGCGGCGGCGAAGCGCATCGCCGAGGAGTTGCAGCGCCTGACCTGGGAGGAGGCGCCCTTCATCCCGCTCGGCCTGCTGCGGCCGCCGCAGGCCTTCCGGCGCAGCCTCACGGGCATCATCGCCGGCGGCCCGCCGCTGTTCTGGGGCGTGAAGCGCGGCTGAGCCGGGCGCTTGGCACGCGGCGTGCTGGGCTGCACGGCGCCCTGCGCAGGACATCCGGGCACGTCGCCGGGATGGCCGGGGCGAGCGGCGGAATGGTGCTAGCGCGCTGCCCTGTTCTGAGGCAGTTTGACCTTAATGCGGGCGGATAACCGCCAGTCTGGGAGAGTGGGACGAGCATGGATCGCAGGAGCTTTCTGAAGGCGACGGTCGGCGGTGCCGCCGCGACCGGCATGGCCGGGGGCCTGGCCTCGCCGGCGCTGTCGCAGGGGGCGGCGGCGCGGACGCTGCGCTTCGTGCCGCAGGCGAACCTGGCGAATTTCGACCCGGTCTGGGGCACGCAGTTCGTGGTGCGCAATGCCTCCATGCTGGTCTGGGATACGCTCTACGGCATCGACAACACCTTCACGCCGCGGCGGCAGATGGTGGAGTCCGAGGAGGTTTCGTCCGACGGCCTGACCTGGAATTTCCGCCTGCGCGAGGGGCTGCGCTGGCACGACGGCGAGCCGGTGCGGGCGGTGGACTGCGTGGTGTCGCTGTCGCGCTGGATGGTGCGCGACGGCATGGGCCAGATGATCCGCGCCATCACCGACGAGCTCGCCGCGACCGACGACCGCAGCTTCCGCTGGCGGCTGCGCGAGCCCTACCCGAAGCTGCTGCTGGCGCTGGGCAAGAACAACACCCCCGTCGCCTTCATGATGCCCGAGCGCCTGGCGCGCACCGATCCCTTCCAGCAGATCACCGAATACGTCGGCTCCGGCCCGATGCGCTTCAACCGCGGCGAGTGGGTGCCCGGCGCGCGCGCCACCTTCAGCCGCTTCGACCAGTACGTGCCGCGCAACGAGCCGCCGAACTGGCTTTCCGGCGGCAAGCGCATGCTGGTCGAGCGGGTGGAATGGGTGATCCAGCCCGATCCCGGCACCGCCGCCGCCGCGCTGCAGTCGGGCGAGGTGGACTGGTGGGAGACCCCGCTGAACGACCTCATCGCGGTGATGCGCCGCAACCGCAACATCCGCGTCGACATCGCCGACCCGCTGGGCAATGTGGGCGTGTTCCGCTTCAACCACCTGCACCCGCCCTTCAACGACCCGCGGGCGCGCCAGGCGATCGCCATGGCGCTGAGCCAGGCGGACTACATGGGCGCCGTGGTCGGCAACGACCCGCAGCTCTGGCAGGCGATGAACAGCTTCTTCACTGTGGGCACGCCGAACTACACGGAGGAGGGCAGCGAGATCATGACGCGGCCGCGCGACATGGCCGCGGCGCGCAAGCTCCTGCAGGAATCGGGCTACAACGGCCAGCCGGTGACCATCCTGGTGGCGCAGGACATCGCGCCGCTTTCCGCCATGGGCCAGGTCTCGAACGCGCTGATGCGCGGGCTCGGCATCAATGTCGACTACGTGGCGACGGACTGGGGCACGGTCGGCAGCCGCCGCGCCAGCAAGGAGCCGCCCGGGCGCGGCGGCTGGCAGGTCTTCCACACCTGGTTCGCCGGCGCCGACTGCACCAACCCCTCGAGCTACCTCGGCCTGCGCGCGCATGGCGAGCAGGCCTGGTTCGGCTGGCCCTCCGACCCGGCGATCGAGACGGGGCGGAACAAGTGGTTCGCCGCCAGCACGCCGGAGCAGGAGAAGGCGGCCTGCGTCGAGATCAACCGCGCCGCGATGGTCAACCAGCCCTACGCCATCACCGGCTTCTACAAGGCCTACCAGGCCTGGCGCAGCAATGTCAGCGGCATCGCCTCCGGCCCGCTGCCCTGGTTCTGGGGCGTGAGCAAGGGCTGAGGGCGCGCCGGCAAGGAAGGCACCGAGCATGTTCGCCTACATCCTCCGCCGCGTCCTCGCCACCATCCCGGTGATGGCGATCGTGGCACTGTTCGTCTTCTCGCTGCTCTACATCGCGCCGGGCGACCCGGCCGCGGTGATCGCCGGCGACCAGGCGACGCCCGACGACGTGGAGCGCATCCGCGCCTCGCTCGGCCTCGACCGGCCCTTCCTGGTGCGGTTCGGCGAATGGGTGTTCCGCATCCTGCAGGGCGACATGGGGGTCTCGATCTTCACCAACCTGCCGGTCACGACCATGATCGCGCAGCGGATCGAGCCCACCCTGTCGCTGATGGTGCTGACCGTGCTGCTGGCCATCTCGGTGGCGATCCCGCTCGGCGTGCTCGCCGCCTGGAAGCAGGGCACGGTGATCGACCGCGCGGTGATGGGCATGGCGGTGCTGGGCTTCTCGGTGCCGGTCTTCGTGGTGGGCTACCTGCTGGCCTATGTCTTCGCGCTCGAGCTCGACTGGCTGCCGGTGCAGGGCTACACGGCGCTCAGCGAGGGCCTCTGGCCCTGGCTCGAGAACCTGATCCTGCCCGCGGTGGCGCTGGGCGGGGTCTACATCGCGCTGATCGCCCGCATCACCCGCGCGACCATGCTCGAGGTGCTGAGCCAGGACTACATCCGCACCGCGCGCGCCAAGGGCGCCGGGCAGTCCTCCATCCTCTTCCTGCACGCGCTGAAGAACGCCGCCGTGCCGATCGTGACCATCATCGGCATCGGCGTCGCGCTGCTGATCGGCGGCGCGGTGGTGACGGAGAGCGTCTTCGCCATCCCGGGGCTCGGGCGGCTGACGGTCGATGCCATCCTCCGCCGCGACTACCCGGTGATCCAGGGCGTCGTGCTGCTGTTCAGCTTCGTCTACGTGCTGGTGAACCTGGCCATCGACCTGCTCTACACCCTGTTCGACCCGAGGATCCGCTACTGATGCGCGGCATGACCGAGAGGAGCGCGCGATAATGGCTTCCGCGACCGTCCTCGCGCCCGGCGTGGCGCCCAGTGCCGCCCCCCCCGGGGGCGTGAAAGCCGCCGCGCCGATGCCGGACGTCCTGCCGGCGGTGCGGCCGCGCCGGGGCGTGATCGGCTTCGTCCGCCGCTACCCGACCATCGCCATCGGCGGCTTCATCCTGTTCCTGATGGTCTGCGTCGCGGTCTTCGCGCCGCTGCTCTGGACCGTCGATCCGACGGCCCTCGCCCCGGCGCGGCGCACGCGCGAGCCCTCGGCCGAATGGTGGTTCGGCACCGACATGCTGGGCCGCGACGTCTATTCGCGGGTGATCTACGGCGCGCGGGTCTCGCTGATCGTCGGCTTCGCGGTGGCCTTCCTCGCCTCGCTGATCGGGCTGACCATCGGCCTGATCTCGGGCTACATCCGGGTGGCCGATTCGATCATCATGCGCATCATGGACGGGCTGATGTCGATCCCGCCAATCCTGCTGGCCATCGCGCTGATGGCGCTGACGCGGGGCTCGGTGCGCAACGTCATCATCGCCATCACCATCGCCGAGGTGCCGCGCGTCTCGCGCCTGGTGCGCGGCGTCGTGCTGTCCCTGCGCGAGCAGCCCTATGTCGAGGCGGCGATCGCGGCGGGCACGCGCACGCCGGTGATCATCCTGCGCCACATCCTGCCCAATACCCTCGCACCGCTGACGGTGCAGGCGACCTTCATCTGCGCCGGCGCGATGATCACGGAGAGCATCCTCTCCTTCATCGGCGCCGGCACCCCGCCCATCATCCCTTCCTGGGGCAACATCATGGCCGAGGGCCGGGCGCTCTGGCAGGTGAAGCCCTACATCGTGTTCTTCCCGGCGATCTTCCTCTCCGTCACCGTGCTCTCCATCAACCTGCTGGGCGACGGGCTGCGCGACGCGCTCGACCCGCGCATGGCGAAGAGGCTCTGACCGCGATGGCCCCCATTCCCGCAGCGAGGTCCTGAGACGTGGCGCTTCTCGACGTCGAGAACCTGCAGACCCATTTCCGCACGCCGGACGGGGTCAACCGCGCCGTCGACGGCGTCTCCTTCCAGGTCGAGGCCGGGGAGACGCTGGCGATCGTGGGCGAGAGCGGCTGCGGCAAGTCCGTCACCGCCATGTCCATCCTGCGCCTGATCCCGGAGCCGCCCGGCAAGATCGCCGGCGCCATCCGCTTCCAGGGGCGCAACCTGCTCGACTGCTCGGACCGCGAGATGCGCCAGATCCGCGGCAACGAGATCAGCATGATCTTCCAGGAGCCGATGACCTCGCTGAACC
>CAYNYQ010000265.1:0-7244 GCA_964401305.1 uncultured Acetobacteraceae bacterium | reverse complement strand
AGGCGGCGGGCCACCGCCGGCAGGTAGTCCATGCCGATGCCGATGTGGCGCGACTGCTCCTCGAAGATGCGCCGCCGCTCGTCCTGGGCGAGCGCCCACCAGGCCTCCGACTTGCTGATCGGGATGAGGACGCCGCAGGTCGCCCGCGGGCGCGCCAGGCCTTCCTGCCGCCCCTGCATGGCCGTCACCTCGGCGCGGACGGCATAGCGGGTGTTGCTGGTGGTGCCGCGCAGCGCCCAGGCGGCATCCCGCGGCGGCGCCACGGCGGTGCCCTCGAGCATGGCGAGGCGGGGGGCCTCGGGCAGCGTCTCGCCGGCCACGGCGGCGATCCGCTCGACCTGCCAGGGGCCCTCGGCGCCGGCGGCGAAGGTGACGAGCAGGGGTGAGGGCATGGGGACTCCGGCGTGCCTGGATCAGGCCGGAGCTTCGTTGGGCGGGCCGGCGCGGTTGCGGCCGTGGGGGGCGGGCGAGGCATCGCCGCATCCGATGCCGGCAGGCGGCCCGCCGATGCGCCCCGGGCCGGTGGCCGGGCGGGGGCGCCGTGGTGCCGGCGCCCGGGTTGCGGCGTCGCCGGGCGCGGCGGGGCGCCGGCCCGCCCGGCCGCGGCTCAGCCCTTGGGTCCGCCTGGCGGCACGCCGGCCCCGCCGGGGGTGCCGCCGCTGGCCGGCGTGGCGGGATCCTGGCGATCCGGCGCCAGGGCCGCGCCGCCCGGCTTGCCCGGCGGCGGCTGCCAGTCGAGGAGTTCGTACACCTCGTCGCCAAGCTTCACGACGTACATCCGGCCCTCCGGCGCATGGGCGTCAGGATAGGGATTGCCGCGCGACGATTTCAAGCAGCCTGCCGGCGAGCGCCGTGCAGACGCGGCCCAGCAGGTTGTCCGAGGGCGCCGCGCCGGGCTCGGCCGATTGCTTCAGCAGGGCCAGGTTGCCGCTTCCGTCCATGCAGCCGAGGGCGGCGACGAGGCACGGGATGGCCGGGTTGGCCAGCGCCTCGGCCCGGCGCGGCGAATGGGTCGGCAGCGGCAGCGGCACGCAGAGCAGGTGGCGCTCGGGCGGCACGCCGGGGACGATGCGGTAGATGCCGGCGCCATGGCTGTCGCGGGTGTCGACGAAGGTGGGGTGGCGGCGCCGCATCACCCAGCCGGCGACGCCGGAGCCCCAGGGGAAGGTCACGTCCCGCGCCGGGCCGGCCAGCGTGGTGGCGACCACGCGGATCACCCGCGCCGCCTCGTCATAGGCGAGGAGGGAAAGCCCGGCCGGGGCGGGGCCCGGGCCGGCCCAGAACAGGTGCTCGGCCGATACGGCGTCGCGCACCTCGGCCAGCGCCGCCTCCAGCCGCGCGCGCTGGTCGGGGCCGAGCCGCAGCAGCCGGCGCACCTCGGCCTGGGCGCGCACCACCTCGCCCATCGGCGGCGGGGCGGGCGGCGGCGGCAGGCGCCAGCTCAGCACGTAGTGGCTCTCCGGCAGCGCCCGCTCGACCGAGAGCAGGGCCAGGCCGCGGTCGCGGTCGAAGTAGAAGCCGTTGGCCACCCGCGCCGTCTCCGCCGCATCCACCGGCCATTCGGCGGTCGGCTTGTCGAGGTCGTCGGTGGTGTGCGCGAGGACGCGGATCGCCGCCGGCTGGTAGCCGCGCGGGAAGAGCACGACGAGGCGCAGGTGGCGCACCGGGTAGCTGGCGCGGATGCTGGTGCGCTCGACCGCGCCGGCGCCGCGCAGCTCGGCATCGGCCGGCGTCATGGCGAAGGAGTTCACCAGCTGGGTGACGACCGTCAGCCCCTCATGCGTGGCGTCGGCGGTTGCCGGCGGGTTCAGCTGCCAGCTGCCCACGACCTTGGTGGCCGGCGGCGGCAGCTCGGCGCCTTCCAGCGTCCAGTCGCCCTGCTCGTCGGTGACGCGCACCACGAAGCAGGTGCCGAACAGCGGCTCGGCGCGGAAGCCGTAGGGGATGGCGGCGATCTCGCCGCGCTCCGGCCCATGGATGCGCTGCAGGCGGTGGGTCTGGCGCAGGTCGCCGGCGGCGTCGATCTCCTTGCGCAGCTCGAGCAGCTCGTACCAGCCGGCCTCGCGGCTGCGGCGCACCCATTCGATGTCGTGGCGCAGGCGGTCCTCGGCCGCGTCGGCGGCCAGGTCGGCGGCCACGTCGGCGGCCAGGGCGGGCTCGGGCAGCGCGGTCTCGGCCGGGGCGCGGGCGGCGGCGGGGTTGGGGAAGAATTCCAGCACCCGGATATCGCCCTGGTCCTGGCGCGGCGTATGCACCTCGGGCCGCACGCCCTCGGTGCCGAAGGCCTCGTCGATCTCGGTCTTCACCAGCAGCGCCAGCGTGTCGAGGGAGATCAGCGGCCGGCCGCGCGGGTGCCCCTTGCGCAGCGCGGCGAGCAGCGCGCCCGAGAACATGGTGTGGGTGCCGTCGCGCGGCAGCCTGGCCTCGCGGCGCGGGCCGGCAGCGCAGAAGACGGTGGTGCCGAACTCGATGTCGCGCGCCGGCAGGTGCTCGCGGATCTGCTCGGCGACGGCGCGGGCGGCATCCTCCGGCCCCTGGCGGATGAACTCGGCCGGCGCGCCGGCGGCGTAGCAGGCATCGATGATGAGGATCTGGCGCTTGGCCGGGGCGCAGTCGTTCAGCGTGGCGGCGAGGTGGCGGACATGCAGCGCGGTCGGCTCGACCAGGTCGCGGTCGAGGCAGCGCGGCGCGAGCACGTAGTCGCCCCGCAGGTAGGCGCCGTGCCCCACGTAGTAGAACAGCACGTTGCGCACCGCCTGCGTCGCCCGCGCGCGCAGGAATTCCCGCATCGCCCGCAGCAGCTCGCCGGGCTGGCGCGGGTCGTCGAAGAGGCAGAGCAGGTTCGCCGCATCCACGCCGTTGCCGAGCAGGTAGGCCCGCAGGTCGCGGGCGCTGTTGGCGAAGCCCTGATGCGGCTCGAAGGAGGGGTAGTTCGGCCAGGCGCAGGCGCCGAGCAGGACCGCGACGCTCTCCTCGAGCGGGGTCATCCCTGCGGCGGGTTGGCCGTGCCGCGGCGCTGCTCCAGCGCCGCGACGATCGCCGCCGCGTCCTGGCTGCGCACGTTCTCGATGCGCACGCCATCGAGCGCGATGGTGGTGGTGCCGGTGCGCTCCGCCCAGGACTTGATGGCGCGCGCGAGGATGATGATGGCGGGCGTCCCGAGCACGGCGATCAGCGTCGCGCCGAAATCCATCGCCTGCGGGTCGGTCCGCGCGACGGCGGTGCGGTCGCGGTCGAGATGGGCGTGCAGCGCCGGGTCCTGGCGCAGCTCGCGCAGCAGGCTCTCGGCCTTCTCGTGCGCCGCCGGGCCGTCGAGCCCGGGAAAGGCGATGCGGACGTCGATGGTTCCCGTCATGGCGGAGCCTCCCTGCGCGCGCGGCATGATGCGGAGGCTGAGCCGGCGCTGTCCAGCGAAAGGACGGCGGCGCGTGGCGCGCGCCACGAGGCGCTGGCCCGGTGGGCCGATCCATCCGGCGCCCGGGTACCCGGCGTCGGGACCGGACCGCTACAGGCCGCGCTCGGCCCGCGTCGCGGCAAGGTCGTCGGCGATGAAGGCCTCGATGATCGCCTCGACGCCCTCCTGCTCGGAGAAGCCGAGGAGGCGGCGCGCGCGCTCGGCCGTGAAGGCCGCCGGCCAGCCGCCGACGATGGCGGCGACCGCGGGGTCGGGCGCATGGCGCACCCGGGCGCGGGCGGCGGGGCCGGCCACCGCCTCCAGCGCCGAGAGCATCTTGCCGACCGTCACGCTGCGCCCCGGCGGGTTGATGCCGCGGTCGAGGCCGAGCGGCGCGGTGTCCATCGTCATCGCGTGCAGGAACCACTCCACGGCGCGGCGCGGCGAGCAGATCCAGACCGCGAAGTCCTCCGGCACCGGAAGCTCCGTCGGCAGGCCGAGCAGCGGCTCGCGCAGGATCGCCGAGACGAAGGAGGAGGCCGCCTTGTTCGGCCGGCCCGGGCGGATGATCACCGTCGGCAGGCGGATGTTCACCGCATCGAGGAAGCCGCGGCGCGAGGCGTCCTGCAGCAGCAGCTCGCCGATCGCCTTCTCCGCCCCGTAGCTGTTGGCGGGGAGCTGGCGCGCATCGTCCTCGAGCCGGGCGTCCTGCCCGCCGGAGAAGCTGGCGACGGAGGAGGTGAAGACCACGCGGGGCGGCGCCGGCAGCGCGCGGCAGGCCTGCAGCACGGCCTGGGTGCCGGCGAGGTTGACGCGGATGCCGAGGTCGAAATCCGCCTCCGCCTGGGCCGAGACCACGGCGGCGAGGTGAACGACGATGCCGGTGCCGGGCGGGATGGCGGCGGCCACCTGCGCCGGGTCGGCGACATCGCCGCCGAGGCTGCGGACCGGGAAGCGCGCCCCCTCGGGCGCCGGCGGGGCCTCCAGGTCGAAGAGGGTGAGGCCGGCGATCGGGCGGCCGCCGAGCGCGCCCTCCGCCGCCAGGCGCCGCGCCAGCTTGCGGCCGAGGAAGCCGCCGCCGCCGAGGATCGTGATCTGCATGCCGGCCGTCCCTTGCGCAGGAGAGGATCGGGTTTGCCTGCTGGCCCGGGCGGGCGCAACCGGCGCCGCCCCCGGCGCCTGGCGGCCTTCCGCCACGGCCCGCGCCGGCGCATGGTCCGCCCATGATCCCCCGCCATCCCTTCCGCCTGCTCGTCAACCGCCATGCCGGCACGCCCGGCACCGTCACCCTGCCCGAGGGCGGCTACCGCCGCGCCAAGGAGGCGATCACCGCCTGGCCCGGCCATGCCCCGACGCCGCTGCTGCCACTGCCCGACGTCGCCACGGCGGCGCGCGTCGCCGCGGTGCACTGGAAGGACGAGGGAGGGCGCTTCGGCCTCGGCAGCTTCAAGGCGCTGGGTGGCGCCTATGCGGTGATGAAGCTGCTGCAGGCCGAGCTGGCGCGGCGCGGCGTGGCGCCGGCCGCGACGGCCGCCGAGCTCGAGGGCGATACCTGGCGGGAGGCGACGCGGGTCATCACCGTCACCTGTGCCACCGACGGCAACCATGGCCGCAGCGTTGCCTGGGGCGCCGGGCGCTTCGGCGCGCGCTGCGTGATCTTCGTGCACGAGCATGTGAGCCAGGGGCGGCGCGACGCCATCGCGCGCTACGGCGCCGAGATCCGCGTCGTGCCCGGCACCTATGACGACGCCGTGCGCGCCGCGCAGCGCACGGCGGAGGCGGAGCGGTGGTTCGTCGTCTCCGACACCTCCTACGAGGGCTACACGGAGATCCCGCGCGACGTGATGCAGGGCTACCGGCTGATGGCCGAGGAGGCCGCGCAGGCGCTGCCGGCGCCGCCGACCCATGTCTTCGTGCAGGGCGGCGTCGGCGGGGTTGCGGCGGCGGTCTCGGCGCAGATGCGGGCGAGCTTCCCGGCGGCGGTGCCGAAGCTGGTGGTGGTGGAGCCGGAGAAGGCCGCCTGCCTGCTGGCGAGCGCCGAGGCCGGGCGGGCCACCGCCATCGAGGGGGAGCTCGACACGCTGATGGCCGGCCTCGCCTGCGGCGAGCCCTCGCTGCTGGCCTGGCAGGAGCTGGAGCGCGCCGCCACGGCCTTCATGGCCGTGCCCGATGCGGCGGCGGTCGACTGCATGCGGGCGCTGGCGCGGCGCGAGCCCCGGGTGGTGGCGGGGGAGAGCGCGGTCGCCGGCCTGGCGGGGCTGCTGCTGGCGGCGAGGGAGCCCTATGCGCGGGCGGCGCTGGGGCTCGGCGAGGACGCCCGGGTGCTGCTGTTCGGCACCGAGGGGGCGACGGATCCGGCGCTCTATGCGCGGCTGGTCGGCGAGGCGGCATGACGGTCGGCGTTGCCGTGGCGCGGGCTGTCATCTATCTGTAAGAAAAACGTCACGCGCCAGCAACGCCGCGCCGCTAGTGCGCGCCGAGACCCAACCGAAGGGGGAGACCACGTCATGATCGAGCGTCGCACGCTGCTCGCCGGCGCCGCCGGTGCGGCCCTGGCCGCGCCCGCCATTCCGCTCCGCGCCCAGGCCCGCACCGAGATCCAGTTCTGGTACGGCCTCGGCGGCGCCCTCGGCGAGCGGGTTGCCGAGCAGGTCAAGCGCTTCAACGAGAGCCAGGGCACCGTCACGGTCGTCGGCAGCTTCAAGGGCAGCTATGTCGAGACGATGACGGGCGCCATCGCCGCCTGGCGCGCCGGCAACCCGCCGCACATCATCCAGGTCTTCGAGGTCGGCACGGCGACGATGATGGCCGCCGGCCCGGCGATCCGCCCGACGCACCAGCTGCTGGCCGAGGCGGGGATCGAGCTCGACCCCAAGCGCTACCTCGCCGGCGTGCGCGGCTACTACAGCGACACCCAGGGGCGGCTGGTCTCGATGCCGCACAACTCCTCCTCGGCGGTGATGTGGATCAACCTCGACGCCTTCGAGAAGGCCGGGCTGTCCACCACCAACCTGCCGAAGACCTGGGCCGAGGTGCGCGCCGCGGCCGAGAAGCTGAAGGCCGCGAACGCGACCGCCGTGCCGATCACCACGTCCTGGCCGACCTGGGTGATGTTCGAGCAGATGGCGGCGATCCATGACGTGCCCTTTGCCACGAAGGCGAACGGCTTCGAGGGCATGGACGCCGAGCTCCGCCTGACCGGGGACTTCTTCAGGAAGCACACGGAGTTCCTGCTGGCGCTGCAGAAGGACGGGCTGTTCCGCTACGCCGGGCGCGATGCCGCCGGCGCCGCGCTGTTCCCGAACGGCGAGGCGGCGATCGGCTTCAACTCCTCCGCCGGGCGGGCGCAGGTGGAGCGCGAGGCGAAGTTCAAGTGGGCCTCCGTGCCGCTGCCCTATCATGCCGACGTGACGCAGAGCCCGAAGAACGGCGTGATCGGCGGCGCCAGCCTCTGGACGCTGACGGCGCGCAACCGCACGGCGGCCGAGTACAAGGCGGTGGCAGAGTTCTTCCGCTTCATCTCCGACGTCGACCAGGATCTCTGGTGGCACAAGGCGACCGGCTACGTGCCGATCACGCTGGCCGCCTTCGAGAAGGCCAAGGCCGAGGGCTACTACCGGGAGAACCCGGGCGCGGATGCCGCCATCATCCAGCTCTCCCGCGCCGAGCCGACGCCGAACTCGAAGGGTTTCCGCCTCGGCAACTTCGTCGAGATCCGCAACATCATCCAGGAGGAGCTGGAGAAGTCCTTCCAGGGGCAGCAGAACGCGACGCAGATGCTGGAGAACGCCAACCGCCGCGGCAATGTCGCGCTGCGCAATTTCGAGCGCGCGAACCGGGCGTGAGGCCG
>CAYNYQ010000264.1:0-7249 GCA_964401305.1 uncultured Acetobacteraceae bacterium | reverse complement strand
GGATGCGCTTGTCGCGCCAGGGCGAGCCCTCGACCATGGAGAAGTGCCAGGTCCAGTTGTGCGGGTACTGGTTGGAGACGATCTGGAACCCGGCCTGGCGCAGCGAGGGGATGGCGTCGGGCGGCGGCGCCTCGATGAAGTCCACCTGGTTCGAGCGCAGCGCCGCGACGCGGGTGTTTGCCTCCGGCAGCGGCAGCAGCACGAGGCGGCCGGCGCGCGGGACGCGGTTGGGGTCCCAGTACTCGGCGAAGCGCGTCATCACGCAGCGCTCGCGGATGGAGAAGCTCTCCATCTTCCACGGGCCGGTGCCGACGGCGCGGCCGAGATAGGTGTCCCAGCTCTTGCCCGCGGCCTCCCAGGCGCCCTGGTGGGTGATGCCGACCCAGGTGAGGCCGTAGGGCACGAAGCTGTCGGGGCGCGTGGTCTCGAGGATGAAGGTGTTCTTCCCCTCGGCCCGCCAGGACGCGATGGTCGGCATGCGGATGCGCGCGAAGGCATTGGCGCGCGGGTCGTAGTGCGGCGCGTCGGCCTTGAAGGCGCGGTCGTAGGAGAAGACGATGTCGGCGGCGTCCATGACCTTGCCGTCGTGGAACTTCACGCCCTCGCGCAGCGTGATGATCCAGCGCTTGCGGTCGGCGGGGTCGTTCTTCCACTCCGTGGCGAGGCCGGGGCGCAGCGTCGCCGGCCCGTCCGACTTCGAGAGATCCCACATCACGAGCTGGTCGTAGAGCGTGATGCCCATGAAGCGGTGGCCCTCGCCGCCCTGGTCGGGCACGCCGTTCGAGAGCGGCACGGCGGAGGCGGTCATGCCGACGCGGAGCGTCGTGTTCGGCGCCGCCGGCTGGGCGAGGGCGAGGTCGTAGGGCAGGGTGCTCGCGGCGATCGCGCCGGCAGCGCCGCCGAGCAGGCCGCGGCGGCCGATGGTGGGGGTCATGGCGTGAATTCTCCCGTTGCCGTGTGGTCTTGGGCGGGCAGGCGGGAAGCAAATGGCGGGCCAGACCGGGGCGGGGCCGACTTGCGGCGGTGCGGGGCATGGCGGGGGCACACCGGCGGCGGTGCGGGGCATGGTGGGGGCCCACCGGCGGCGCGGCGCGGCAGGGCGGGCGGGCCGGCGCGCGGGGCGCCGCCCTCAGGACGGCCGGCGGGCCGTGCTCGCCTCGGGCCGGCAGGCGACGAAGCCGCGGTAGCCGACCCGCAGCGCCTCGCCGATCTCGAAGATCATGTCGGCCTCGCGCCAGGCACCGGTGCCGGCGGGGCCGACCGGGACGAGGGTGATGCGCAGCGGGGCGGCGGCCAGGCGGTGCGCGGCAGTCTGCTCCGCCGCCACGGCCTCGGGCTGCAGCCGGACGAGGTTGCCGTTCACCTTGACCACCCCCGCTCCGCCCGGCGGCGGCGCGCGGACGGCCAGCACCGGCCGGCCGGCCCGGGCGTAGTGGAAGCCGCAGAGCGGGCCGGGCCCGATCGCCGCCCGGATCTCCGCATCCATCAGCCCCTGGGGATCGAGCCTGGGGATCTGTGCGCCAGCAATTGCCTCCTCGGCAGGCAGAATCCGGGCGATGGCCGGCGGCTGCCCGGCCGCGACATCGTCGTCGACGGCGTCGTTGCCGTCGCAGCCGGCGAGCGGCGCGGCGGCGAGGAGCAGCGCGACGAGGCCCCGCCCGGCGCGGCGGCGCGGCGGGGGCGGCATCAGTCGCGCGCCTCGAGGTCGGCGACGAGGTGCCGCATCTCGGCGATCTCGCGCTCCTGCGCCTCGATGATCTCGTCGGCGAGCCTGCGCACCCGCGGGTCGGAGATCTGCGCGCGCTCGCTGGTGAGGATGGCGATCGAATGGTGCGGGATCATCGCCCGCATGTAGGCGGCGTCGTCGACCGTCGCCTGGGTGCGCACGAACCACAGCGACAGCGCGAAGACCAGCGCCGAGCCCGCGAAGATGCCGATGTTGGCCCACCTGTGGCGGTACATGCCCAGCATGAAGCCGAGCATGATGATGGCCATGCACGCCCCCATCAGCAGCGCCATCCACCCCCGTGTCTGGCTCCAGAGCACATGCTCGAGCGCATAGGTGTTGAGGTACATCAGCCCGTACATGACCACGGTGGAGGTCGCGATCATCGCGGCGAAGCGCCAGTAGGACATCGCCCCGGGTCCTCAGCCGCCGCCGGCGCCGAGCGCGGCGTAGCGCTCCGGCGTCATCGCCGGCAGCGCCTTGACGAAGGCGACGATGGTCCAGAGCGCGGCATCGTTATGGCTCGGCCCGAAGGCCGGCATGCCGGTCATCTTCACGCCGTGCCGGACCAGCCAGAAGACCTCCTCCGGCTCCCAGTGCGCGGCGGCTTCGGCCAGGTGGGGCGGGCGCGGCCGCATGCCGCTCGCCCAGGTGGCGCGCTCGACGCCGGGCCCGGCATGGCAGTGCTGGCACATCGCCTTGTAGGAGGCCGCGCCCGCCTCGAGGCCGGCGGGCGTCGCGGGCCCGGGTGCGGCGATGCCGGCGGCGCGCCGCTCGACGGATTTGTGGAAGGTCGTGTCGAAGGCCCAGCGGGTGAAGGCGCCGTGCTCCTCGGTGGCGGCCACGTTGACGGCGCCGGTATGGACGACGGCCAGCCCGGCAATCCCGATCAGCGCGAGGATGCCGGCGGCGCCCGCGACGATGCCGAGCGCGATCGCCCTGGACCGGTCCGTCATGCGGGCGCCTCCCCTCTCCGCGCGGCGCGGCGGCGCCGCGATGGCTGGGCACGGGTCCGACCGGGACGGCGACACCGCCCGCTCCGGCCGGGGTGGGAGGGTGAACAGCGCCCGCGCGCGCGGGTTGCCCCGGGCACGCAGACGCGATGCGCGCGAGGCCGGCGGTCGCTCCGGTCCGCCTGGCGCCGGCGGCCGGGCGCCGCGGCCGCTCAGCCCATGCGGATCGGCGTCAGGTCCTGGAACCAGGACTGCGCCTGCACGAAGCCCTGCACCTTCGGGCTCATCGCCCGCGGGTTCAGGTCGTGCGCGATGAAGATCGCCGCGTCCTGCTCCACCAGCCGGGCGTGCAGGCGCTTCATGATGCTGTCCTGCTTCTCGGCGTCGAACTCCTCGAGCAGCCCGTCCATCAGCGCGTCCGCCTGCGGATCCGCATGCCGGCCCCAGTTGAAGGCGACCGGTGGGGCGAAGGCGCTGTGCAGCGGTCGGATGAAGCCGACATAGGCGTCCTGCGCCGTCCACGACGCATTGATGGCGTGGCAGCCGCGCGCGCCGGGCATCCAGGCGCCCTCGCGCATCTGGGTCAGCAGCGTGTTCCAGTCGAGCACCTCGAAGCCGAGCTCGATGCCGACCTCCTTGAGGTTCTGCTGCACGAACTCGTTCATCGGCAGCGGCTGCATCTGGCCGGAGCCGGAGGGCGAGATCATCACCCGGGTCTTCAGCGGGTTGCGCGGGGTGAAGCCGGCCTCGGCCATCAGCTTGCGCGCCGCCTCCGGGTCGTGGCGCGGGCGGCTGGCCGGGCTGCCGTACCAGGGATGGCCGGCATAGAGCAGGCCGGCGCCCTCGCTCATCATGCCGCCCAGCATCTGCTTCATGCCGGCGCGGTCGATGCCGAGATTGGCGGCGCGGCGGATGCGCGCGTCGCGCCAGGGCGAGCCCTCGACATAGGAGAGGAAGTACATCCAGTTGTGCGGGTAGACGTTGCTGGTGATGCGGAAGCCGGCCGCGCGCAGCGCGGGGATGGCGTCGGGCGGCGGCGCCTCGATGAAGTCCACCTGGCCGGCGCGCAGCGCGGCGACGCGCGTATTGGCATCCGAGAGCGGCAGCAGGATCAGCCGCTCCGCGCGCGGCACGCGGTCCTTGTCCCAGTAGTCGGCGTTGCGCGTCATGACGCAGCGCTCGCGGATATTGTAGCTCTCCATCTTCCACGGCCCGGTGCCGATGGCGCGCTGCATGAAGGCGTCCCAGTTGCGTCCCGCCGCTTCCCAGGCGCCCTGGTGGGTGATGCCGATCCAGGACAGCAGGTAGGGCAGCTGGCTGTCGACGCGCTTGCAGTCGATCACCAGGCGGTGCGGCGCCTCGGCGCGGTAGCTGTCCACGGTGAAGAGGCGCGAGGCGCTGATCGCCGAGCCGCGCTGGTCGAAGGCGGGGTGGTCGCGCTTCACCAGGCGGTCGAAGGAGAAGACGACGTCCTCGGCGGTGAAGGGCTTGCCGTCGTGGAAGCGCACGCCCTCGCGCAGGGTGAAGACCCAGCGCTTCGGGTTGGCGGGATCGACCTGCCAGCCGGTGGCGAGGCCGGGCTTCGGCACGGCGATGCGGTCGGCGCTGCTGAGGTCCCACTGCACGAGCTGGTCGAAGAGGGTGATGCCCATGAAGCGGTGGCCCTCGGCGCCCTGGTCGGGGACGCCGTTGGCGAGGGGGACGGCATTGGCGGTCATGCCGACGCGCAGCGTGCCGCCGGGCGCCTGGGCGCGGGCCGGGTCCCAGGGAAGGGTGGCGGCGAGGCCGGAAGCGATCGACGCGCTGACCAGAGCGCGCCGGGACATGGGGGCGGGCATCGGGTGGTTCCCTCGCGGTGTGATGGCGGCGAGGGTAGGATGTGCCCAAAGGGCGCGCAAGCAATGGAGATTGGGTTCACTATCGACCAAAGAGCCGCCAGAATGAGCAAAATACAAGCAGTTCTGGCTGACGCCGCTCGCCAGCGCGGCCTCCCGCTCGCGGCGCCGGACCCGCGCCCGCTTTTGCGCTAGGCTCGCGCCCGCAAGGGGCCGCAGGACACGCCCCATCCCTGGGAGGCGAAACGCCATGACCGTCACCACCCGCCGCGCCGCGCTGCTCGGCGCCGCCACCCTGCTGCCCGCCGCGCCGGGGCTGCTGCGCGCCCAGCCCGCCGGCGACGTCATCCGCATCGGCGTTCTGACCGACCTCGCCGGCCCCTACCGCGACGTGACGGGACCCACCTCCGTCGCCTGCGTCCGCCAGGCGGTCGAGGAGTTCACCGCCGCCAACCCCGCGATCCGCGTCGAGGTCATCGCCGCCGACCACCAGAACAAGGCCGATGTCGGCGTGAACACCGTCCGCCAGTGGTTCGACACGCGCGGCGTCGATGTGGTGACCGATGTCGGCAACAGCGCCATCGCCCTCGGCATCAACCCGGTCTGCGTCGAGCGCGACAAGGTCCACCTCAACGCCTCGGCCGCCACCTCCGACCTGACGGGCCGCGCCTGCACGCCGAACACCATCCACTGGTCCTACGACACCTGGTGCTTCGCCAAGACCTCGGGCGCGGCGCTGACCCGCATGGGCGGCGACAGCTGGTACTTCCTCACCGCCGACTACGCCTTCGGCCACGCGATCGAGCGCGACACCTCCCGCTTCATCGAGCAGGCCGGCGGCAAGGTGCTCGGCTCCTCGCGCTACCCCTTCCCGCAGACCACGGATTTCTCCGCCTTCCTCCTGCAGGCGCAGGCGAGCGGCGCGAAGGTGCTGGGCCTGGCGCTGGCCGGCGACGATCTCGTCAACAGCGTCAAGCAGGCGCAGGAATTCGGCCTGACGCGCGGCGCGCGGCGGATGCAGCTCGCCGCCGTCATCGGCTCGGTCACCGGGGTGATCGCGGCGGGCATGCAGACCATGCAGGGCATGTACATCGCCGAGACCTTCTACTGGGACCAGGACGACCGCACCCGCGCCTTCACCCGCCGCCTGCAGCAGCAGCAGCGCATCCCCAACGTCTTCCCGAACTACGTCCATGCCGGCAACTACTCCGGCGTCACCCACTACCTGAAGGCGGTGAAGGAGCTGGGCGTGGCGCGCGCCAAGGCCTCGGGCCGCGAGGTGGTGGCCACGATGAAGCGCATGCCGACCGACGATGACGCCTATGGCCGCGGCTCGGTCCGCGAGGACGGGCGGAAGATCCACCCCTCCCACCTCTACCAGGTGAAGGCCCCGTCGGAGAGCCGCGGGCCCGGCGATGTCTACAGGCTGGCCGTCACCCTCCCTGCCGAGGAGGCCTTCCGCCCCCTGGCCGAGGGCGGCTGCCCGCTGGTCCGAAGCTGAGCGGCGGCGGGGGACTCGCGGCGGGCGGCGAAGCCCTGGCGCAAATCTGCTAGTAAGCGCCCCGTGGTAGGGGTGACGCCGGGGCGACGCCCCGACGCGCCCCGTTTGCAACGGTCCTGGACACGCCATGGCCCTCTCGACGCGTGCCGGCCCCGGTGCCGGCGCGGTTCTCTTCCTGCTCGATGCCGCGCTCGCCTGCGCGGCCTGGCCGTTGCTGGCGCGGGCGCTGCTGCCGCTGGTGCCGCTGGCGGCGCTGCTGCTCTACCCGGCCTGCTTCCTGCTGTTCCTCTACGCCCTCGGCCTCTACCGGCGGGACACGCTGCTGGAGACGCGGCGCGCCCTCGGCCGCGCCGTCGTCGCCGCCATGCTCGGCGGCATCCTGGCCTCCATCGCCACCCTCCCGGTCGGCGCGCTGATGGGGGAGGGCGAGGGCGGTCCCTCGCTCTGGACCTGCTACGCGCTCTCGGTCCTGGTCTTCACCGTCACCGCCTCGCTCGCACGGCTGGTGCTGCGGGCGCTGCGGCTGCGCGGCGCCTTCCGCCGGCGGCTGCTGGTCGTCGGCGCCGGGCAGCGCGCCTTCGACCTCGTGCTGCTGCTGCGGCGCGAGGGCCACATGCTGGGCTACGACATCGCCTTCCTGCACGACGAGGCCACCATGGGCCCGGTCGATCCGCGGCTGGCGACGGACCCGGACTGCCCGCTGCTGCCGCATGGGCGGGAGTTCCTCGCCGCGGCGCGGGCGTTCAACGCCGACCAGATCGTCGTCGCGCCGGACGAGCGCCGCGGCCTGCCCATGGAGGCGCTGCTGGCCTGCCGCATCGCCGGCTTCCCGGTGCGCGAATACGCGCAGTTCCTGGAGAAGGAGATCCGCCGGGTCGACATCAAGCGGCTCGAGATCGGCTGGCTGCTCTACTCGGACGGCTTCGTCTTCGGCGCCATGGACCGCTGGCTGAAGCGGGCGCTGGACGTGGCCGCCAGCGCGCTGCTGCTGCTGCTGGCGAGCCCCTTCCTGCTGGCCGCCGCGATCGCGGTCCGGCTCGAGGATGGCGGCCCGGCGCTCTACCGGCAGGAGCGCGTGACCCAGGGCGGGCGCGTCTTCCGCATCCTCAAGCTGCGCACCATGCGCGTCGATGCCGAGAAGTTCGGCGCCGTCTGGGCCAGCGAGCGCGACCCGCGCATCACCCGCTTCGGCGCCTTCATGCGCCGCACCCGCATCGACGAGCTGCCGCAGCTG